>DATLYH010000283.1:0-21296 GCA_035575035.1 Gemmataceae bacterium
GCCGCAATCACTCCGGGCGAGCGGAAGGCTGACGCCCCCCGCTCGCCTTACCGGGGGGCTGACGCCCCCCGCTCGCCTTACCGGGGGGCTGACGCCCCCCGCTCGCCTTACCAGGGGGCTGACGCCCCCCGCTCGCCTTACCGGGGGGCTGACGCCCCCCGCTCGCCTCTCGAAAACCTGTGCCCGCGGTGGCCGGGGCGGTCGTTTCTTCTCGCTTCATGAGACTCCGGCCGGTACAATGGGGTTGAATAGGGCGGTCTGCCGGGCCGTCTGTTCTCGGGAGGGAACGCTAACTCCGGCCGTGGCTTTCTCTGCACTGCCGGGCCGACGCCATCCCGGGAACACTCGCCAGGTCAGGGCCGTCCTCCCCTGCGTTGCCCCGCGACCTGGCCCCCTGAAGCCGCACGCCCCGGGAAAGACGCCGCATTATGACCGCCGTCAGCGTTCCCTGCCCGCCGACTCCCAGCGACGAGCAACTGCTCCGGCGCTTTGCGGCGGGCGACCAGGAAGCCTTCGAAGAGCTGTTCCGGCGCTACCGGCTCCCCGCCTACCGGGTGGCGTACCGTCTGCTCGGCCACGAAGCCGACGCCTTGGATGCCGTCCAGGAAGGTTTCGTCAAGGCCCTAACGCACCTGAAGGGGTTCCAGGGTCGCAGCACTTTCAAGACCTGGCTGCTGCGGGTGGTCAGCAATGCCGCCTTGGACCTCGGCCGGCAGCGCGGACGACGGCCGGCGATTAACCTCGACGCTGCCGAGGCCAACGACGGCGAGGTCCCGTCCTTCCTGGTGGGTAGCGATCCGGCGCAGCGGCTGGAGCGGGCCGATCTCCGCCGACTGTTGAACCAGGCGTTGGCGACACTGTCGGAGGCGCAGCGGCGCACCTTCGTGCTGCACGCCGAGGCGGGACTGAGCTACCGCGAAGTGGCCGACATTATGGGGATCTCCATCGGCACGGTGATGAGCCGGCTGTACTATGCCCGCCAGAAGCTGCGGGCGTACCTCGAACAACGGATCCCGTTATGAGCGCGCGTGACAAGGGCAACATCCCGGGCCCCGATCCGCAGGAATTGGCCGCCTACGTGGACGGTGAGCTTGCCCCCGAGGCTTGCGGCCGCATCGAGGCCTGGCTGGCCGAGCATCCCGAGGCCGCTGCCGAGGTCGAGGCACTGCGCTGCCTGGCCCGGCTCTGGCAGGCCGCTCCGCCCCCCGAGCCGAGCGAGGCCGCCTGGAGCCGCACCGCAGCCCGCATCGAGGCTGCCCTGACCGCCGCGGCCCGGGCCCGGCCGGGGCGCCGGCTGCGTCGGGCCTGGGGACTGGCTGCCCTGGCGGCCGCCGCAGCGGTGGTATTGGCAGTCATCCTGTCCCGGCCGGCCGGGGTGGCCCCGCCGCCGGCCCCCGAGGTGGTGGAGCCGCTGCCCGTGGCGACGGCGGATGACATTGAAATCATCAGCATGGACCCGGCCGATGCCCGGGCGTTGGTGGTGGGTGAGCCGCCGGTGAGCGGGCCGCTCGCCCTGCTGGGTCCCGGCGAGGCCGCTGTAGACCAGGTCAAGAGCGATATGGAGGGCATGGCCCCTTACTACTCCCGCGATGACTCGGCCACGCCGATGGTCGTCATGATGCCGCGCGAGGAGTAATTCGGGGCCCGGGCACCGCCCGCGCGTGCTCTGTCCCGGGATCGATGGCGGGCTGAACCATGATACGGACACGATTTGGCCGGCATCTCTTCGCCCTCCTGGCCGCCCTGGCCGGGCTGGCCGCCGCCGCCTCGGCCGGCCGCGCCTGTCAGCCGGAGCAAGTCCGGGTGACCGTGGTCGTCATCCTGGCGACCGATCAGAACGACAAGGTCTGCCCCACCCTGGAATGTCTGGCCAAGGAAGTGCGGAAGAAGAGGCCCGAGTTGACCGGCTTCCGCCAGGGCAATCAAACCTGTAAGTCGATGACGGTCGGCAAGGAAGAGACATTCGAGTTGCTCGAAGGGCAGTGCGCCGCCGTGGTGGTGCAGCACGGGGCAAACGCCCACAACTGGGTCTGCCTGAAGGTGCATGCCCCCGGCGTCGGCGACATTGTCTACCGATCGGTCTGCGGCAAGTTCTTTCCGATCGTGACCGGCTACCAGACGAAGAAAAACGAAACGCTGATCCTCGCCATCCGCGTCGAGCCGTGCAAGAAGCCGTAGCGGCGCGTAGGTGCTCCCGACCGCCCGGTTGGGGCCTGGTCTCCCGATGATGCTACAACGGGGCGGGGGCAAGGGAATTCGGGCGGCGACCGGCATGAGTGCAACTACCGCTCTCACTCCGTTGGCTCAGGCAGCCGAGGACGAGTTCAGCCGCCGCTTCGGCCGTCCCGCCCGCTGGATTGTCGCCGCCCCGGGGCGCGTCAACCTGATCGGCGAGCACACCGACTACAATGGCGGCTTCGTCCTGCCGATGGCCATCGACCGCCATGTTGTCATTGCGGCCGATCGGGCGCCCGGTCCCGAAGCGCGGCTTTTCAGCGTCGCGCTCCAGCGCTGGGCAACGGTCCCGGTCCGTGGCCCGATCGCGCCGGAGCCCGCCGGCTGGGCTAGCTACGTGCGCGGGGTGGTCGCCGGCTGCCTGGCTCTTGGACTAAGGCCCGAGCCGTTTGAGGCGGTTGTCCATTCGGACCTGCCGCTGGGCGGCGGTCTGTCCAGCAGCGCCGCGCTGGAGGTGGCCACTGCTACCCTGATGGAGGCGATGACCGGACAACGGCTGGAGCCGCTTCAGAAAGCACGGCTCTGCCAGAAGGCGGAGCACGATTTTGCCGGCGTCCCTTGCGGCCTGATGGACCAGTGCACTGCCGTCATGGGGCAGGCCGGCTCGCTGCTGTTGATCGACTGCCGTTCGCAGACCGTGCAGCCAACGCCGCTGGCCGATCCGGAGGTGGTCGCCCTGATCGTCAACAGCAATGTCAAGCGCGAGCTGGCTGCGGGTGAATATGCCGTCCGGCGGCAGCAGTGCGAGCAGGCCGCCCGCGTCCTGGGCGTTGCCTCCTTACGCGAGGCCACGCCGGCGTTACTGGAACACGCGCGCGAGGCACTGGGCGATTTGCTTTATCGGCGGGCCCGGCATGTGATCAACGAAAACGCCCGGACGGTCGAGGCGGCGGCGGCGACCCGGCGCGGCGACTGGGAAACGGTGGGCCGGCTGATGTATGCCAGCCATGCCTCGCTGCGCGACGACTACGAGGTCAGCTGCCCCGAGTTGGACCTGCTTGTCGCGCTGGCCGCCGCGCTCGGCCCGGCTGGCGTCGTCGGCTCGCGGCTGACGGGGGGCGGCTTCGGCGGCTGCACCGTCAGCTTGGTCCGACGTCCGGCGCTGGACGACGCCGCCGAGCGCATCCGCGACGGTTACTTCCGACAGACCGGTCGGCCGGCCACGCTCTTTGTGACCCGGCCCGTCGATGGAGCGCGCGTGCTTAAGGGCGACTAACGAAGCATTTCGACATGGCTTTGCGCCGTCGAAATGCTGACGGGGTAGCGCCGGAGTTTTCGCAACCTTGGTCGGAAGCGCTGGAGCTTCGCTGTGCTCGGCCCCGGCCATTTTTCCGGGGAGAGCTTGGCAACGGAGCAACACAGTTTTTCACAGAAAGGACACGCGCGATGATCGGCATCCCCCTGAAGCAGCCAACAGCTGTCGGCCTGGTGGTGCTCTTCACGCTTCCGGCCGCGGCCGGGGAGGGCATCACCCGCAAGCCCTTCGGCAAGACACGCGACGGCCAGGCCGTCGAGTTGTTTGTCCTGACCAACGCCAACGGCATGCAGGTCTCGATCACCAACTACGGCGGCATCATCACCGCGCTGACTGCGCCCGACCGCAACGGCAAGTTCGCCGATGTCGTGCTCGGCTTCGACAATCTCGACAGCTACTTGGCCGGCCACCCCTTCTTCGGAGCAATCGCCGGCCGATATGCCAACCGCATCGGCAAGGGAACCTTCACCCTCGACGGCAAGACGTACACTCTGGCCAAGAACAACGGCGAGAACCACCTCCACGGCGGGCTGCGGGGCTTCGACAAGGCCGTCTGGAAGGCCGAGCCCCTCCAGACCAAGGACGGACCGGCCCTGAAGCTCACCCACGTCAGCAAAGATGGCGACGAGGGATACCCCGGGACGCTTACCGTGACGGCCACGTACACGCTGACCAACAAGAACGCCCTGCGGATCGACTTCGAGGCGACCACCGACAAGCCGACCCACGTCAACCTGACGAACCACTCCTACTTCAACCTGGCCGGCGAGGGGAGCGGCGACATCCTCGGCCACGAATTGCAGATCAACGCCGACCGCTTCACGCCGGTCGATGCCGGTCTAATTCCTACCGGCGAATTGCGGAGCGTAGAGGGGACCCCCTTCGACTTCCGCCAGCCGGTCGCCATCGGCAAGCGGATTGATCAGGACGACGAGCAGCTCCGCTTTGGTCGGGGCTACGATCACAACTATGTGTTGAACAAGAAGGGCGCCGAGCTGTCGCTGGCGGCGCGGGTGTATGAGCCGACCAGCGGCCGGGTGCTGGAGGTCTCCACCACCGAGCCGGGCGTCCAGCTGTACTGCGGCAACTTCCTCGACGGCAAGCACGTCGGCAAGTCGGGCAAGCCCTACCTGCGCCGCTCCGGCTTCTGCCTGGAGACGCAGCACTTCCCCGACTCGCCCAACAAGCCGAACTTCCCCTCGACCGTCCTTCGCCCTGGCGAGGTGTACCGTTCGACAACGATCTTCCAATTCTCGGCCAAGTGAGGAACGAGCCGCAGGGAGACATTTCGGGAACGGGGAGCGGCTTTAACCGGGGCGGAAGAGCCGGGCCACGCCGCGGAGGGAGCCTTCTTCCAGGATTTGTACGGTGTCGTTCGCATACCGCGGGATCAGCCGGCGGACCACGTCCACGCCGCCGCCGGTCAGGAAGACGCGCCGGAAGCGGTCGCCCGCGCCCAACGCCGCCAACGCCTTCTCGTGCTGCCGGCGCATCTCGTGCAGCAGCGCGGCCAGCAGGTCGAGGCGGTCGGTGGCCAGCGTCAGGTTGCGGAAGGCAGCCCGATGGGCCTCGATCTCCAGCCGGTCGCCCCCCAAAAACGGCGGGTCGAGCGTCACGATGGTCGAGCGCCCCAGCGCTGCCGGGATGGTGTGTTCGTAGAATTCCTCCTCGGTCTGCTCGCGGAAGCAGAGCTCGCGCAGCCAGCCCAGGGCGGCGCCGCCGACCGGGTTGTGCGTCACCTGGATAAAGGCGTCGCCGACGCCCAGCTGCCGCGTCAGCCGGCGCGGATCGGGCCGGGGGTGCTCGACAATCGCCGCTACCACCTGGGTCGTGCCGACGACGTGAAGCAGGTCGCCCGGTCCCATGCCCGCCGCCAACATAGCGCAGGACGTGTCGGCAGTGCCGAGCTTGACCGGCAACCCCGCCGGTACGCCCAGTTCCGCCGCTACTGCCGACCGCAACGTGCCGACGGTCGCACTGCCGCAGACCACCGGCGGCAGCCAGGCCATGTCTACCTCGAAGTAGTCGCACCAACGCCGCGACCAGCGCTGGTCAGTCAAGGTGCCGTACAGCCCGGTGAAAGAGGCGTTGGCCCGGTCGAAGGCCCGCTCGCCGGTCATCCGCAGGGCGAGCCAGCCGTTGGCGTGCAGGTAGCATTTGATGCGATCATGCAGGTAGGGGTCGTCGGTGAGGAGCTGGCGAAGGCAGACGGCGGTGATGCCCCCGGGGAGCGGGCGGTTGCCGGTGGTGGTCAGGAATTCCTCGCCGACCGCCGCCCACACCTGGCGGGCTGCCGGCCGGGCGCGCCGGTCGAGGTGAGTGTAGATCGGGAGGATGGGCCGGTCGGCCCCATCGAGCAGCACCAGGGCCGGCGTCAGGACGGACAAGCCGATTCCCTCGATTCCTTCGAGGCCGCGCGCCGCCTCTCGGGCTGCCTGGGCGACCGCCGACCAGAGCCGTTCGGCGGGCACCTCGGCCGCGTCGGGTGTGGGGAAGTCCAGATCGTAGGCCGCCCGCGCCACCGGGCCGACCGGCTGGGCCCGCTCTGCGTCCAGGACCGCGGCCTTGATCGAGGATGTGCCGACGTCGAGAGCAAGAATGCGCATGGCAGACAGATCCAGAGGGCGCCTGCCGCTTGCGGCTTAGCGCCAAGCGGCAAGCGGTCAATGGTGACACAGCGACAGCCAAGCCCGGCCCTCGCGGGCCAGGAAGGCGTCAGCGCCGGCCGGACCCGCCGAGCCTACCGCGTAGATCTCCGGCGCCGGCGCGTCGGGACGTTCGCTGGCGGCGATCAGCGGGTCCATGATCTCCCAGGCCCGCTCGATCTCATCGCTGCGCATGAACAGGGCCGCGTCCCCCTGAATGGCGTCCAGCAGCAGCCGCTCGTAGGCCTCGGGGATCGGCAGGTCGGGGTAGGCGTCCTTGTAGTGGAACTCCAGGTCGGCCGGGCACAGCTTGACGCCTTCCTCGCCGGGCACCTTGCTCTGGAAGTTCAGGTGGATACCCTCGTCCGGCTGGATGCAGAGCGACAGCCGATTGCATTGCAGGGTCGTGCCGGGCGGCAGTGGGAACATCAGGTGCGGCGGACAACGGAACTGGATGATGACCTCGCTGGAGCGCGCCGCCAGTCCCTTGCCCGAGCGTAAGTAGAAGGGCACCCCGCGCCAGCGCCAGTTGTCCACCTGGAGGCGAACGGCGGCGAAGGTCGGCGTCCGTGAGCGCGGGTCCACCCCCGGCTCGGAGCGGTAGCCGGCGTACTGGCCGCAGAAGACCTGTCGGCACGCCTCCGCTGCTGTCAGCACCGGCACGGCATCGAGCACCTTGACCTTCTCGTTGCGCAAGGGGTCGGCGGCAAAGCGGGCCGGCGCCTCCATTGCCACGAGCGTCATCAATTGCAGCAGGTGGTTCTGGAACATGTCGCGCAGCACGCCGTGCTTGTCGTAGTAGCCGCCGCGCCCCTCGACGGTGACGGCCTCGTCCACGCGGATCTGCACGTGGTCGATGTAGTTGGAATTCCAGACCGGCTCGAACAGGAGGTTGGCGAAGCGGAAGACGAGGATGTTCTGCACCGTCTCCTTACCGAGGTAGTGGTCGATGCGGTAGAGCTGATCCTCGTGGAAGTGAGCCGTCAGGGTGCGGTTGAGGGCCCGGGCCGAGGCGAGGTCACGGCCGAACGGCTTCTCGATTACCAGCCGCCGCCAACCTCCCTGCTCCCGGCTTAGCCCGGTCTCGGCCAGGGCGTTGACGATCGGGGCGTACAGCTCGGGCGTCACCGCCAGGTAGAAGAGCCGCCGGCCGCCGTCGGGCCCTTCCGCCTGCCGCAGCCAGGCCAGCAGCTTCTCCAAGCCGCCCGGCTGGGTAGCGTCGCCGGGGACGTAGGCCAGCCGGCGGGCAAACTCGTCCCAGCGCTCCGGCTGCCACTCTTGCTTGAGCCGCTCGCGTGCGGTAGCGGCCAGCCGGTCGCGGAAGGCATCGTCGGTCAGCGGCGACCGCGCCACCCCGACGACGCGCATCTCTGGGGGCAGGCGCCGCCTGTGGAAGAGGTTGTACAGCGCCGGCACCAGCTTCCGGCTGGTCAGGTCGCCGGAGGCGCCGAAGATGACGATGGTCAACGGTGCAGGCATGAAACGGCCCCAGGTTGGCGGTTCGTCGGTGGTGGCCCCAGCCTGTGGTCACGATCCCAGCTGGTGGGGGTACCACAAGGCCATTGTATGCCCCTCCTCCAGCCCTTCCTCGCGGGGCAGCCAGGGTCCCAAGGAATGTCCAGATTTTTGCTTGACGCCGTCTATGCGGGCCGGATAGATTGCACCTAGACTTACTTCCACCCTTCCACGGTCCAAATACATCGATTGTATTCCTTTCCTCAGTGCGGAGGTGCTGACATGTCCTGTCCAGCGTTCCGTAGCCGCTGTGGCCGCAGCGCGTTCACGTTGATCGAGTTGCTGGTCGTCATCGCCATCATCGCCATCCTCATCGCGCTTCTGCTCCCTGCCGTCCAGAAGGCGCGCGAGGCTGCCGCCAACGCCACCTGTAAGAACAACCTCAAGCAGATCGCGCTGGCCTGCCACAACTATGAGAGTTCCTACGGCAAGTTACCCCCGGGGAACATCGTCAGGCAAGGGCCGCCCAACAACCAGTTTGATCACTACGAGACCTGGACCATTTTGATCCTGCCGTACCTGGAGCAGAGCAACCTCTTCGCCCTCTGGACCCCGAACCTACCGAATGCAGTACCTGATGGGATGAGTCCGAATATGGCCACCTTGCGCCAGAGTCTGGTGAAGGTTTACAACTGCCCCTCGGACTCGGCCCCGTTCAACCCTTTCCTTCCCGAGACGGGCCCCGGCAGCAACCATGGCTATGGGCGGCCACTGCTTATGCCTTCGAATTACCGAGCTAACGCCGGGACCACCTTCGGTGGTGTGAATGGCTTCAGGAGCGGGACGCCCAGCGACACGGGCGGAGACGTCAACTGGGATGACGCGTGGAATTCCCGAGCTCCTTTTACCAGCCAAGCGGCGTGGCTCTGGGCGAATGTCCCCAGCTGGCGGGGTCCTATTTACGGCGTTGACCTGAGGGCGGGAATGAGCGCGGCCCGCTTTATGGACATCACCGACGGCACCTCTAATACCCTGATGATCGGGGAGTACGCCACCAAGCCACGGCTGAGGGAAGCTGGTAGGCCAGAGCCTAATCGACACCCCCACAACCGCCGGACCTTCTGGGCGTATGCCTACACCTCGTACAACCTGTCGTGCGTGACCATCGCCCAGAGCCGGACGCTGATCGCCGATTTCGACCTGTGTGCCGCAACCCCGCCCACCACGAATACGAACAACCAGTGCAAGCGGGCCTGGGGGAGCTTCCATAGCGGCGGAATGATCAACTTTGCGATGGCCGACGGGTCTGTCCGAGCGATCTCGCCGAGCATCGACATGAACACGGTGATGCCGGCCCTGGGGTCGATCGCCGGTGGGGAAGTGATCCGAGGCGATTTCTAGGGATGTCAAACCGATTCGCGCGAGGGGGCCTGCCACCTGCCTCAGGCGGTACTCCGGTAGGTGCTCTCCGCTTCCCGCGACATATTGGTTCCTGATAGCACACTCTTGCTGCGAGGAAGAGATGATACTACGTCATTTGCCGATTCTTGCTCCCCTAGCCGTTTTGGTGGCCGCCGGTTGCAACAGCGAGGGGTACAAGATCGCTCCCGTTTCCGGTCGGGTCACCCTGAACGGCAAACCGGTTGAGAAGGCAGCCGTCATGTTCCAACCCGTCGCCACCGAGGGCAACTACAATCCCGGACCCGGTTCTTACGGGATCACCGACGCGGAAGGCCGTTATACCTTGAAGCTCATCGGCAAGGAGACACCGGGCGCAGTGGTCGGCAAGCACAAGGTGCGGATTGAGAACTACACGGAGCCCGGCGATTCCGCGGATGACCGTCCCAGGAAACAGCCCAAGCCGGCAGTAGTGATCCCGGCCAAGTACAACCAGATCGAAGCGAAGCTGGAGTTTGATGTCCCCCCTAAAGGCTCGGATTCCGCCAACTTCGACCTGACCTCGCCCTGAGCAGCGGGCCAGGGCTATCCTGGAGTTTTTGTCAGCGCCCGGAGCGTCAGCGACGGGGACAGGGTATCCCTGGCTCGTGTTTTTTCCCTTGTATCCTCAGTACAGCAGCCAGTGGCGCGTCAGGTAATCTGTCAGCGTTAGCACCATCAGGATGCCGAGCCAGAACAACCCCGCCCCAATCATCACCCAGCTTGCCTTGCTCCCGTGGATCAGGTGCATGAAAAACAGGGCCACCAGCACCGCCTTGACCGCGCCGATGAACAGACCGCCGACCGTGTGCCAGACGCCGATCGGCAAAAACGACAGGCCCACCGTCAAGAAGGTCAGCGCGATCAGGACCGCGAAGACCCGGTAATAGGTAGACGGGGGAATGATGCGCTCCGCCATGAGGACCTCGCTTACAAGTGCAGGTCTGAGAGTTCATGCCGGCCGATCAGGTAGAGCAGCGGCAACAAAAAGATCCAGACGATGTCCACAAAGTGCCAGTACAGCCCCCACATCTCCACTGGGGCGTAATATGCCGGCGTGTAGGCCCCGCGCCAGGCCATCAGGGCCAGGAACAGCACAATGCCGATGCCGACCGTCAGGTGGACGGCGTGCAGGCCGGTCATGATGTAATAGAAGGCCAGGAACAGTTGCACGTGGGCCGGGTTGGTATCCTTCCACTTGCCCGGGTCAAAGGCCAGGCCGGGCACCAGCTGTTCGCGGTAATCCTCGTTATACTCCACCACCTTGAACACCAGGAATGCCGTCCCCAGAAGCGCCGTCAGCAGCAGACACCAAACCAACATCCGGCGTCGGCCGACTTGGGCCGCCCAGACCGACAGGGCCATCGTCAGACTGCTGGTCAACAGCACCACCGTGTTGACGGCAGCGATCAACACGTTGAGCCGGCTGCTGGCCTCCTCGAACGCCTCGGCGTAGCTGAACCGGTACGCCGCGTAGCCGGTGAACAGAGCGCCGAAGACCAGGACCTCGGTGGCCAGAAAGGCCCACATCCCCAGCGCGTTGGCCTCGTGCTGGTGGCTAAGGTCGTCGAAGTGGTGCCAGAGCACGGCGGACTTATCGGCCATGACTTTCCTCCTGCACCGCGGCCTGTGCCGCCTGCTCGGGCACGCCGCCGCCGATCACCTCGATCTCGCCGGACGACGCGTATTCGTAGGGACCGCGGTCCACGACCGGAGTCACCGCGAAGTTCTCCGGCGGCGGCGGCGAGGGCGTCTGCCACTCCAGCCCGGTCGCCCCCCACGGATTCGGCCCCGCCTTCTTACCGTAGCCGAGCGACCAGATCAGGTAGACCAGCGGCAGCACGTAGCCGACCGCCAGGATCGACGCCCCGGCCGACGACATCACGTTGAGCACCTGGAATTCCGGCACATAACTGGCGTAGCGCCGCGGCATCCCCAGGTAGCCGAGCACAAACTGCGGCAGAAACGTCAGGATGAAGCCGACGAAGACGATCAACGCCGCCAGCTTGCCCCACCCCTCTGGATACATCCGTCCCGACATCTTGGGCCACCAGTAGTGCAGCCCCGCCATGTAGGCCATCACCGTGCCGCCGACCATGATGAAGTGGAAGTGGGCCACCACGAAATAGGTGTCATGCACATGCACGTCCAGCCCGACCGCCGCCAGGAATAGCCCGGTCATCCCGCCGATGGTGAACAGGCCGATGAACCCCAGCGCGAACAGCAGCGGCGTTTGCAGCCAGACTGAGCCTTTGTAGAGCGTCGCCGTCCAGTTGAACACCTTGATCGCCGACGGCACCGCCACGAAGTAGCTCAGGGCCGAGAAGACCAGCGAGGCGTAGACCGACATGCCGGCCAGGAACATGTGGTGCGCCCAGACCAGGAAGCCGAGCACCGCGATACCGATGCTGGCAAAGGCCACGAAGGTGTAGCCGAAGATGTTTTTGCGCGCAAAGCAGGTGATGACCTCGCTGACAACTCCCATGCCCGGCAAGACCATGATGTAGACTGCCGGGTGCGAGTAGAACCAGAACAGATGCTGGAACAACAGCGGGTCGCCGCCCAGGGCCGGGTCGAAAATGCCGACGCCCCAGAGGCGCTCAACGGCGACCAGGACCAGCGCCATGGCCAGCACCGGCGTGGCCAGCAGGATGATGACGCTGGTGGCGTACAGCGACCAGACAAACAACGGCAGCCGAAACCAGGTCAGCCCGGGTGCCCGCATCAGGTGGACGGTGACCACAAAATTGAGCCCGGTGAAGAGCGATGAGAAGCCGGCGATGGTCAGCCCGATCAACACCGGGACGACCAGCGAGTGCGAGGCCTTGGTGCTGAAGGGGGTGTAGAAGGTCCAGCCGGTGTCGGTACCGCCGCGGAGCATCGCCCAGAAGGTGATGACGGCGCCGCTGACGTAGACATACCAGCTCAGCAGGTTAAGGCGCGGAAAGGCCAGGTCGCGAGCCCCGATCATCATCGGCAGGAAGAAGTTCCCGAGCACGGCTGGGATCACCGGTACCAGGAAAAAGAAGATCATGATCAGGCCGTGCATGGTGAACATGCGGTTGTAGTTGTCCGCGGTCAACAAGCCGGAGCCCGGCGCCTGGTTGGGCGTCATCAGGTGCAGCCGAATCAGCGTGGCCGCCGCTCCGCCGATGAAGAACATCAGCGTGACCGACACCAGGTAGAGCAAGGCGATCCGCTTGTGGTCGGTGGTCAGCAGCCACGACCGCACGCCGAAGGCGACGTTGAGGTAATGGACCTGCGGCTGGGCCGGCGGCGGGACGGCCTGGGGTACATGTTCGAGGACTGTACTCATAATCGTTCGGTCACCTTGTCATCTTGTCACTCGTAGCCGGGTTGACCTCGGGGGGCGGGAAATCTTCCGTCCGCACGGGGGTCTGGTCGCGGTCGAGCGACCGGATGTAGGCGATCAGCCGGATGATTGCTTCTTCCTGACCGAGGCCTTCTTTCTCGTCGGCGAGCAAGCGATCGTAGCTGGGCATGATCGGCTGCCAGCCGGCCACGACGTCGGCCTGGGGCCGCAGAATTGACCGGCGGATGTAAGAAGCGTCGGCGGTCACGCGCCGGCCGTCCTGGAGAACAACGGTGCGGCCGAAGAGCCCTTCCAGGCTCGGTGCCCGGCCCTGGGCGTCGCCGGTGTGACAGGAGACACATTGCAACTTCAGGAAAAGTTTGCGCCCCTCCAGCGCCGGCGACCCCTCGGCTCGGCGGTCGAGCCAGGCGTGATACTCCTCTTCCTCCAGGACATGGACGCTGCCGATCATGCCGGAGTGGTAGGTGCCGCAATACTCGGCACAGAACAGGTGGAAGCGGCCCGTCTTCGTTGCCTCGAACCACGTCTGGACGTAGCGGCCCGGCACGGCGTCGATCTTGGTGCGGAAGGCGGGTACAAAGAAGGAGTGGATCACGTCCTCGGAGGTGAGCGTCAGCTTGACACGCCGGCCGACCGGGACATGCAGCTCATTGATCTCGCGCTGGCCGTCGAGATGCTGCACCTTCCACATCCACTGCTTGCCGACGACATAGATCTCGATGGCGTCGTCGGGCGTCTGGGCAATGGCCAGGTAGACGCTGGCGCCCCAGACGAACATGATCAGGAAAATAATGAACGGGCCGATGGTCCAGATCAGCTCCAGCCGGAGCGAGCCGAGGATGCGCGGAGTGCGGTCGTGCTCGGACCGGCGGCGGTACTTGACGGCGAAGTAGATGATGAGCGTGGTGACAAGCAGGCCCATCACCCCGGTGACCGCCGTCAGGAAGAAGAAGAGCGCATCCACCCGCTCGGCCGTGGTCGAGGCCCTCTCGGGGAAGAGTTGGAACTGGATTTGTGCGAACACGGGCATGTCAATCTCTCCCGTCATCTGTCCGAGCCGCGAGCGTTAGCAAGCGGGCTGCTACCCGGGTCCGCTCGCTAACGCTCGCGGCTCGGACAGCCCGCTCCCTGACGGTCGCGGCTCCGACAGGCTTTGCCGCGTCCGCCGCCGCTCGCGCCGCCAAGCCAGCCCGAGGAACGTCCCGAGCACGGCCAGCGTCAGCACCCCGCCCAGCCGCACCAGGTTCATGACCAGCGGCGTGTATCGGCCGGTGGATGGATCGTACCGGTAGCAGAGCAGCAGCAACCGATCGGCCGGCGTGCCGATTTTCTCCTCCGCCGCCTCCACCAGCCCCAGCCGCAGGTCGCGCGGCGGGTAGCGGATGCCGTAGAAATAACGAGCGATCTTCCCGCGCGGCGTCAACACCATGATGCCGCTGGTGTGGGCGAACTGGTCCAACGTCGCATCATAGGCGTAGCGGAAGCCGACCGCCGCCGTCAGGGCGTCGATGGCCGGCTGATCGCCGGTCAAAAAGTGCCAGCCGCCTTCCGTCCCCGGCCGGCCGTAGACCTCGACATAGCTCGCCTTTTTGGCGGCGGCTAACTCGGGTTGCTCCCGCGCGTCGAAGCTGACAACCACCACCCGAAACTCCCTGCCCGCATCGAGCGACACCTGACGCAGGCCCTCCACCAACCCGTTGAGCACCTGGTTGCAGAGCATCGGACAGCGGTAATAAGCCAGCACCAGGATGACCGGCTTGCCGTCAAAGTAAGCGCCCAGCCGGACTGTCCGCCCGGCCTCGTCGCGGAATCCCAGGTCGAGCGGCACTTGCTCGTTGAGGCGCTGGTCAAGGCCGACCTTGGGCAAGCTGGCCGGCAGCCGATCCTCGGCCCGCGCTGCTGCGAGGGCGAGCAACATCAGCCCGCCGGCAAGCCATCCGATGCGAACGCTCATGGCACCCTCTCGTTCGGCGACCGGCCCGAGTTGGCTCGGCTGGGCAGCCGCTGTGATCCTTCGCGCTCGGTGCCGGCCTTCGCCGGATGGGACGGCAGCATTCCCCTCTCCACGATCAGACTCATCGCCTGTTCGAGGGGGATCCGCACAATCCCCTTCTCCCGATCCACCCACTGGTACTGGTCCAGCTGGTCCAGCGCCTCCGACCGGCGCATGCCCGGGCGCTCCGCCGGTTCTTTCCCTTCCAGGCGCACAATTCCTTCAAGCTGCGGCTTCGCCGGCAGCGGCGGCGGTTCCCGCGGGGCGTTCCAATCCCGCGGCGTCGGCACGTCCGGCGGCGGCCGCTGTTGCCGCTCCTCGGCCGCCAGCGGGAAGAGATCCGGCTTGGCGCGCCGCTCGCGCGCAGCAAGGTAGGCGAACAGCAGCCAGGCGCCGACATGGACAATGACCGCGAGCACCACCAGCGCCGCGGCGCAGGCCAGGATGGCACGAAGGCTCACGTTGCCAGGCTCGTGACCAAGCGGCGGATTAGTCTGCCGGTCGGAGGGAGTCGGTTCAATCATGATGAAGCGCCTCCTCTAAGGTTGGATCATGCAACGGCAAGAGCGGCCTTTGTTGCAGCTGTCGGAGAAACCACCACAGCCAGATTCCCCCCAGCCCGACCAGCGCCGCCACATCCAAGAGCCCGTAGAAGGAGAGCCCCTCCTCACCCCCACCCTCCCTTCCCCCTGAGGGGGAGGCGGGGATGAGGGGGCCAAAGGCCGGCTCGATCCACCAGAGCAGGTCCAGGAAGCGCATCACCAGGATGAGCCCGGCCACAGCCAGCAAGGCCCGCGGGTCTTCCTTGATGTCACGCGACAAGAGCAGCAGGAAAGGAAGGCCAAAGTGGAAAACGGCCAACACGATCGCCAGCCACTGCCAGCCCCCCTCGATGCGCCGCAGATACCAGACATTCTCCTCCGGCAGGTTGCCTGACCAGATGAGCAGGAACTGAGAGATCGCCATGTACGCCCAGAGCATGACGAACGCCAGCAGCAGATTGCCCAGGTCGCGCAGGTGGGCCGGGCCGATCAGTCCGGCCAGCGGCGGGCGGGTGGACAGCAGCAACAGCGCCACGATGGCGAAGGCCAGCCCGGCCAGCACCTGCCCGGTGGCGAACATGACCGGGTAGATGGTCGAGTACCACTCCGGCTGCAAGGACATGGCCCAGTCAATGGAAGCGAACGTGATGGTCAGCCCGTAGAGCACCAATCCCGGAGCGCTGAGCAGCTGGAAGCGGCGCGGTAGGGTCGGGTCGGGGTCGCGGTCCTGCCGCGCCGACCAGCGGTTCAGGAAGTAACCGACCACTAGCCAGACAGCGAAGTAGACGGCCGCCCGCACCAGGAAGAACGGGACGTTCAAGTAGGCCCGGTGATGGACCTCCTCATGCGTCCAGCGGTAGAGATGACCAACCCCCAGGGCCAGCGGCAGGAACAGGACGGCCAACAGCAGCAAGGTGCGCGAGCCGGCCTCCAGCAGCCGGCGGAGGATGGCTCCCCAGACGCCGCCGGTGAGGTGCTGCAACATGAGGATGGCGAGGCAGCCCAGAGCGATGCCGAGCCAGAACTGGTAGGCCACCAGGTACGACCGGAAGAAATGATCCACGCTGAGCAGGGCCCCCAGGGCGCAGAGCGCCAGCCCCGCCCCGCCGGCAATCAGGGCGATGCGCTGCAGGTGAGCCCAGTCCGGGCTATCGGGAATGTTTACGGCCGCGCTCACGGTTTGCCCTCCAGGGCCGTCAGGGCGGTCCGCCGCACCTCTTCAGGCAGGTCTTCCAGCCGGGCGTGCTGACTCAATTGAAGAGCCCGGATGTACGCGATGATGGCCCAGCGGTCGCGGGGCGGCACCTGGGCGCTGTAATCGGGCATGGCTCCGAAGCCTCGGCTGATGACCTCGAAGTAGTAGCCGACCGGCGCATCGCGCAGTCGAACCTCGATGCCGCGGTAGCGGAACCCGCGCGATAGGTCGGTGATCAGGTCCGGCGGGCGGGTGAAGCCGCGCTCTACGATCTTGCCGTCGCCGTGGCCGGTGGCGCCGTGGCAGACAGCGCAGAAGATGGTGAAACGCTCCCGGCCGCGCGTCAGCAACTCGCGGGTGACGGGGAGTGGGAAGGCGTCCACGTAATCGCCCACTGTCAGGGTGCGGCCGGCGGTCTGGACCAACGCCGGCAGCGTCAACGGGCCGGCAGCGCCGAGGCCGACCACGACCGCCGCGGGACGGGCCTCGGCTCCGCCGCGGGTGAAGGTGGTCAGTTCGGTCCGCAGATGGCCGCGCGGCACGGTGCCGGCCGGTAACGGCCGGGCCGACTGCCCGTCGGCGAAGAAAGCGCTGGGCTCCAGCGGCCGGTAGCTCGGCTGGTCGGCCATCTGCTGCTGACAGCCCGCGGCAAGGCAAGACAAGGAGACAAGGAGACAAGGAGACAAGGAGACTACGGTCCGCCACAGGTAATACCCGTCGCTAGCGCTCCGGGCTGGTAGGCCGCGCGCTCGCCCAGCCGGCCCCAGGCCAACGCCATTTCCACGGATCGCTCGGCCGCACATCATCCCCGTGTCTCCTTGTCTCCCGGTCTCGTGTCTCCTGGTCCGCGAACTCAGTGCGACACCTCCGAGACCTCCCGCGGCCACAGCCCGGCCAGGAACTGCCGGGTCGCCTCCCGGTCGAAGCGGGGATCGGTCGCCTCGATGCACAGGAAGAACCGGTCGCGCGTCGCCAGGGCGAAGCGCGGCACGTTGAACAGCGGATGGTACGGCATCGGCAGGCCGTTCAGCCCCAACACCGCCAGCACCGCCGTCAAGGCCGCGATCAATACCGTTAACTCGAACGTCACCGGAATGAAGGCCGGCCAACTGTTCAGCGGCCGGCCGCCGACATTGATCGGGTAGCTGATCACCGCGGCGTAGTACTGCAGGAAGAATCCTGCAATACAGCCGACCAATCCGCCCAGGAAGACGACCAGCGGCAGGCCGGTGCGGTGGAAACCGAGGGCCTCCGCCAGCCCTTCGATGGGAAAGGGGGAGTAGGCGTCGATTTTCCGGTAGCCGGCCTGCCGCGCCGCCTCCGCCGCCCGGAGGAGATCGGCCGGCTTCTCGAACTCGGCCAAAAGCCCGTAAATCGGCGGCCTCGGTGTCATGACTCACCCCCCGTGACTTTTTCTTCCGCGGCCGGGGAAACCGCGCCAGCGCGCTGCGCGCCGTCCGCAATTCCCTCCGCGCCGGCGGCGCTCTCACGCGCGGGCACTTCCGCCTCCGGCAGCAATGCCCGCATCTCGGCAATCGAGATCATCGGCAGGAAGCGGATGAACAAAAACAACAGCATGAAAAACAGCCCGATGGTGCCGAGATAGGTCGCCCAGTCCCACACCGTCGGCGAGTACATGCCCCACGACGACGGCAGGAAGTCGCGGTGCAGGCTGGTGATGACAATGACGTACCGTTCCAGCCACATGCCGACCAGGACGACCAGCGCCACCAGCCACAGGGCGATCGGGTTGGCCCGCATCCAGCGAAACCAGAGCAGCTGCGGCACGGCCACGTTGCACAGCAGCAGCGCCCAGTAGGCCGGCGCATACGGGCCGAACATGCGATTGACCTGCATGTACTTCTCATAGAAGTTGCCGCTGTACCAGGCCATGAACCCCTCCAGGCCGTAGCCGTAGCCGACCATCAGCCCGGTCGCCAGCAGGATCTTGGCCATGTTCTTCAGGTGGCGCTCGGTGATGAAGTCCTCCAGGCGGTAGAACGCCCGCAGCGGGATGGCCAGGACCAGCACCATGGCGAAGCCCGAGTAGATGGCCCCGGCCACAAAGTACGGCGGGAAGATGGTCGAGTGCCAGCCCGGCAGGATCGACACGGCGAAGTCGAAGCTGACCACCGTATGCACCGAGACAACCAGCGGCGTCGCCAGGGCCGCCAGCAGCACATAGGCCACTTCGTACCGCTTCCAGTGGTAGGCCGAGCCGCGCCAACCCATTGCCAGCACGCCATAGGCAATTCGGCCAATCCGGCTCTGTGAGCGGTCGCGCAGCGTGGCCAGGTCGGGGATCAGGCCGACGTACCAGAACAACAGCGACACGGTGAAGTAGGTCAACACCGCGAACACATCCCAGATCAGCGGGCTGCGGAACTGCGGCCACAGCCCCATGGTGTTGGGATACGGCAGCAGCCAGTAGAAGAACCACGGCCGGCCTAGGTGCAACAGCGGGAACAGCCCCGCGCAGGCGACCGCGAACAGGGTCATGGCCTCGGCGAAGCGATTGATCGAGGTCCGCCACGCCTGGTGCAACAGCAGCAGGATGGCCGAGATCAGCGTACCGGCATGGCCGATGCCGATCCACCAAACGAAGTTGACAATGGCGAAGCCCCAGGCGACCGGGACGTTGACCCCCCAGATGCCGACGCCGCGCAGCAGCAGGTAGCCGACAGCGTACAGGAACACCATGACGATGGCGAAGGAGATGGTGAAGCCGAGCCACCAGCCCCACGGCGTCCGCCGCGTCAGCACGATGGCGCTGATCTGGTCGGTGATCGAGGCGAAGGTGTGCCCCGGCTCGATCACGGGCGGCGGCCCGGAAGGGGCCTGGGATTCGTGCTGTTCCTCTTCGGGGGGCATGTCACTGCAACTCGGGGTTCGGGTTCCGTAGCGCCGCCAGGTACGTCGTCCGCGGCCGGGTATTCAGGTTCGCCAACAGGCCGTAGTCTAGTGGCTGCTTTTTCATCTGCGCGACCCTGCTGTTCGCATCGTTCATATCGCCGAAGATGATCGCCCCAGCCGGACACGCCGCCTGGCAAGCGGTCAGCACATCGCCGTCGCGCAGGGGCCGGCCCTCGACCTCCGCCTCGATCTGGGCCGCCCGGATGCGCTGCACACAGTAGGTACACTTCTCCATGACGCCGCGGCTGCGGACCGTCACATCGGGGTTGCGCCCGAGCTTCAGGCTCTGCGTGGCGTAGTCGGCGTACTGGAGGAAATTGAAGCGACGGACCTTGTACGGGCAGTTGTTCGAACAGTAGCGCGTGCCGACGCAGCGGTTGTAAACCATGTCGTTGAGGCCGTCATGGCTATGGGCCGTCGCCGCCACTGGACAGACCAGTTCGCACGGTGCGTTCTCGCAGTGCATGCACGGCACCGGCTGGAAGAAGGTCTGTGGGTTGTCCAGGTCGCCGACGTAATAGCGGTCGATCCGCAGCCAGTGCATCTCCCGGCCGCGCGTCACCTCCGTCTTGCCGACAATCGGGATGTTGTTCTCCGCCTGGCAGGCGACCACACAGGCGCTGCATCCCGTGCATGCCGTCAGGTCGATCGCCATCCCCCAGCGGTTGATCGGCGGGCGGTAGTCGTATTGCGGGTAGAGCGATAGCGGCTGTCGCCCCGGAGGCGACTCCGGCGGCTGCTGTTCGGCCCCGAGGGGTTTGGGAACGGCCTGGGTCTGGATCTTCTCCTCGTCGTGGCTAGGACCCATCTTCCAGGCAAAGTGCGGGTCCTTCCGGTATTCCTCCAGAGTGCCGAAGCGGACAGGAGCGCGGTCCTCCATCCGGTGGTGCATCTGAGTGCAAGCCAGGGTGTAGCGCTCGCCCGTCCGTCTGATCCGCAGCCCGCCGTCAAACCAGGGTGCCTCCGAGGTGCGGATCGAGTAGGCGTTGAAACCGACCAGATTGTCCGCCGAGCCGCCCACAGTGCCGGACCGGCCCCGGCCATAGCCGAAGGTGACGGTGACCGAGTCGTCGGCGTGGCCCGGCAGGATCCAGACCGGCGCCCGGAGCGTGCGCCCGCGGTAGCTCAGCTCGACCACATCCACGATTGCCTGACCATGTTCGCCGCCTCGCGCGCCGAATGTCACCGATAGACCGTACTTCTCGGCGGTCTTCGGGCTAATGAAGGCGGCATTGTCCCAGGTCAGTTTGCTGATCGGCTTGGGCAGTTCCTGCAACCAGGCGTTGTTGGCGAAGCGGCCGTCGTAAATTGTCGGATCGGGTTGGAAGACGATCTCCAGCCCGTCCCCGGCAGACACGCTCGCCCCCGCGCGCGAGGAAGAGGGGTGAAGGGGCTCGCGGCGGAACGGGGCCAACGACAGCGTCT
Source organism: Gemmataceae bacterium (assembly GCA_035575035.1). Lineage (GTDB taxonomy): Bacteria > Planctomycetota > Planctomycetia > Gemmatales > Gemmataceae > DATLYH01. The sequence goes on from DATLYH010000283.1 coordinate 20,430, forward strand.
TCCTCGGTTCCAGCGCGGTGCCGGCGATGAGGCCGTCGTGCAGCGCCTGCTCCCAGTCGCGCTCGAAGTCGCCGCCCCCCTTCGGCCAGTGCCGCCGCCAGTAGCCGCGGACGATCTCGTAGCCCGTCGTCTCCGACTCACCGAAGAGCGCGGCCAGCAGTTCGTACACGGAGTGGGCGTTGTACAGCGGGGCGATCAGCGGCTGGATGATCGAGACGGTGCCGTCGAAGGCGCGGGCATCGCCCCAGCTTTCCAGGTAGTGCGTCTCGGGGATGTGCCAGTGACACCGGATGGCGGTCTCGTCCTGATAGAGTCCCTGATGGATGCGCAGCGGCACCCGCTGCATCGCGGCGCCAAAATCGAGGTCGGCCGGCGCGGTGAAGACCGGGTTGGCGCCCAGCACCAGGAGCAGCTGGACCCGGCCAGCCGCCATGTCCTCGACCAACTCGCGTAGCTCCTGAAGCTGGTTGACCGGCCGAGCCTCGACCGGATCGGTGTAGAAGACGGTCTTGCCGACATTGCCCAGAGCGTGATTGATGGCGTGGACCAGGGCATGGACAACAGGCGGCTGGGCGTCGCCAGCGATGACAATGCTGGCGCCGCGGTGGGCTTGCAGGTCCTTGACCAGTGCCCGGACCCAGCGCTGCCACTCCGCCGGCAGATCGCCCTCGGCCTGCACCCCTTCGACACCCAGCCCGGCAGCCAGCGCCCGGGTGAAGGCTTCGACCTCGCCGGCCCGCAGCCGCAGCCGATGATCGGCCACGGCGCCGGTATTCGACGGCGTACACTCGACGGCGTAGAGGCGGTTCATTGCCGTCTCCCCCCTCACCCCCAACCCCTCTCCCCCGAAGCGGGGGGGAGGAGTGA
>DATLYH010000284.1:0-6790 GCA_035575035.1 Gemmataceae bacterium
GTCCTCGGCCTGCTGACGGCCTACCCCAACCCAGCTGCGCTGCCGGCGGCGGTGCCGTTCCTGACGGCGTGGTTTTTGTCGCCCGCACTGGCCTACTGGGTCAGCCGGCCGCGGGCCGAGGCCGAGCCCCCTCTGACTGCCGACGAGCGCCGCCTGCTCCGCCGCCTCGCGCGCAAGACCTGGCTGTTCTTCGAGACCTTCGTCGGCCCCGATGACCACTGGCTGCCCCCTGATAATTTTCAAGAAGACCCCGGCGGCAAGGTCGCCCACCGCACCTCGCCGACCAACATGGGACTCTATCTCCTCTCCTGCCTGGCGGCCCACGATCTGGGTTATCTCAGCCTCCCGGCCCTGGCTGATCGGCTCGAAAAGACCTTCGACACCTTCGACCGGCTGGAGCGCTTCCACGGGCACTTCTACAACTGGTACGACACCCTCACCTTGAAGGTGCTGCCGCCGGGGTACATCTCCACGGTGGACAGCGGCAACCTGCTCGGCTGCCTGGTGGCGCTGGGGCAGGGGCTGCGCGAGAAGGCCGATGCGTCCCTCTGCGGGCCGGCCGTGCGCGAGGGACTGGCCGACACGCTCGGCCTCGTGGCCGAAGCGCTCGATCGGTTGACGCCGCCCGGCGAGCCGCCGCCCGACCAGCCGGTCCCGCCTGACCCGCTGCGGCTGCTGGCCCGGACGGTCGGCGAGTTGGAGCGCATTCTCCAGGAGAGCCCCGGCGACCTGGTGAGCTGGGACCACTGGCTGGAGCGGCTTGAACACCGTGCCGATGAACTGGTCAGCCAGGCCCAGGACCTGGTCGGCGCGCTGGGCGAGTCGCCTGAAGAATTACAGCGTTGGGTGCGGCGTTTCGCCGAGCAGGTGCGTGATCACCGCGGCGAGCTGAACGGGCTGGCTCCCTGGCTGCGGCGGCTGTCGGCCGTCGGCCGGCGCCTCAGCGGCCGCCAGGCAGCCAAGCCGCGCTGGGCCAAGGAGCCCGATCCGTCGCTCCAGCGCTGGCAGGACCTGCTGCGCGGGCTGCGCGTCCCGATCCGCCTTGGCGAGCTGCGGGCGCGGGCGGAAACCATCACCGCAGAGTTGGCCGCCCTGGAGGAACAAGCGGCCGGCGACGGTCAGGCCCCCCAAGGCGACTCGGGCGCTGCTCGCCTGGCGGATCGCTTGCAGCAGCTGGCGGACCGGGCCGGCGCCTTCGCCCGCGCGATCGACTTCAAGATCCTTTACAACGAACAGCGCCATCTCTTCTCGATCGGCTACAACCGGATGCTGGGCCGGCTCGACAATGCCCACTACGACCTGCTCGCTTCCGAGGCGTCCCTGGCCAGCTTCCTGGCCATCGCCCGTGGCGACGTGCCCCGGCGGCACTGGTTCCAACTCGGCCGGCAGTTGACGCGCACCGCCGGCGGTGTCGCTCTGGTCTCCTGGGGCGGGACCATGTTCGAGTACCTCATGCCGCGGCTACTGCTGCGCACCTACCCCGGCACCCTGCTTGAGGAAAGCTGGCGCACCGCCGTGGACCGGCAGATCGAGTACGGCCGGCAGAACCGGGTGCCGTGGGGCATCTCGGAATCGGGCTTCAACGCCCTGGACGCCAACCTCGACTACCAGTATCAGTCGTTCGGCGTGCCGGGCCTGGGGCTGAAGCGCGGCCTGTCGCGCGACCTGGTGATCGCTCCGTATGCGACGGCGCTGGCCCTGGTCATCCGCCCCCATGCGGCGGTGGAGAACTTCCGCGCCCTGGCCGCCGAGAAAGCCGAGGGGCCGTTCGGCTTCTACGAGGCGATCGATTACACCCGCGATCGGCTGTTGGAGAAGCGGCGGTCGGCGGTGGTGCGCTCGTACATGGCCCATCATCAAGGGATGACCCTGGTGGCCTTGACCAACTGTCTGCTCAGCGATCCGATGCCGCGCCGCTTTCACCGCGAGCCGATGGTCCGCGCCACCGAGCTGCTGCTCCAGGAGCGGGTGCCGCTGGCGGCCTCGACGCTGGCGCCGCACGACGACGAGGCTGCTCCGCCGCCGGTCGTGCGCGAGGGGCTCTTACCTATGAGCCGCCGCCTGACCACTCCCGACACGCCCCACCCGCGCACCCACCTGCTATCCAACGGCCAGTACACCGTGATGCTCACCAACGCCGGCGGCGGCTTCAGCACCTGCAACGGCCTCGACGTGACCCGCTGGCGTGAGGACCGGACCGCCGACGCCTACGGCCAGTTCGTTTATGTCCACGATCTGCGCAGCGGCCTGGTCTGGTCGGCCGGCCATCAGCCGGTCTGCCGCCCTGCCGACGATTACGAGGTGGTCTACTCGACCGACAAGGCCGAGTTCCGCCGCAGCGATAACGGCATCGACACGCTGCTGGAAGTCTGCGTCACACCGGAGAACAGCGCCGAGGTCCGCCGGATCACACTGACAAACAACCGCCGCCGGACGCGCGAGCTGGAGCTGACCAGCTACGCCGAGGTTGTCCTGACGCCGCACGCGGCCGACCTGGCGCACCCGGCGTTCCACAAGCTCTTCCTGGAGACCGAATTCTTCGCCCCGGAGGATGCCCTGCTCTGCCGGCGCCGGCCGCGGTCCGCCGAGCAGAAGCCGGTCTGGGCCGTCCATGTGGTGGCTGTCGATGGGCTGACGGTGGGACCGGTGCAGTACGAGACCGACCGGGCCCGCTTCCTGGGGCGCGGCCGGACGCCGGCCCGGCCCGCCGCGCTCGATCCCGGGGCGGCGCTGTCCGGCACGACCGGCCCGGTGCTTGACCCGATTTTCAGCCTGCGGCGGCGCATGCGGGTGGGACCGGGCGAGTCGGTAGTGGTGGCTTTCACCACGGCGGTGGCAGCGACCCGCGAGGAAGCGCTGGCCCTGGCCGACCAGTACCACGATCTCCACGGCGTCAACCGGGCCTTCGAGCTGGCCTGGGCCCACAGCCAGGTGCAGCACCGCCACCTGCACCTGTCCACCGAAGAGGCCCACCTCTACCAGCGCCTGGCGGCCCATGTCCTGTATGCCGGCCGGGTCCTCCGTGCCCCGCAAAGCGTGCTGACAGCCAACCGTCAGGGGCAGCCGGGCCTGTGGAAGCACGGCATCTCGGGGGACCGGCCGATCGTCCTGGCCCGGGTCGCCGAGCCGGAGGAGCTGAACCTGGTCCGGCAGTTGCTCGTGGCCCACACCTACTGGCGGCTGCGCGGGCTGGAAGTGGACCTGGTCTTGTTGAACGAGCACCCGACCGGCTACTTCGAGGAGCTCCAGCAGCAGTTGCAGGGCCTGGTGCGGGCCAGCGAGTCGCACGCCCTGGCCGACAAGCCGGGCGGGGTTTTCCTGCGTCGCGTCGGCCACCTCAGTGATGATGACCTGGTGCTGTTGCAATCGGCGGCCCGCGTCGTGCTGTCCGGCGACCGCGGCTCGCTGGCTGCCCAGGTCGATCAGCGCGAGCGGTTCGTCCCACTGCCCGAGCGGCTGGTGCCTTCTGAGCGGGCGCGTGACCGGGAGACAAGGAGACAAGGAGACAAGGAGACAAGCGCGGAACTGCCTGCGCGAGAATCGTTGCTGTTCTTCAACGGCCACGGCGGCTTCACCCCGGACGGCCGGGAATACGTCGTCCGCCTCCGCCAGCAAGCGGACCGGGCAGATCGTCGAGAGGCCGTCTCCGCGTTTCCTGGTCTCCCCGTCTCCTTGTCCCGGGCCCTGCCGCCGGCCCCCTGGATCAATGTCATCGCCAATGCCCAGGCTGGCTTCCTGATCTCGGAGGCCGGCGGCGGCTACACCTGGGCCGGCAACAGTCAGCTCAACCGCCTGACCCCCTGGAGCAACGACCCGGTCAGCGATCCGCCCGGCGAGGTGATCTATCTGCGCGACGAGGCAACCGGCGAGTTCTGGACGCCGACGCCGTTGCCGCGGGGCGCAGCGGACGTTCGGGTGCGCCACGGTCAGGGGTACACTGTCTTCGAACAAGACAGCCACGGCCTCCGCCAGGAGCTGCTCCTGTTCATGCCGCCGGATGATCCGGTCAAGCTGATCCGGCTGCGGGTCCGCAACCAGGGGCAGCGGCCGCGGCGGCTGGCGGCCGTGTTCTACGCCGAGTGGGTCCTCGGCACCGTCCGTGACCAGGCGGCGATGAACGTGGTCACCGAGTTCGACCCGGAGAGCGAGGCGATCCTGGCCCGCAATCCGTTCAACGCCGATTTCGCCGGCCAGCTTGCCTTCGCGGCGACGACGCTGCGGCCGCTGCAATTCACTGCCGACCGTACCGAGTTCCTTGGCCGCAATGGCTCGACAGCCGACCCGGCGGCGCTGGGGCGCGTCGGCCTGAGCGGCACCACGGGGGCGGCCCTCGACCCCTGCGCCGCCCTTATGGGGACGTTCCTCTTGCAGCCGGGCGAGGAAAAGGAGGTCATCTTCTGCCTCGGCCAGGCGCCGCGGCTGGAGGAGGTACGGCGGCTGCTGCGGCGCTACCGCCAGCCGGGACAAGTGCAGGAGGCGCTGGCCCAGGCGCGCGGCCGATGGGATCGGATACTCGGCGCCGTCCAGGTACGGACGCCCGACCCGGCGATGGACTTGCTCCTGAACCGCTGGCTGGTCTATCAGGTGCTGAGCTGCCGTCTCTGGGGCCGGTCGGCGTTTTACCAGTCGGGCGGGGCCTACGGCTTCCGCGATCAGCTTCAGGATGTGATGGCGCTGGTTTACGGCTTTCCGGAGGAGGCGCGGGCCCACCTGCTCCGCGCCGCCGGCCGGCAGTTCCTCGAAGGGGACGTGCAGCACTGGTGGCATCCCCCGGCCGGCCGTGGTGTCCGTACCCGCTTCTCCGACGACTTCCTCTGGCTGCCGCTGGTCGTCCACCACTATGTCACCACCACCGGTGATTACGGCGTGCTCGATGAGCCGGTCCCTTTCTTGCGGGCGCCGCCGCTGCGACCCGAGCAAGAGGAGGATTACGGCCTGCCCGAAGTCACCGATGTCACGGCCCCGCTTTACGAGCACTGCGTGCGGGCGATCGCCAACGGTTGCCGCTATGGGGCGCACGGCCTGCCGTTGATGGGCATCGGCGACTGGAACGATGGTATGAACAAGGTCGGCGCCCACGGCAAGGGGGAAAGCGTCTGGAATGCCTGGTTCCAGATCACCATCCTGCGCCGCTTCGCCGAGCTGGCCGACCGGCGCGGCGACGGGGAGCGGGCGCGGCAGTTCCGCGAGCAAGCGGAGCGGCTGCGGGCGGCCGTCGAGGAGCATGCCTGGGACGGCGGCTGGTATCGCCGGGCCTACTTCGACGATGGTACCCCGCTCGGCTCGGCCCAGAACGACGAGTGCAAGATCGACTCGATCGCCCAGACCTGGGCGGTGATCTCCGGCGCCGCCGACCCCGAGCGCGCCCGGCAAGCGATGGCCGCGGTGGACGAGTTGCTGGTGCGGCCTGCCGACCGGCTGATCCTGCTCTTCACGCCCCCCTTCGACAAGGGAGCGCTACAGCCGGGCTACATCAAGGGGTATGTCCCCGGCATCCGCGAGAACGGCGGCCAGTACACCCATGCGGCTACCTGGGTGGTGCAGGCGATGGCCTTGCTGGGCCGGGGGAACCGGGCGGGCGAGCTTTTTGACCTGCTCAACCCGATCCGCCACGCCGCCACCGCGGAGGACGCGGCCCGCTACAAGGTCGAGCCCTACGTGGTAGCGGCGGACATCTACGGCGCCCCGCCGCACGTCGGCCGCGGCGGCTGGACCTGGTACACCGGCTCGGCCGGCTGGCTCTTCCGCGTCGGCCTGGAGTCGATCCTCGGCTTTCAGCTACGGGGCGACACCCTCCGGATCGATCCTTGCATCCCTGCGCGCTGGCCCGGCTTCGAGATCGCCTACCGCCACCGGACGGCGACGTATCACATCGTGGTCGAGAACCCGCACGGGGTGGAGCATGGCGTCAAGGAGGTGGTCGTGGACGGCACGATCCGGGAGGATGGTCTCATCCCGCTGGCGGACGATGGCCGTGGGCATGAGGTCCGGGTGGTGCTGGGGTGAGGAGGCCGGCAATCCCGCAGTCGGCGAAATGGCCGAGCACTTCGGCAGCCCCGCGGCCCCTTTGGGCCTTGATTCCCTGACAGCACCCGCCCAGATCCAAGGGCACTCCCCTTTTTGCTTGCGGCCGATGGGGGGACCGGGATAGGATGCAGGCGGCTGGTCCCGGCTGCTGTCTCGAAGGAGCCCCTCCCATGTCCTCGCCCGACCCCATGTCCCTCTCCTCTGCTTATCCGCCCGCTCCGCCCGGCTACGAATTGCTGGAAGAGATTGGCCGTGGCGGCATGGGGGTGGTCTGGCGGGCCCACGAGCGGCGGCTCAACCGCGAAGTCGCCGTCAAGCTGCTGCGGGAAGATTGCTCCACGGGGGCACAGGCCCGCTTCCTTTTCGAGGCGACCGTCACCGGCCAGTTGCAGCATCCCGGCATCCCCGCGGTGCACGAGTTGGGCACGCTGCCCGACGGCCGGCCGTTCCTGGCCATGAAGCTGGTCAAGGGGCGCACGCTGCACGAACTCCTAGGGAGCGTGCGGCTCTCCCCTCGCCCCCGGGGGGGAGAGGGGCGGGGGGTGAGGGGGAAATCGCCCCCAACCGCGGCCGGTTCATCGCCATTTTCGAGCAGGTCTGCCACGCCGTCGGTTATGCCCATGCCCACGGCGTCATTCACCGCGACCTGAAGCCAAGTAATGTGATGGTGGGGGCGCATGGGGAAGTGCAGGTGATGGACTGGGGGCTGGCGAAGGTACTGCATCCGAGCCCCGAGCGTGAGCGCGGGGAGGAGGACGACCCC
>DATLYH010000285.1:0-15347 GCA_035575035.1 Gemmataceae bacterium
CTTGCGGTTATGAGGCAACCATACAGATGGCCCCATCCGCCAGGCCAGCGCAGGGAGACAATGAGGTACTTCACCATTTTGACGCGGTCCGGCCGCCCGAAGTTCCCATAATCACAAGAAAGGCGTTCCTGGAAGCGATACCGCCAGCCGCCGGGCCGGCGACCCCATCCTGGTGGCGCCGGCCGCCGGGCCGGCGGCGGACTGCTGCTCCGGGTTTCCACCCACTTCTACAATACCGCGGAGGAGATCGACCGGCTGGCAGAGGCCCTGCGGATGTTGCTGGACCAATGTTGATAGGTTTGAGGGGGGAAGTCGAGGAACAGACCCATGTCCCTGCATCGGTGCGCTTACCTGGTCGAGCCTGGACGGGTCGAGGTCCGCGAGGTGCCGGTGCCGCAGCCGGCGGCCGGCCAGGTGTTGCTGCGCATCGAGCGGGCGCTGGCCGGCGGCACCGACCGCAAGGCGTTCGCCCGCGGCCATCCGATGATCCCGATGCCGGGGCCGTTCGGCCACCGTTACGCCGGCACCGTTGCCGCCCTGGGCCCCGGCGCTCCTTCCTTCGCGGTCGGGCAACCGGTCATGGGGGTGCATAGCGCTCCGTGCCTGGCCTGCGACCTTTGCCGCAAGGGACGCCGGCACCTTTGCCCCGACGTGATGAAGGAGAAGGTGCTCGGCGCCTTTGCCCAGTACCTTTGCATCCCCGCCCCCGTCGCCCGGCAGAATCTGTTCCCCCGCCCCGGCATGTTCCGCGCGGAACATGCCGCCCTCCTGGAACCCCTCGCCTGCGTTGTCCACGGGTTGGAACTGCTCGACTGGCGCGGCGTGGAACGGGTCTTGATTCTCGGACTGGGGGTGATGGGCTTGCTCTTCGCCCAGTTGCTGCCGCGCTACACCGCCGCAGAGCGGGCAGGGGCCGGCCGACGGATGCCACGGCTGGAGCTGGCCCGCCGGTTTGGACTCCATCCCGTCTGGGATGTTGGGGTCCGGCCCCTGGACGAGCAGCTGCCGGCGGCGGAGCGGTTTGACATGGTGATCGAATGCACGGGCCAGCCGGACGGCTGGCGGCAGGCCTTTGACCGTACCGCTCCGGGGGGGCAGGTGCTTCTCTTCGGCGGCCTGCCGCGCGGCACCGTGTTCGGGGTGGACAGCTATCGGCTGCACTATGAGGAAATCCGGGTGCTGGGCAGTTTCCACTTTTCGCCTCACGAGGTGGCCCAAGCCCGTGAATACCTGCTGGCCGGCGGTCTGGAGCTGGACCCGCTCATCAGCGGTTGCCTGCCGCTGGACCAACTCCCCGAGGCGCTGCGGCGGCTGGAGCGCGGCGAGGGATTGCAGTACGCCATCGACCCGTGGCAATGAGGGTCGGACGGCGCGGGGCCCCGGCCGGTGAATGGGCTCAGGCCACTTCCTTGTGGTCCTTGGCGCCCTTCAGCCGTTGGCGGGCCTCGGCCTCGAACGCCTTGGTCTGTTCGACTGCCAGGATGATGCCCGGTGCGGTCCAGGTTTCGAGGTCGGAATCGTAGCCGGCCTTCACCCCGGCCTGAACGACGTGCTTGACCAGATCGCCCGGCTGGCAGATGCCCTGGGCGGCCAAGCGGGCATCATAGTCGTACAGCCGCCGCTGCAGCTCAGCGCCGTTGGCCGGCAAGGTGTGCAGGCCCTGCTGGGGCGGGGTCTTCGGGACTGCGGGCTGCTTTGCCGAGGCTGGCGGCGAGGTCGGCAGCTTCGCGGAAGCCGGCAGCGGCCCGGCCGTCGGTGGCGCTGGCCGCCGGGCCGGCGACTCCACGGCCGGCGCCACCGGCACGCGGGGCGGATGCACGAACTGCCGCCGCTGGGGATCGTAAGCCACCCACTGGCCCGGCAAGCGGTACAGATACCGGCCGACGCCAAACTTCACCGCCGCCCGCTTGAGGGCATCGCTGAAGGCCGCCTTCCGCCGATCCCCCTCGTCGGGCTGCTCGCTGGGTCCGCCGACATCGCACTTGGTAATCCACTCGTTGCCGATCCGCACCTTCAGACGGCAAACCACCGAGCCGTCGTCCAACCACTCGTAGTCATCCTGCCAGCCCATCACCCCGAGAACCTCGTCGAGCCGATCCTGAATGACGCGGGCATCGACGTAGGCCAGGGCCAGGGCCCGGTTGCCGCTGACCGCCCCCGGTTTGAAGCGGATCTCGGACGGATCGAACGGAGCCGCCAGGGCGCGGGTGATCGCTTCCAGCTCCTCACGGGAAAGAGACCTTTCCGGGTTGGGATTTGTGGCGGGGTGCATGAGTTTACTCCTCTAGCGGCGGCCAAGAGGGACGCTTGGAAGTTGAGGACACGCAAAGGGTTAGTTTCGGACGTTTTGCCCCTCGCTGCCCGCCGACTCACTCTCTGATACTATACTATTGTATACAACCATTTGTCCAGGTAAAGCAGTCAGAAAGGCGGCGGAACAGGTTCGATCCGGAAGTGCAAGATTAGTTTCCACTTACGTCTTGCCTTCGCCGGTGCTTTGGGACAGGACAGGTTTCATGCGGCAGCTCGGCGATCGGCCCGGCCGTCCTGGGGCGCAAGTTGGGCCCTGGCGTTCGTTCCTTGGAGGGGTAGGAGTGGCTGGAGTCAAGGGCGGGGACATAGGCAAGTCCCCCGGCGGTCGGCATATTTTGCCCACCGCGAGGGGGGCATTGATCCGAAGAAAGATCGAGCCATGATGCGACCTCGCCGTGGGTTCCGCGCTTCCGGGCGGGGCTTCCTGGCGTTGCTGGCTTGGGGGCTGCTGCCCGACCTGGCCGATGCCGAAGTGTTGGCTTTCCGCAACGACACGGGCGCTCCCATCGTTGTGCAGGGGGCCTGCTTCGCGCAGGGGACGGTGCAGCGTGACCGGCCCTACCGGTTGCAGCCGGGCGAGGCCTGCCGCATCAACCTTCCGGGCAACAAGCTCATCACCATGTACAACGCCCGCATGCCGAACCAAGTCCTCTTCAAGACCACCATCCCGGCCGGTCCGGAAGACCTTTACTTCTCGGTACGCCTCGACCCGCAGGGCAAGGTGTGCATCGAACGGATCAAGCCGCCGCGTTGAGCGTGAGCGGGGACCGGGTGGGTCGAACCAGGAAAAAGGCAAAAGTCGGGCGACTTTTGCCTTTTTCCTTGGGCCCGGAGCCTTTACAGTAATGCGCGTGCGCCCCCACCCAACATCCCTTGCCTTACCGGCCCGGCGAGATCTATGAACCAGAAACTCTCCACCCTCCCCGCCCTGGAAAAGCCGACCCGGGTGCGCTACGGCGTGCTGGGGTTTGTCTGCTCGCTGTCGATGATCACCTACCTGGACCGGGTTTGTTTCGGCGCTGCCGGCCCGGACATCAAGAAGGCGATGGGCGTGGGCGACGGCGACATTGCCCTCTTTACCTGGGCCTTCGCCTTGTCCTACGCCATCTTCGAGGTGCCGACCGGCTGGCTGGGCGACGTCTTCGGGCCGCGCAAGACGCTGATCCGCATCGTGCTGTGGTGGTCGTTCTTCACGGTCGCCACCGGGATTGTCGGTTACCCCGCCGTCGTGGTGTTCCTGGGCGGCATGTGGGCCTGGTGGCTGATGCTGCTGACCCGTTTCCTGTTTGGCGTCGGCGAGGCCGGCGCTTACCCCAACATCACCCGGGCGTTGCACAACTGGTTCCCCTTCCACGAGCGGGCCTTTGCCCAGGGAGCGGTATGGATGTCCGGCCGGCTTATGGGCGGCCTGACGCCGTTCGTCTGGATGCTGGTGACGCAGAGCGCGGTGTCCTGGGGGGGCAAGTCTTACGGCATCGGCCTCGGGCTGCCCTGGTACGGGGCCTTCTATCTGTTCGGGGCCCTCGGCATCTTCTGGTGCCTGGCTTTCGCTTTCTGGTTCCGCAATCGGCCCGATGAGAAGGCAACGGTCAATGCCGCCGAGCGCGAGCTGATCGAAGGGGGACGGAAGGACATCGAGGCCGCCCATGCCGGGGTTCCCTGGAAGCGCTTGCTCACCAGCGGCAACTTGTGGGCCCTCTGCCTGATGTACTTCTGCATGGGCTACGGCTGGTACTTCAATATCAGCTTGCTGCCGACCTTTCTTCAGGACCAGTACGGCGTCCAACCCGACGACCCGCTTGGCTCCCTCTACAAAGGGGGGCCGTTGTGGATGGGAGCGATCACCTGTTTGATCGGCGGCTGGCTGTCGGATTTCTTGATCCGGAAGACCGGCAGCCGCAGGTGGGGCCGGCGCGTGCTCGGTCTGGTTGGCCATACGCTTTGCGCCTCGTGTTACTTCATCGCCATCTTTATCCCCGTGCAGGCGGCGTATGTTTTCTTCTTTGCCCTGGCCATCTCGATGGCCGCGTTCTGGAATGACCTGACGATGGGCTCCGCGTGGGCGATTTGTCAGGACATCGGCAAGCGCTACGCCGCCATCGTGGCCGGCTGCATGAATACCATCGGCAATCTCGGCGGAGCCACCACCATGCTCGTGACCAAGTATGTCCTCAGCGCCCAGGAGTCGAACTATGCCGCGAGCCTGGGGAAAGAGGTCGAGCAACTCAGCAACGCGGAGCGGATTGCGGCCGTGCTGCCCGGCTACCATATCAACTTCGCCATCTACGGGGCTGTCTATCTGCTGGCCGTTGTCCTCTGGCTGCTGATCGACGCCACCAAGCCTGTAGTGCCCGAGGAAAAGTGATACAATGCCGGAGGGCGGCGTCGGCCTCCCCCCCGATGTGGATTCGAATGCGACCTACGGAACGAGGTACATCATGGCCAAAGGTGCGGGCAAAGCACGCAAGAAGCTCCCCAAGGAGTTGGCGGTCATCCGGGCGGACAACTGCACCGGCTGCGACGCCTGTATCGAGGTTTGTCCGGTCGATTGCATCTACAAGGTGCCCGGCCCCGAGCAGCCGACGCTTCAGTATTTCTGCGACATCGACCTGGAGCGGTGCATCGGCTGCGCGTTGTGCGAGCGCTGGTGCCCCTGGGACGCCATCGACATGGTGCCGACGACCGAGGTCGATAAGTACGTCGCCGACAAGGGGGGCCCGCCCGAGTATGTCGAGAAGAACGGCCCGCGCCTGGTGGCGATCGCCAGGATGCTGGCCGACCTGGCCAAGGAGCAGCAGCAACCGCAGCCGAAGGCCGCGGCCGCCGCGGAGACCCGGTGAACGTGACACGGGAGGGATTCCCCATGCGGCGACGACAGCTCGCGGGCTGCGTCCTGGCGCTGGGGTTGATGGCCGCGAGTTGTGCCCCCGCCGGCCGCTACGAGGCCCGACCGACTCCCCGGACCAGTCCCTCTCCGCGGCCGGCCGACCAACCCTACCGCCCCTGGCCGATCCCCGCCGACTACGCCTGGATGCCGCCCGATCCTGCCGCGATGGACCCCGAGGTCATCGGCATCGAGTTCGTCCACGAAGAGACCAATCCCCAGGAGTGGGAGCAGCTGCGGTCGTTCTGGAACCTGCGGCAGGTGCCGCGCGCCCCGCAAGCCGCCGCCCTGCTCGGCCTGCCGCCCGTGCTTCAGGGGGGCGTGGCAGCGGCGACTATGCCGGTCGTCACAATCAAGATCCCGTCCGGGCTTGATCCCATCGGTCCGGAGCAACTCCCCGCCGCCAATCCGCCAACCGTCGCCAAGTGGGAGTTGGGCAAGCTCCTCTTCTTCGATGATAGTTACCTGCTCCCTGAAGGGGCCAATCTGTCCTGCGCCAGCTGTCATCGGCCGGCCCTGGGCTATGCCCGCAGCTTCCCCGAGCCCGGCAGCGGCCAACCGGACACGCCCACGCTGGTCAATGTGGTTTACCACAAGCATCTTTTCTGGGATGGCCGGGCGTCTGCTCTGGAGGAAGTGGTCCAGCGGGTGCTGGAGGACGAGCGTCCGCCGCGGATCGGCGAGCCGGCGAAGCCGCACGTCTGGAGCGGCGTCATTGCCCGGCTGCGCGCCAGCGCCGACTATGACCGCCGCTTCCGGCGGGTCTTCGGCACCCCGCCCACCCAGGATGCGGTCGGCAAGGCCCTGGCCACTTACCTGCGCACCATCCTGTCGGGCAACTCGCTCCAGGACCGGGCCGAGCAGTCCCGCCGCCGGCGCAACGGAGCAACGTTGGAGCCGGCCGACTACGAGAAGTTTCTTGACGAAGCCGCCATCCGCTCGGTGCTCTTGGAGGCGCCAGGCAAGGACGAATTGCCGCCGAAGGACGAGGTGGCCCGGCAGCTGCACGCCGGCTATACCCTGTTTTACGGCAAGGGCCTTTGCAGCCGCTGCCACGCCGGTCGGAACTTCACCGACAACGGCTTCCACAACCTGGGGGTCGGCCAGCCCGCTGGGATAAAGTACGAGCCCGGCAAGGAGCCCGGCCGCTTCGCTGCCCTGCCGATTGGCCGCAAGGACCCGCTGATGATCGGCGCCTACAAGACGCCGACGCTGCGGGCCCTGCTCGGCACGCGCCCTTACTTCCACGACGGCTCGCGCTTCGATCTGTTTGACGTGGTTGCCTTCCACGTCCAGGGGAGCCGGATCGCGAACCCGTACCTTGACCCGCTGCTGCGCGACCCGCAAAACCCGCTGCACCGCCGCGATCTGGGTCTGAAGGAGGACGAGGTCCGCGCCCTGGTGATGTTCCTGAAGGCGCTGGACGGCGACCCCATCGACCCGGCCGTCGCCGAGCCGGACCGCTGGCCCGAAGGAACCGGTCCAAACCGGCGGAAGTGACGGCTGGCGTCGGCAGTCAACGGTTTAACCACTCATTGAGGGCGGCGACGACGGCCGCCTGCTGGCCCGGTGTCTGGGCCGTGGTCTCAACGCGAAACTTGACCGTGAAACGGCCATCGGAGTAAATCCCCTCGATGCCATCGCGGCCACGTCGGAAACGGGTGCGTTCGGCCAGGTCAGGGCTATAGTAGAAGGTTGCACAATGCACAACCTGGGGCACCTCATTCGTTACCTTGGCCATGAAACGCTCCACCTCCGGATGCTTCCCAGACCAACCAGCATTCTCCAACCGCGGCGGCCGTTTGTGCAAAGCAGGCGGCGGCAAGACCTGGTCACGAACTGTGCGGAAGCGCTCGCGGAAGGTTTCGTGAAAAATCTGCCCCGTAGGTGATAGCTCCAGGTAATCCTGCCCGTCGATCTCCACCCGCTCGACCAGGCTCTCATATTTCTCGTCCCATTCGTCTGCATAACTGGCCGCAGGGACCATCTCCGAAGTCCGTTCCAGGTCGTAGAGCATTCCACTGGCCCGCATCCATACCTCGAAGTCAAGGGCCACCGGCATGGGTGGGAAGGCAATGATCTCGCTGAACAGTTCGTGCTTGTAGAAGACCGGAACTCCGATGGCCTGTCCGAGCAGCACGCCAATCGCGATCTGGGCCTTGTAGCCGCCCGTGGCGTTGATGGCGCAGGCCACCGCGGAGCGCTCACGGATGACCCCGCAGATTTTGCGGGCCAGGTTGCGCAGTCCTTTGGTCCGGAATCGCTTGGGGTCTTGGTCTTGTAAGTCGGGCACCTCGATCGTCTCGACAGGAGCGTGTCCTTTAGCCTTGTAGTAGCTCCGGAGGATGGCAGCAATGCTGCGGCCGTCGTCGGTGTCCGAGTGGAGGAAGAACAGACCACAGTCAGGCGAGATATATTTCTTGTCGATCATGCTGGCGATAGAGTTGATTTCGGCACCGCAGAGCCGCTCGTTGGGCGGAAGCCGGGCGAGTTCACCCGCGACGGCAGACCAGTCATGCTGCTGGTAGGCTTGAGCCAGCGGTATCAGCTCGTCACGGATTTTGGCCTCAGCCAGGTCTTTTTTGAGTCCTTCCAGGTTCGGTCGGAACAAGCTCGTGCCTACGGTGCAGATGAGGATGCTCGGTCGCGTCATCGTTTACCTCCCTTCAGCGGGGTCGTTGGCCACCGGGACCGCCTTTGGGTTTGCCTTGCGATTTCTGCGCACGCTGCTCGTCGGCCGTGGTCGGCCAGCGGAAGGCGATTTCCCGCTCATTCGCCGAATGCACGATCAACGGTACGGTATCGCCGGCCTTCTTGTCAGCAGGCATATCACCTCTGAGCCTTCTCGACAGCCAAGGGGCCTTCAAACCGCCAGTCGCCACAGCTGGTAAGGACAGGGGAGTTGAGGAGGCAGACGGTTGGGGCAGTGTGCTCGCTCATGGTTGTTCCTTTTTCAGATTTACTTGGGTCTCCAGCCAATCCAACTGGCTTTGGAGTGTCTGCTCCATTTCTCGCCGTGAATCCAGGGCTTGCTTTATAGCCGTATCCGAACGCGGGGAGGCATGGGCCAAGGAGTTTCGCAGGTTGCGAATCTCCCGCACTCTTTCCGGGTCCAGGGAAACACCCTCTCGTTCTTCGTATTTCTCTAATGCAGCAACGAGAAGGATTGAGGTCCGCACGTAATCTTGCTCGCGGAGTGCAGTCCGGGCCACGTTGAGGATTCCCTGAGCGTCGCGTTGGCAGCCCGCCACTTCGGCGAGGATAGCGTCGATGGCATCTCGAGTAAGGTCGAGAACTGGGTCAGGGTCAACTTGGGCCAGGGCTAGCTGGCACTTCTTGGCAGCAACGCCTGCTTGGTGGACCTGGTTTGTGGCCAACAGAAAGGCCGTGTCCGCAAGGGCTTTTTGCAGCTTGCCGTCCTGGACAACCCTGGTCAGGGAACGCAGGCGGCCACCAGCGCGCAACTGGCCAATACTGTCGGCCCACTCCAGTAGGTCCAGCAACCAACGCAGGAAAACCACAGGGGCTGGTCCAGAAGCGGCCCGCATGTCGTTGGCTCCATAGAGAATCTCTTCGATCTTCGCGTTCCGCAAGCGAGCCAGCAGAACCGCCGCCCCGAGCGCCAGCATGGGCTGGTGTCGGAACCCGTGAGTGACGTCGAGGATCACGCGATCGCCGTCCCGGACATGCCGCTGCAGGGCCTTCAGAATCTGGGCCTGTTCCTCCTGGGTTCGGCCGTTGGGAATGAGTTCTGTGTGAACGTCGATCTTCAGAACATGGGCAAGTTCCTTTTGAACCTGGTCGAGATCGTCATGACCTGTTTTCTGCTCATCTACGCGGCTGAGAAGATGAAGGCACAGTTCGTCAATCCGCCTACGATCTTCATTACTTTGGGCGGTGCACAAGGCCAGCACCAGCTCATCCCACATCGAGCCAGAGGTGCCGAGAACTACCAACCGATCCGGTGTCATACCCCTCCTTCCGCGCAACCAATCCAGCGCTGCATGGAGGAAAAAGGTGACTTCCGGGCTGGTCCAGGAATCGAACTGGTACTGGGTCTTCAAATAGGGCTTGCGTTTCCCATCTGGCGCATAGGGGCCACGGCCGAGAAAACTAAGCAGAGTCGTAGCCATAACAGTTTCTCCCTTCGAAGATACTCCAGTGGGTTCATTGTCTCTTTCCTTTGGGTGATTGCTTGCCGTGCGGCTGGCTTGTTGCCTGTGGGGGCTGGTCCCAGCGGTACTCGGGAGAGTTCGGGTTGTTGTTGGTGGGATAGACTTCGATTTCGGAACCCTCGGCGGGTAGCGGTGTCGGAGGCGTGCCATACTTCAGCAGACCCCGCTTCTTGCCTTCCTCCTGCACCCAGAACGCATTTTTCAGCTTGTCATGCGGACCCAGGAACTTGACGCGCACGGGAGTGGGACCGGTTGCGGGGCCGGAAGGAGCAGCAACTCCTCGAGGAGGGGACGCACTCCCCGTGGGACCGGAGGGGGGCGACAACTGAGACCGTCTTTGCAAGTCGTCGCCGAAGTCACGGAGGAATTCTTCCAGGAACTTCCGGCTGGTGTTGAGGTCGGGCAGGTGCGCCGCCGGGAAGGCGATCACACGAACCGTCCAGCCGCTCTCACGGCGATCGATGTGGATGTGGACCGGTGAGGAATGGCGGCTGTTTGGGGTTACCGGCGGTGTGGGGTTGAACGTGCCTTGCACCGGAGGACCAAGGCGTCGTGGCATGCCCAAGGCCAACTTTTGCCGGTTGTGTTTGTACTTCTTGGCAAATGTCTGGTAAGCGAACCCCACCTGGTCCAGCACGCTCCAGACATTCGCCCAGGAGAAGTTGATCTCGACTGGGCTGGGGTTCTGTTCTTTCCGAGGAATCATCTGCTCAAGCGATGGGGAATGGGCCTGACGTTCCACGAAAACATTGGGCAGGCTCAAATACTGACGCAATTGCTTCGCGGTGTCGCGGCAGGTATCTAACTGAAAGTCGTAGCGCATATTGGTCGCTAGTGAGCCGAAGCCTTTGCGGGCCTTCGAGCCGATGCCGCCGAAGTGGCATAGCAGCCAGAGGGCAGCCTTCGCTTGCTCCAGGGCTTGCTCTGCGGTGATTTCCCGGCCCTGTCTGGCTTTCGCGGGATCGCTAGCATCCTTGCGATTGGCAAAGTAGCGCGTCGGGCGAGCCACCAGCCGCAAGCGCCAGCGTGCCCCCGGTTCGAGGTAGTGGCGCTGCTTCCTCTGCCCTTTGCTTGTTTCGTCCATGCCATAGGAGGCGTACCATAAGCCGGGTGTGATCTTTTTGGGGTTCACCTCCGACGGAATGCCATAAGCGGATTTCTTGTGATCGTCATCGAATTTGGCCTTGTTTTGCTTGTCATAGGGTTGAGCTGAAACGTCCCCCGTCGGTTCAAGCAGAATTCGCACGGCTCCGCTGCTGTTGGTATCGCCCCAGATGGCGGCTTCGAGTGCCCGGAGTGTTCTCACGTCGAGAAAGCCGGCGTGCATCGTCCGCCACCACCAGCGCAAGAGTCCGCGCAGCGTGGCCGGGCGCAGGTCGCAATCCTCGGCTTGCTGATTGGCTCCGGCGAGGAAGGCGGGTGTGACCAGTTCCAGTGTGGTTTCAAAAGTCAAGCGTTTTTGGCTTGGCAGCGGCGGAGCGTTCCCTTCGGCGGGCTGGAAGGCTCCGTAACCTGTGGCGGTCTTGGCGCCGGCGCCGAGATGGCACAGAGCGCCCAGCAGCCAGTCGCGGGCCAGGTCCACCAACCGATCGGGCACATCTCCGTGGCGCTTCGCCAGAGGAAAAGTGAACGTTACACCCGGCGGCACCGCCAGGAAGTACACCGGCACCGGGTTCTCCCAATCGCCCGGTGGATGAGCGTTATCATTCGGCTCGGCCTGGTAGTACTCCGGGTGGTGATTGTTGACAATGTCCACGATCAGCTTGGGCCACGACTCCGGCCAGGCGTCGTGGAAGATGATGGAGCCGGCGTGTTGTGCGGCTTGATTAGGTTCACCTGGCTGATTGCCGAACACCGCGAGAATGTCTTCCGACGACGCGACTGCCACTGTCTCGGCATAGGCGCGGGCCATCCCTTTGAGTCCACTGCCGGGCAGGTAGGCGAAGCCGTAGAGCGGATGCAGGCAGATGCCGGCGTTTTCCAAGGCCGAGGCGCGGGCCAGATGCAGCGCCAGCGGGCTGGTGGTGGTACAACGAAGTGGCGGCATGCCTTCGTGATGGATCACTGCCATCCAGCGCTGACGCAGTTCTTGGAACCACTGGTTATCGGCTGTGTTGTTGATTTCGACAATCTTTTTGTTGATTTCGACAATCTTTTGCAATGCGTGTTTGACGAACGACTGATTAGCCGACCGATAGATGAATTTGTCAAGGGCAAGGCCAGGGTGGTTGCATCCGTGCGATTCCAGGAGCCGACGGACTCCAGGCGGCACAACGGCGTACCGGCGGACGTCAGTAATTGTTTCTTTCACAATGTCGTATTCGACGTCCAGGTCTTTATCGACATCTGAAAAGGATAATGCACCCCAACCTGACCGACGAAGGGATGTAGGAGTAATTTCAAAATCCGTTCCCTCGACGAACGGCTTCTTCACTTTGCGGCGCCGGCCCCGATCATCCGGCTCTTCAACTTCACGGAGTTCGATGATACCGATTGGCATGTTTATTCCTCCCCTTCCGTCAGTCCCTCGGCCTCGGCGAAGCGGTTGAGCCAGAGGAGATACGCCAACACCTCATCGGTCGCCCGGCGGAGGAAGTCGGAATCACCTTCGATGATGCTCTCGATCAGGCTGTTTGGTTTCTTTGCCGACATCGGTCGTTGCCTGATGACCCAATCAGTTAGGTCTTCGTGGAGTCGCTTGAGGTTCGGCTTTTTATCCTTCGCCTTAGCAAGGATAAACGCCAGCGCTTGGCCCAAACCTGCAGACAGGATGCGCGTGGGTAACTTCCTGGCCTCACGGGCATATTCCTTCGCCTTGTCGTCGTATTGCCGCTGGCCATCCTTGACCGTGGCCTGACTAATGATCGCTTTCCAGGCATGGTTGGCGCGGCGCTGGTCGAGCGTCGGCGTGGAATGGCTCGTCGTTTCTGCCATGGCGCACCCTCCTTATCCGTTGATGTCAAGCCGCACGGCGCACAGCCCCTTGCCGATCGTCTCATCACCGCCGATTTGCAAGTATTTCCGCGGCGCCAGCGTCGCCCGGACGAACTCGAGCACTTCGCCGGGAGACAGGGGGATGCTCCGCCGATTCTCATCTTCCTTGTCGAACTTCCGGCGGCTGGAGCTAGCCAGCACGACGGAGTAAAAGAGCGTCTCAGCGGGCAGGAATTCTTCGTAAAAGAGCGCTCCGGGTTGGACCGTCTTGCGTTCGGGGTCCAGGCCGACGCGGGCGACGATCTCGGTGGCATGGCGGGCGAAGTGGGTAAAGTCGTCGTCATAGAGCACCACGAGGTGTTTCCTCAGACGTTCCTGCGTCGCATTATCCGAAACAGCGCGTTGCGACACCCAGTTGGCCACGGCGCCGATATCCCCGGTTCGTTCAAAGTCGAACTCCTCCAGCACCAGCTTGTTGCCATCGACCAGGAGGGGACTGTCCGCCGCGCAAAGGGCCTTGTCCTTCGATGCCTCTGGCAGGTTGAAGGCGTTACCGTTGGCCTGGATCAGAGTCAGATCACGCTGGAGGCGTTCCAGCACGGCCCGGCAGGTGACCCAGGCAAAGACCCCTTTGAGCGAGCGGACCGGGAAGGCCAGGATGCGGGCGTCCGTCAGGCTGAGGGCGCCGGCGTGGTCGGCAGCCTCTCCCGTTTCCGGGCCGAAGACCGCTAGCCACTTCTGCCAGTCGGCACTGTTCCGCGGGGGACGGCAGGCGTCCCGGAGGATGCCCTTGAGGGTGGAGCTGGGGATGATGGGCCACTGCGTGTGCCGTTCGCGCTGCACGGGCAGGTCCACGGTGCCCAGGGCCGTGCCGGAGCCGGGGTGCAAGCCGGTCTGGGCATGGATGAACAGCAAAGCGCCCGCCTGAGGGGCTGTCGAGGAGGTGATTGGGGTTTCACTCATGGGTTCCAGACTCCTGTCAGGCAGCAGCCCCAGCCGAGTTGGCGATCCTCGTCGTTTTCGGCCAGGCTATGCTGCCAGTTGTCGGGGAGTGATTCAAGGAAATACACACTGCCAGCGGGAACGGCGAAGCGTGTCGGCTTCGGTCCGCCACGGGCCAGGTCCCAGCCGGAGAAGGCGAGCGAACCGGGTACTGCCGCTGCGACCAGGCGGCCATTTAAGGCCTGGGGTTTCCAGCCGGCCTGGAACGGACAGGGCGTTGTCAGCAGCACGAGCGGTTTCTGCTTGTCTCCTTGGGGTTGTTGATTCGGCCAGGCGAAAGGCTGGGGCAAGCAATGCACGCGCACCTGCTTGCTCTCGCCGCCGAGCGCCAAGGTGGTCATGGCGCGGAACAGCCCTAGCACCGAGTCCTCCGCCGGCAACATGACTTCGGCATAAAGAAACACGTTGTCTGCCAACGCGAGGAAGCCGCGGCCATAGATTTGTGATTCGGCAGCGGCCAGGCGGTCAGGGTGAATGCCGATCCCCGTGCGGTAGTCGAACTCGTACAACTTGCTGGCCGGAACCACCGCCTCGACGTCCACGTCCTCACCCCGCAGGAACTGCTCCAGACCAGCCCGCGTCAGATAACGTTCCTCTAGCTCAGTGACGACCAGCTCCCTGAGCCACAGCGGGCGCAGGCCTTGCTGATCCTCCGGTAGGGATAGGGACCAGCCGGGAAGTTTTTCTGCCGGCAAGGGGGTCAGTCGAAAGAGTGACTTCTGGCCTTCTTTTTTCTCTTTTTCCCCCTCTGGTTCTTTGTTCTCCCCTTTTCCCTTTCTCTTGTGCAGAATCGCGGGCGCAGGCACGAGCACCTCGTATTGCTCTTTCCGCTTATCGAGCCAGCGGGCCAGCCATGGTCCGCGCACCATGATCTGGCCGATCCCGTGGTATTGTTGGTGACATGCCTGTGTCACGGCTTGAGCAAACGACTGGCCCGCCTCGATGGCCTGCTTGAGTCGGCGGAAGTCACACCCCGCCGTGCGCAAAAGCGCCGTGCGAATGGCTCCCGCGACCGTCTGCGGCAACGGCAGGCCGCTGGTCATCTGCTCGGTGCCGCTCAGGAACGGTCGGCCATCGCGAAAGAACAACACGTCGAGCGGTTCCAGACCGAGACCTACTGGGGTTGCTGTGGCCATGCTCATTCGTCCCTCCCGGGTGCCAGGAAGGAAGCGGACTGACAGAGGGTGAGAAAGTTATTCACCGTCCGGGAAAGATCGAAATTTCGCTCCGGATTCATGACCAGCTTCCGGTATTCCTCGAATTGTGATGCCAGAATATCACCTGCTTTCTCTCCATCCTTGGGTCTTTCCGGTTCTCCCAACAGTCGCCGCGTGAACGTTTCGGCCTGATTGACCTGTTGTCGCACTACGGCTCGCACAGCGTCGGCATCCAAACCCGATAGCGTCTCTTTTTCTGCGGCCAGATGATAAGCCCAGCGATCGGAGGCCCGTTTGCAGAAGGCATCCACCCACTGCTGGACCGTCTCCACAAACGTCCAGGGACAGACGGCGCTGGTGTGCTCCCCGGACCGACGGCGGACGGTGATCGCCAGAGCATCCCGGCCGGCTTCCTTGGCGTGGTGTTCCGCACGGCGAGCATCTTGCAAGGCGAGCCGCAGGTCATCCACGGCATGCACAACAACGATCCCGCCGGAGAGCGTGGCCCGCGAACCCATCATCAGGTATTCCCGGCCATTGTGGGTGTGCCAGTCTGGCGTGGTGTAGATTTGCTGGAGTTTCCGGGCGCAGGCCAGCACCGTGCTCACGGGTAAAAGTGCCAGCGTGTCATCACCACCGGAATAGATGACCGTGCCGTGATGTTCCGCGACGACGTCGGGAACCACATGAAGGGCGAAGTTGGTCAGGGCCGTGCTGATGGCCGCATGCAGCGCCGGGCCAACCGGACGCTTCGCATCGAGACCCCCTTTCGTGTGTGCGCCCAGCCCTTCGTAATAGCGCACCAGATCGGGATGCATCACCTCACGGACCTTCGGTGAGTTTTCGCCGCGGAGCCAGCCGCCGAGATTGTCACCGTCGAGT
>DATLYH010000286.1:0-27219 GCA_035575035.1 Gemmataceae bacterium
CGCCCCCGCTTCGGGGGAGAGGGGACCGGGGTGAGGGGGCTGCTCCGGGCACCCCAACCAACGACTCATCCCGGCGCCGGTTCGATAATCGCCGACATCGACCCCTTGCAGCGCGGAATCAATGGGTCGGGACCGAAGGCATGGATTTGGTCGCGCTTCAACTCGGCCCGCTCCTTGGTCGTCGTGTCCACGATCACCCGGCCCTGGGTGTGGACTTCCCAGGCCATCTGTAGGCCCTTTTCGCGGGGATGGCCGAAGAGCTGCTGCAGCATGGTGATCACATATTCAAAGCTGTGGTCATCGTCGTTGAGCAGGACGACGTTGTAAGGCGGTTGCCGCTTGATCTTTTCCTGCTCCTTCTCCTTGGGCTTGCCGGTCTTCGGCAGGACGATGCTTTCGGACATGCTGGCTCACTCCCTGTTAAGAAAGCTCGGCCCCGTGCGGTGCACGGTCAGCTGGGGCGAGGGGACCGGGGCCACAGGTACGTCGAAGCCCGGAGTATCAGCAATGGGTCAGGCAACCCCTCGCTCATGTTCGGGGCTCTGACTGCCCTTCCTTCCACTCTCCTCAATATACCACGGAAGGCCGCCTTCCTTCCACCAGGACTCCGTGGGCGGCGGCGAGGTTCAGACCTTGCGGCCGAAGCAGACGAGGGTGATGTCGTCGGACTGGCTTCGGCGGATAGCGTGTTGCTCTGCCGCCTTGACCAGCCGTTCCCCCAGCGTGAGGGGACGGTACGGCCCTCCTTCCCGCAACAGCGCGTAGATCCCGTCCAGGGAATCCGACAGGCGGCGGTTGCGGGCGTTGACCGCTTCGCAGACACCATCAGTGAACAGCAGCAGGCAGTCGCCCGGATCAAGGGCCACCTGGCACGACTGATACTTCAGTCCCCGCTCCAAGCCGAGGACGGTCCCGGCCACGGCACGGGGTGCCGCCTCGGCCAGTGTGCCGCTGGCCCGCCGGTAGAGCAAGGGCGGCAGGTGGCCGGCGTTAACCAGTGTCACCACCTGGCGGCCTGGATCGAGGACGGCGGCGACCAGCGTCACGAATCGGTGCGTGCGCTGGGTGTGTGGATAGAGCACGTCGTTGAGCCGGGCCACCGCCTCGATCGGCTCCGCCTCCGCCAGGAGGCAGGTGCGCATCTCAGAGGAGAGCTTGGCCATCAACAGCGCCGCCGTGACCCCCTTGCCGGCCACGTCAGCCAGGGTGACGGCCAGGCGCTGCCGCGGCAAGGGGATGAAGTCGTAGTAGTCGCCGCCGACGGTCAGGGCGGCCGCGTAGTGGGCGAAAAATTCGTAGCCGTCCACCTCGGGCAGCTGTTCGGGCAGCATGCTGCGCTGCATCTGGGCGGCCACCTCCAGGTCGCGCTCCAGCTGCTCGCGCTGGAGCAGGTCCTCGTGCATCCGGGCGTTCTCCAGGGCCACCGCCGCCTGATTGGCCACCCCCTCCAACAAGTTGAGGTCGTCCCGGCTGAATTTCTGCCGTTCCCGGGTGTCGAGCTGGATGACGCCGACCGCCTTGCCCTCCGGAGTGATCAGCGGAGCACACATCACCGAACGCAGCTGTAGTTCCGCCACACTAATACTGCTTGCCAGCCGAGAGTCTGCTCCGGCATCCTCGGTCAGGAACGGCTGGGCGGTTATCAGGCAGTGCTGGACGATGCGGTGGCTGAAGATGGCCGTCCCTGCCTCCTGCGGCGACCGGGTCCGGACAGCCCGGGCCACGAGCCGGCCCGGCCCCTCATCAAGGATCAGAAAGCAGCGCTCCGCCTGCTTGAACAACTGGAACAGGCTGTCCGCGATCCGGGGGAGCAGCTGATCCAGTTCCAGTGCCTTCACCAGGTAGTTGCTGATCTCCAGAATGACTTTGAGGTTCTCGCTGGACTGGACGGCCAGCACCTTCTTGCTGTGGCCGTCGGGGCCGGTGTCGTGGGAGGTCGAGTCGTTCTCGCCGGTCAGAACGCCCACCAGTTCGGGGGGCAGGGTGGAGGGCGGGGTCTCATGGAAGGCGGCGAGGAAGTCGCAGATGCGGATGCGGTCGGTGTGCGTCAGCGGGGTGCGGGTGGTGATCCGCTGGTTGTTGACAAAGGTGCCGTTGCGGCTCTGCATGTCCTCGATGAACCATCGGCCCTGGGCGCGTAACAGCCGGGCGTGCTGCCGGCTGACCGAGGCGGACGGCAGCACCAGGTCGCAGTCGAGGCTGCGGCCGATGATGACCACGTCCTTGTCGAGGGGGATGTCCTGGCCCGAGTTGTCTCCCTTCAGGATGAAGAGCGAAGCCATCGCATCAACCTCCGCGGGAGTCCGAGGCCAGGGCCTCACGGCACTCGGCCGAGACAGACGAGGGTGATGTCGTCGTGCTGGGGGCAGCCGGCGGCGTGCTGTTTGACCG
The DNA here is from genome assembly GCA_035575035.1 of Gemmataceae bacterium. Classification (GTDB taxonomy): domain Bacteria; phylum Planctomycetota; class Planctomycetia; order Gemmatales; family Gemmataceae; genus DATLYH01. The sequence continues at coordinate 2,392 of DATLYH010000286.1, forward strand.
CCTTGACGACTCGCTCGACCAGCGCCTGGGGGGAGAAGGGGCCGCCGTCGCGCAAGGCGGCCGTGATGCCCTCGATGCCGAATGACTCCTTGCGCACATTGACAGCGTCGGTGACGCCGTCGGTAAACAGCAGCAGGCAGTCGCCGGGCGCCAGCCGCAGGTCGGGCTGCAAGTAAGCCTGGCCCTCGACGATGCCCAGCGGCATGCCGGCGCCGTCGCGGGAGATGGCCTCTTCCAGGGTGCCCGTCTCGCGGTGGTAGAGTAGCGGCGCGGGATGGCCGGCGCTGACCAGCGTGACGGCGTGGCGGTCCGGGTCGAGGACAGCTGCCGCCAACGTGACGAAGCGGTCCATCTGGCTGGTGTGCTGATAGATCTGGTCGTTGAGCCGGCTCATGGCCGCTGCCGGGTCCGGCTCGGTCAGCAGGCAGAAGCGGGCCTCGGAGGAGAGCTTGGCCATCAACAGCGCTGCCGGCATCCCCTTGCCCGCTACATCGCCGAGCGTCACCGCCAGCCGGCGCGACGGCAGCGGGATGAAGTCATAGTAATCGCCGCCGACCTCCTGGGCCGGCTCGTAGTGCGCGAAGAACTCGTAAGCGGGGACCTCCGGCAGCCGCTGCGGCAGGAAGCTGCGCTGCACCTGGTGGGCCAGGAGCAGTCCCTGCTTGACGCGCGCCTGCTCGACCATCTCCTCGTGCAGCCGGGCATTCTCCAGAGCGATGGAGGCCTGGTTGGCCACCCCCCAGAGCAGTTTCAAGTCGTCCTCGGTGAACTTCTTGATCCGGTCCTGGGTGTCGAGCTGAATGACGCCGAACGGCTTCCCTTCGGCCGAGGTGAGCGGCACGCACATCACCGAGCGGATGCGGAAATCGACCACGCTCTGGCTGAGGGGGACACCGGCAGAGGCATCGTCGCTGAGGAAGGCCTGACCGCTCTCCAGGCAGCGCTTGACGATGCTGCGGCTGAAGCGGGCGTTGCTCTCGTCGCCGGGCCGACGGGTCTTGATCACCTTGGGGATCAGCTTGGTCGGTGTGTCGCCCGCCAGGATGATGAAGCAGCGGTCGGCCTGGCGAAACATCTGGAACAGACTGTCGCAGATCTTCGGCAAGAGCGGATCGAGCTGGAGGGTCTTGCTCAGGTTGCTGCTGATCTCCAGCAAGGCCCGGATCTTCTCGGCCGGCTGCGTTTCCAGGAGGAGGTGTTTGCTGGTGGTCAGGGCCGCTTCAATGTGGGGCTGCTCGTCGTCCGCCTCGGACTCCGCGGCGGGGCGGACCAACTCGGGCGGCAGAGGGGGCAGCACGCTGTCCTGGAAGGCGGCGAGGAAGTCGCAGATGCGGATTTGGTCGTTGGGATGCAGCGGGGTGCGGCCGCTGACCGGCTGGTTGTTGACGAAGGTGCCGTTGCGACTCTGCAAGTCGATGATATAGAAGCGGTCCTGGAGGCGGATGATCTGGGCATGCTCGCGGCTGACCGACGTCACCGGAATGACCACATCACAGTCGGGGTTGCGCCCCAGGGTAATCTTGTCCCGGTTGAGGGGGATCACCGCCCCCTGGTTGGGCCCTTTCAGGACGCGGAGCGAAGCCATCTCACCACCTCAGGCGCCGGGGGGATGGGCGCCGATTTGTTGCCGGGATCGCATCAAAGAGGATTTCTATAAACCCGCCCAATTCTAGCGGCCGCGGTCCCGGGTTGCAAGCAAGCCTTGCAGCCCCGCCTCACGACGCCAGGCCGCGTTCCCCCTCGGGATACTTGATCCGGCCGTGATACAGGGCGATCAGGCCCTTGCACAGGCTCTCCTCAATGCGATGCAACTCGGTCAGGGTCAGGCCGCTCTCTTCGAACTGGCCGTCGAGCAGGCGTTTCATCAACAGGTCGTGGACCAGTTTGCGCAGGCTGCGCGGCGTCGGCGCGGCCAGTGCCCGGCTGGAGCTCTCGGCGGCGTCGGCCAACATGACGATGCCGTTCTCCCGGTTCTGCGGCTTCGGCCCCGGGTAGCGGAACGACGGCTCCAGCTCGACATGGCCCTGGCCCAGGTTCGCCTGCGCCCGCATGGCCTCACGGTAGAAATACTCTACCAACGTTGTACCGTGATGCTGTTCGATGAAGTCGATGATCGGCCGGGGAAGACGGTACTGCTCGGCGAGGGCGACGCCGTCCTTGACGTGGTTGATGATGATCAGCGTGCTCAGGGCCGGCTCCAGGGCGTCGTGGCGGTTCTCGCCGGTTTGATTCTCGATGAAGTAGTGCGGCTTGAGCATCTTGCCGATGTCGTGGAAGTAGCTGCCGACTCGGGTCAACAGCGGGTTGGCGTCGATGGCCTCGGCGGCCGCCTCGGCCAGGGTGGCCACGGTCATGCTGTGGGTGTACGTGCCCGGGGCTCGCCGGACCAACTCCTGCAACAGCGGGTGCGAGCCGTCGGCCAGCTCCAGCAGGCTGATGTCGGTGACGATGCCGAAGCAGCGCTCCACCAGCGGCAGGCAGCCGCTGACCAGAAAGCCGGCCAGGGCGCCCCAGAGGAAGTTCCGGCCAGCGTCGAAGATGATCAGCCGGGCGGGCTGGCCGCTGAGCAAGCCGGTCGCCACCGTCATGGCCAGGTAGGCCAGTCCTGCTCCCGCGCCGACCTCGACCAGCCGGGTGCGCGTGCGGACATTGCGCAGCGACAGCACCGCCGTCGCCAGCCCGCCCATCTGGATGAGCAGATGGTTCAGGTTGGTGCCCAATGCCACTGTCATGGCGAACGACAGGCTCAGCGACATCAAGAGGGCGAAGGGCGGATTGTAGGCCAACGTCAGGATGAGGGCGGTTGTGGTCAGCGGGATCAGAACGGCGTACCAGGGGGGCTGGCTGAGCAGCAGGCCCAACAGCAGGGTAAGGATCACCAGGGCGCAGACGCCGGCGATCATGGGGAGGCTCTTGGCCAGGGCAGCCTGGAAGCGCACCACGTAGAGGATCACCAAGAGCGCCAGCAGGGTCATGATGAGAAAGATGGCCAGCCCGCGGCGGAAGTGGTCGGTCCGGTCCAGGCTGTGGCGGTAGGCCCGGTCCTCCTCGGCCAGGAGCAGGAGCTGCCGCTCGCTGATCGGTTGGCCGCGCTGGACCAGCGGCGTGCCGGGAGGGAACCTCTCGATGACCGGCGGCACGGCCTGGCGGGCGCGGGCGCAAGCGGCGGGGTCTTGCTGGAGCGCCGGCGGCAGCCGTTCGACTGCCTCCTCCCGGGCCCGCTGCGTCTGCGGCTGGTTCTCCAGCTCGAAGTAGGCGCGGACGCGCAGGTCCACCGGACTGACCTCACCAACGCGGTAAGGAAGCGGCGGTCCCCAGAAGTGAATCAGCAGCGTGGCGGCCACCACGGTCACGAAGACAATGGCTAGCCGCCCCAGCACATCCCGCTGCCACAGCTGCGGCAGTGCCGGACCGTCATAGCGGGAAGAACGTCGCCGGCCATCCCACTGGCTCAGGCGCGACGATTTCTTGATGGGACCCAACATAGATTTGAGATTGCAGATTTGAGATTGCAGATTTCAGATTGCAGATTTGGAGGAGATAGAGGGGGTTGCTTCCTCTGCCTTCTTCAAATCTGCAATCTGCAATCTGCAATCTGCAATCTGAAATCTGCAATCCGAGTCACTCCTTTTTCTTGCGGGCCTTCTCATCCTCGTAGGCCCTGAGAATCTCCTGGACCAACGGATTGCGGACGATGTCACTCTCGTCAAGATGGACGATGGCGATCCGCTCGATGCCGCGGAGGCGGTGGACGGCGTCGATCAGGCCGCTGCGGGTCTGCCGGGGCAGGTCCACCTGTGTCACGTCGCCCGTGACGATGATCTTCGAACCGTTGCCCATGCGGGTCAGGAACATCTTCATCTGCGGCACGGTGCAGTTCTGGCCTTCGTCCAGGATGATGACGGCCTGGTTGAGGGTACGGCCCCGCATGTAGGCGAGCGGTACGATCTCGATGATATCGTTCTCCATGTAGCGCTTGACCTGCTCCGGCTCCATCATGTCGTTGAGGGCGTCGAAGAGAGGGCGGAGGTAGGGGTTGACCTTGGCCTGGATGTCGCCGGGCAAAAAGCCGAGCCGTTCGCCAGCTTCCACGGCGGGGCGCACCAGGACGATCTTCTTGACCGCGGCCTGACGGAGCAGACTGACCGCCATGCCGACCGCCAGCCATGTTTTTCCCGTCCCGGCCGGGCCGATGCAGAGCGTCAGGTCGTTGTCGCGCATGGCGCGGACATAGCGGGCTTGGCCATCGGTCCGTGGCCGAACATAGCGGCTCCCCTCAACGGCGGCGCCGGGCGGTGCCGCCAGCCGGTCGCCGCCACTATGCACCACTTCCAGCACCGTCCGCACGTCCTCGGTCGAAAGCCGCTCCTGCTGCTGGAGCATGCTCCGCAGCTGCTGAAAGACCCGCCGGGCCTGATCGACCTGCTCCTCGGTCCCCTTGATGTGGATCGTGTCGCCGCGCGCCACCAGGCGGACGCCGAGCGCATCGCGGATCTCGCGCAGGTGCTGGTCGCGACTGCCGAACAGCCGCACGGCCTCGTCCCGATCCTCCAGGGTAATGGTCGCTTCACTCATGGGATCGATAAGCGGTTCGACGAAGTTGTGGATCAATCCCCCCTCCGATTAACTTGTGCCCGCTCCCGGCCGAAGCGCCGGCAAGAGATCAGACGCCCGCGCCGGTCCTTCGGGCTTGGACCAGGGTTTATTATCCACATTTACTGATCCTTTCATCTGCGCCATTTTCACCGGGCGCGGGGTCGCCGCTACCTCAGCCACAGGTACGCCACGGGGGCGGCGAACAGGATGGCATCGACCACATCGAGCACGCCGCCGAAGCCGGGCACCGCCTGGGAAGCATCCTTCTGGCCGCAGTCGCGCTTGATCAGCGACTCGGCCAGGTCGCCGAGCACACCGGCGAGGCCGACGGTAATCCCGAAGCCGACCACGGCGGGGACGCCGGCCAGGAGGGGCGCCGGCCCCAGGTAGTTGATGCCGGCCGCCGCTGCCACCGCAGTCGCCAGGCCGCCGGCCAGCCCCTCCCACGTCTTCTTGGGACTGAGCACCGGGGTCATCCGGTGCCGCCCCAGGAACCGCCCCGTGAAGTAGGCGCCGATGTCGCCGCACTTGGGGACAAAGATCGTCAGGGCCAACGCCGCCGTGCCGCGGTCGCCGCCCAGCCAGCGGAGTTGCATCAGGAAGCTCGGCAGCAGACCAACGTAGGCGGCGATCCAGACCGCCAGGGCGATCCGCACCACCGAGTAACCGGGCTCGCGAAAGACGGCCATCTCCGTCAGGAAGGCGGACACCGTCACTGCGGTGAAGGTTCCCAGCACCCAGTGCCACGGATCGCCGCCCGTCGGCAGCACATGGGCACACCAGTTCGCGACCACCAACCCCGCCACCGCCGTGTAACAAAGCCAGGCCGGCGGGCGCCGCTCCGGTCCCAGCAGCCCGAGCAACTCGAAGCAGGCAGCCAGCGACAGCCCCAGCACCACAAGGAACAGGAACGGATACCAGGGGTCCAGCCGCTGGTCGATGACCAGCACCGCAACGGCCACGGCCACCAGAACCGATCCCATCCATAGCCGGGTCCGGAGCATATCCTCTGCCCGATCCAAACTACCTGTCCGAGCCGCGAACGTTAGCGAGTGGGCCACTGCCCAGGTCCGCTCCCTGACGGTCGCGGCTCGGACCAAGGCGATGCGAATCACCGGCCCAGGTCCGCTCCCTGACGGTCGCGGCTCGGACCAAGGCGATGCGAATCACCGGAGAAAGTCGCCCGTGTCCGGCGCGCTGTTGAGCCCGCCGAAACGGCGCTCGCGGCCGGCGTAGTCGCGCAAGGCGGCGTGCAGCGTGGTGCGGTCGAAGTCCGGCCAGCACAGGTCGGTCACCCACAGCTCGGCGTAGGAGATTTGCCAGAGCAGGAAGTTGCTGACGCGCATCTCGCCGGCGGTGCGGATGAGCAGGTCCGGGTCGGGCATGCCGGCGGTGTACAGGGCATTGTTGATGACCTCCTCGTCGATCTGTTCCGGTTCAAGCGCGCCGCGCCGGACCTGCTCAGCCAGCGAGCGCATGGCATCGACCAACTCAGTGCGGCCGCCGTAGTTGATGGCCAGGCAGAGGACCATGCCGGTGTTGTCGCGGCTGAGGTTGATATTCTCGTCCAGCTCGGCCAGCACCTCGGGGGGCAGGTCGCTGCGTCGGCCGATGGTGGTGAAGCGGATATTCTGCGCCATGATCTCGGCCCGCTCCTCGAGCAGGTAGCGGTGGAGCAGCGCCATGAGGAAGTCCAGCTCGACACGCGGCCGTTTCCAGTTCTCGACGCTGAGGCAGTACAGGGTGAGCTGGCGAATGCCGAGCCGGCAACATTCCTCGACGGTCCGGCGCACGGCCTGAGCGCCGCGGCGGTGCCCCTCGATGCGCGGCAGGCCGCGCTGCTGGGCCCAGCGGCCGTTGCCGTCCATGATAATGGCGACATGCGCCGGCAGCCGCGCCGGGTCAAGCCCGACGGCCGCCAGGCGTTGCAGGGTTGCTGAGTCGAAGCGGGAAGCAATGCCCATCTTACTGGCACTCCGGCTCAGCCCGTCGATCCGACTTGCGCGGGTTGCGTCCCAAGAGATCTCGCACCGGAACTTCACCTCCAAAGAACTTCTCATCCGCCCATCGCAACGGGGCGTACCGTTGGATCACCCAAGGCTATTCGGCGGAAGGTGGAGAGCCATCCTTCTGCCGCTTCAAGAAGTTCTCGATCTCTTCACGCGGGAGATGCTTGAGGATTTCCTCCGCCGACAGACCCCGCAAGATTTCCTCCGCCGACAGACCTTCCAGCCGTTCCTCGGGGGTGAGCTTATGCAGATGTTCCTTGACGTATTCCCGGCGAAAGTCGTCCATCGTCAGGGGCATGTTCAGTCCCTCCCGCTTGTATCCCGCGAACAACTGGTGGAGCAACGCACTCGTGTCTGGGGAACGCAGTTGATAATGCCTCGCTCCATAGGCCACTCGTTCCGGCACGCCGCTAAACAGGTGCCACAATGCATTATGCTCCTCTAGCGGCACCTGTCGCAAGACTATCACCCGGATGTCGTCCGTACCCCAGCGGCAGCGATAGACCCCTTGTTGCACCTCCTCCCAAGGCACCTGCTGCGCGAGGTTGTGTGGATACCGGGCGCAGATGGCGTAGAGCCGAAATTCCTCCTCCGGCAGCAGGTCCTTCAGCGACGGACTCACCTGCTTGCGGTAGTTGACATAATGGCCGATCAGCTCCTTCATCGCCCAGGCATCCAACGTCTCCTGATACGACTTGAACGTGATCAAGTTGTGATTGGCCAGGTCCTCGAGGCCGTCCGGCAATCGAAAGGGAACGGTCCCAGGACCCCGGCGCACGATGACCAGGTCGAGGAGTTGTTTCTTCAGCGAGAGATCCTTCTCCTGCTCGGTGGTGTAAGGAGTGCCCATGAGGATATCCATCAAGATGAAACCAAGGAAACGATGCCAATCCATGGCATTGTCCACCTAGCAAAGGATCGTCTGCTCCCGATCCGGGCCCACCGAGATGATCGAGATGGGCAGTCCGAGCAACTCGCTGAGGCGATCCACATAGCGGCGCGCAGCGGCCGGCAGGTCGGCCAGGCGGCGCGCCTTCGACAGGTCGGTCCCCCAGCCGGGCAGCGTCTCGTAGATCGGCCGGCAACGCTGCAGCACGAAACTGTCGCTGGGGAAATAGTCGATCCGCTCGCCGTCCAGCTCGTAGGCGGTGCAGATCGCCACCTCGCTGACCTCGCTGAGCACGTCGAGCAGCATCAGGGCCAGGTCGGTGGCGCCGGCCACAGCCGCGGTGTAGCGGACCGCCACGGCGTCGAACCAGCCGCAGCGCCGCGGCCGACCGGTCACCGTGCCGTATTCCCGGCCGGTCCGCCGGATGCGCTCGCCGATGCCGTCGGTGCCGTCGTTCAGCTCGGTGGGGAACGGCCCCTGGCCAACCCGCGTGGCGTAGGCCTTGATGACGCCGACCACCCGTCCCAGGTATCGGGCCGGCACTCCCGAGCCGCTCCAGACTCCCGCGGTCGAGCTGTTCGAGCTGGTCACGTAGGGGTAAGTGCCGTGGTCCACGTCGAGCAGGCTTCCCTGGGCCGCCTCGAAGAGGATGCGCCGGCCGTCGCGCAGGGCCTGGTGCAGCAGCCGCGTCGTGTCGGTGATGAACGGCCGCATCCGCTCCGCGTAGCCGAGGTACTCGTCGCACAGGGCGTTGGCGTTGAACAGTTGGGCGCTGACCGACAGGGCATGGAGGACGGCGTTCTTGCGTGGGACGATGGCCCCGAGCCGCTCGCGCAGGTGCTCGGGGTGTAGCAATTCGCCGACGCGGATGGCGTTGATCCGGCCGGCCTTGTCCTGGTAGCACGGGCCGATGCCGCGCCCCGTCGTGCCGATGGCCCGAGACGATCCCTGCTCGTAGAGCTTCTCCTCCTCAAGGTGGTAGGGGAAGATGACGTGGGCATGATCGCTAACGGCCAGGTTGGCACCGACGGAAATACCGGCGGCGGTGAGCTGGTCCACCTCCTCGAGGAAGCGCGGCGGGTGGACGACGACGCCGTTGGCAATGACGGCGCGGACCCCCGGACGAAGGATGCCGGTAGGGAGCAGGGAGAACTTGTAGGTCTGGCCGGCGTGGACGACCGTGTGGCCGGCGTTGGCCCCACCGTTGTAGCGAACGACGACGTCGTGCTCCTCGGTGAGTAGGTCAACGATCTTACCCTTGGCCTCGTCGCCCCATTGCAGGCCGACGACACAGGTGCAGACCGGGCCCGCGCCGGGGGGCATCGAAGAAGTTAGCACGGCAGTACGAGGGAACACAAAAAAGGCCCGCGACCCCACAGGTCTCGGGCTGCCAATGGGTTGCGCACACGTTGCGCCCCTGGATTCCACTCGTCCTTTCTAGCGGCCGGCCCCCACGCCCGTCAAGGCGGAATTGCAGGCCCCGGGCCAGTCGGGGGGAAGGGAGACATGCCGTTCCCTCGTTCGGTTTCCTCGGCCTCCTCCCTCCTGCTCCTTTCTTCCGCCGCGGGGGAAAGCGAAGTTGCTTCTTCCCTCTCCTTCCGCAGAGGGGATGGAGGGGGAGCGGAAGCATTCGCCTTCGCCTGCCGCCGCCAACGGGGCACGTATTTCTCCATGTAACCCAGGATGTCCCAGTGATCGCCGAGGTTGGTGTAGCCGGTCGCTTTCAGCTCGGCGATTGCTCGCTCGTTGCTCCAGCGCTCGAACTCCATGCGGTAAATGGCGGAAAAAGCGCCGGCCCGGTGGACGCCGCCGAAGCAGTGGACCAGGACAGGGCGATTGCGGGGATCAGCCATGATCTGGATGAACTTCTGCACGCCCGGCTCGGCCGGGGCCGGTTGGCCGGGCCGTCCCTCCCATTGCCGCGGCGGGATGCGGAAATAGGCGATGCCGACGCGGTTGCAGTAGTCTTCCTCTTCCTGGTCGGGCGGCGGTTCGCCGGGGGTGTACGAGTCGCGCAGACTGATCACCGTCTTGATGCCGTAGTCGCCGATCACCCGCTGCAATCCCCTCAGGGTCATCTGCCCCGAGCGGTAGAGCACCCCTTCTCGCACCGTGCGGAAGTTGCGCGTCTCGTCCTGCCAACGGATGGCGTAGCCCAGAGGGGCGACGATCAGGACGATGACGATAAGGACCCCGAGCAGGTTCCCGACGGTTCGCGACATGACGAATGGCCTCCGTGCCGGTGCGGTGCGGGCCTCGGCGAGGACCGAATGCGGCTCCGACCCGCGCGGCCGGATTCTAGCGAGTAGCCGGCGAAAGGGAAAGGCGGGTTACTGCTGCTCGCGCTAACGTCGTGCGGCGGGTGACGGAGGCACCGGTTGCAGCAGCCGCAGGAGCCGAACGGTGAGCCGGCCCAGGCGGTACAGCCAGTCGGTTTCCGGATGGATCGGCAGCGGCCGGCGGTCGCTCAGGTTGGGCCGAAAGACCAGCAACAGCAGCAGCGGCAGATACCACAGCACGTAGACACCGCCGCGGTCAGCGTACCAGAACTGAATGCCGATCAGTACCGCCGCCGACAGGGCGAGCACATGGGCCAGGTCCTTCGGCATCGGCCAGAACGCCGTGGCCACCACAAAGGCCAGGTAGGCGATGAACACCGGCATCCGATAGGCCCAGTGGATGTCGCTCCAGAATCCTTCGGTGCGGACCGGCTCACGCCACGGCTGCCAGTCGGCCAGCGACAGGGCCGACTGCAAGCCGCGGACCAGCTCGTCGTTGGCCCAGATCAATCCCAGGCACACCGCCGCCGTCAAGGCGAAGGCGCCGGCGAACCGGCCGGCCCCGCGCCGCCAGTAGAAGCTCAGCCAGACGGGGAGGGTCACCAGCGGGAAGTACATGGTGGCGGCAGCCAGCCCCAGGAGCAGGCCGGCCAGTGTCGGCTTGCGGTAGCAGGCCACCGCCCAGACGGTCAGGGCCATCGGCCAGACGTAATGCCACTGGCCGATGTCCATGGCGGTGTACGGCAAGAGCAGGTAAAACGTGGCGGCGGCCATGCCGGCATGCGCGTCCTGGAAGTGCCGCCGGCCGACGACGATCAGGCCCGCGACAATCGCCAGGTGACAGACAATGGCCAGGATGCGGCGGACCCACAACGGCGCATCGGGGCCGGCGGCGGCGCGGGCGGCCGGCTGCTGCGTGAGGATGTTGACGCCCTGCTGCTGCACCTGCACCACCAAGGACGGCGCCTTCTCTAGTTGCTCGGTATGATCGCGGGGTTGGCGGACAGCGACCGCCACCAGGCAGACGAACAGCGCTCCCGCCAGCCAGGCCAGGCCGCCCAGATTCAGGTTCGGGCTGAGGGCGGGCCGGCGGACCAGGGCCAGGTCGAGCAGGCAGCGGGCCAGAAAATAACCGGAACCGGCCAACAGCCAGACGTAGGCCCACCGGTTGCCCTGCGATTCCCGCAGCAGCAGCAAACCGGGCACGAGCAGGAACAGCGAAATCACGTCAAGGTTGCGGATGCTCAGCAGGCGCGAGAATTTGAAGAACAGCGCCACCGCCAGCAGGAAGGAGAAATAAAACCAGGTGGTGGCGTTGGGCAGATTAAAGTGCAGGAAGATCGATTCGGAAGCACCCATGGGCACCGCTCCCAGCAATCCCCCGCGAGTTTCCGCATCGTCCCTGAGCGAGGAGCAATGAGGAATTATAATGATCGGCGCGAAGCTGTCATCTCCGTTGGCTGGGTAATGCAGGAAAGTTTATGCCGTCCATCCGGGGCGGCATAGACAGAACCGGCAAAATCGATAAGTTCGCGGTTGGCAATGGTCGGTGGTCCGCGGAGGAGCTTTCCCCGTTGCGAACTCCAAAGCCGCGCCCGCCGTCCTCGCTGCACCTCAGCAGCTGGCCACGGGCCACCGGTTGCAACGACGATCCGTTTATCCGGTTTACTTCACTTGGTGCGGCTGCCTCATCCGACTGACGGGTCTGGATAAGTTGACCCTGCCGGCGCGGATTGCCGATGATGAGCCCGAGGAGGGACGCCGCGGCCTGCGATTGCATTTCGCGGCACTTCCGCTATAGTCGCCCTGGCTTGCCGCCCCTTTGCGCTGAGGGGCCCGGTCCGGGGTCAAACTGGGTAAGCAGGGACGCGCGCATGACACGCCAGGTTCGCCAGGCGGAGCCTCCCTTATCCCCGCCCCCTCTTCCCCCGCAGGAGGAGAGAGAACGGGATGAGGGGGCGGCCGAAACCGACCGCCTGCACTATGCCCGCCAGGTCATCGAAGCCGAGGCCGACGCGCTTCGCCGCGTGGCCGAGCGCCTCGACGATTCCTTCCTGCGGGCCGTTGACCTGTTCTACCGCTGCCCCGGGCGCGTCGCCGTCACCGGCACTGGCAAGTCGGCCGACGTCGGTCAGAAGATCGCCGGCACCCTCAACTCGACGGGCACCCGCGCCTATGTCCTTGACGCCACGCGGGCCGTCCACGGCGACCTGGGCATGGTCCATCCCCACGACGTGGCCCTGGTCTTGTCACACAGCGGCGAAAGCGAAGAGATCGTCCGTTTGCTGGGCCCGTTGCGGCAGCTGGCCGCAGCCCTGATCGGCCTGACCGGCAATGCCGACAGCACCCTGGCCCGCCGAGCCGACGTGGCCCTGGTCTATGGGCCGCTCGATGAGGTCTGTCCGCTGGGGCTGGCTCCCAGCACCAGTACCACCGCCATGATCGCCGTCGGCGACGCGTTGGCTTTCGTCCTTAGCCGCATGCGCCGCTTTAGCCGGGAGGACTTCGCCCGCTACCACCCGGCCGGCAGTCTCGGCCGGAAGCTGCTCAAGGTCGAGGCGGTCATGCGGCAAGGGAACGAGCTGCGGCTGGCCTGCTGCGATGACACGGTGCGGGAGGTCTTCGTCAAGGGGCGGCGGCGCGGCCGCCGGACCGGCGCCGTCATGCTCACCGATGCCGACGGCCGGCTCGCTGGTCTGTTCACCGACAGCGACCTGGCCCGGCTCTTCGAGTTGCGCCGCGACGAGGTCCTTGACCGGCCGATCCGCGAGGTCATGACTCCCCAGCCCCTCACGATCGCGCTGGGCGCCTGGCTGACCGAGGCCCTTGAGATCATGCGCCGCCACCGGATCAGCGAGCTGCCGGTGGTCAACAGCCAGGGCCGACCCGTCGGCCTGCTTGACATCACCGACCTGATCGGCCTGGTCCCCGCCGCGGAGGCCGCCGCCCGCGTGGCTTGAACGAGAGGATCCCCGGCCAGGAGAGGTTGGACCGTGTGGACCCCGAAGCGCGTCATACTGCTGGTCGGCAGCTTCGCTGTCTTCCTGGCCGCGTACCGCATCTACGCCTACTTCCTCGGCGGCATCGACGGACTGCCCCCTCTCCCCGCGGCCTACCACCCAGCGGAAGGCGGCGGCCCGGAGATCATCGTGTCGCCGGACAACTTCATCGACCGCAAACTGCGTCTGGCCTTCGGCGAGGAATGCCCTGAGCTGCTCTTCCCCATCAAGCTGGAGGTCCACGCCAAGGGGATTGTCCTGGCCTCCGCCGATTTCGTCATCGAGAAGGGAGGCAAGCGGGAAGGCCAGGTCCGTCTTTCGCCCATCAGTGTCGCCCTCTTTAGCAAGAAGACGCCCGCCGGCAAGCACCCCGAGATCACCACCGTCCGCGGCGCCGTCGCCTACCTCACCTTCGACCGCCCCGTGACCGGCCTGCCCGACCTGGACAAGCGTAGGATCGTCGGCTGCGAGCTGATCGGCCGGGTCAAGGCCGAGGACCGCAACAGGGACAACCCCGACACCGGCACCGGCATCATTGTGGTCCACAACCGGGGGACGCCGGGCCGCGACGACGACCTTTCCGTCTATGTGCCGCGCGGCCCGGTCTATTACCGCGAGTATCGGCCGCCGAAACCCGGCGCGGAGCGCAAGCCGGAGATCTGGACCGATGATGCCGTCGAGCTGACCGACCTGAGCACCAAGCCGGAGCCGAGCACGGTCAAGGCAACCGGCCTCGACATTTATCTGACCAATGACCCGCAGGCGGCCCGGACCTCTGCTCCGGCCCGCCGGCCCCGGTCCGACGCCGTCACCGGGGTGGAGCGCGTGGTGCTGCGTTCGGCCGTGGAGATGCACCTGTTCATCGATTCGCGCTCGGGCTTCCTGGCCTCCGGCAAGGGGGAGCCGGCCCAGCGCTCGTCTGCACCTCTTTCCCCTGCTGCGGGGGGAAGGGGAGCGGCCGGCCCGCCGTCGCAGAAGTCGCACCTGGTCATCACCACGCAGGGCCCCTTCCAGTACGACATGATCAAGGACCTGGCCACCTTCGACATCCCGGCCACGCCCGGCGGCCGGTCCCCCGAGCAGATCCTTGTCAGCCGCTATCAGGAGCAGGACAAGCCTGACCAACTTGTTTGCGAACACCTGGAGCTGCAATTCCGCCGCAAACCCGCCGGCCCGCGCCCCCTCACTCCTTCCCCCTCTCCTCCCGCGGGCGGGAGAGGGGTTGGGGGTGAGGGGGGCGGACCCCTGCCGGCCGAGGCCGACCGTGAGCGGACCTCCAGCCTGGAAATCGAAACCGCCCACGCCACCGGCCGACAGGTGATCCTGACCTCGGACGTCGAGTTGCTGGAGGCGCACGGCGACGATTTCTTCTACGACGCCCGCACCCAGCTGACCACCCTCAAGGGCAACCCGGAGATGTGGGCCTTGAAGGAGGGAAACGAGATCCACGCCCGCGAGTTGCAAATCCTCAATCAACAGGGGGCCCAACAGGGGACCGCCCTGGGACCGGGCCGCATTGATCTGCTCGACAAGCAGACCGGCAAACGCACTCTCCACGCCCGCTGGCGTGATAAGCTGGTCACGTCCCGCGACGGCAAGCACGATCTGCTGACTCTGACCGGTGACGCCGCCTTCCTCGACGACGAGCAGGGCCAGGAGTTGCGTGCCGAGGTCTTGAAGGTCTGGCTGGAGCCGAGCGAGCGCCCCGCGACACCCCCCTCACCCCTTCCCCCTCTCCCCCCCCAGGGGGAGAGGGGCGTAAGCAGTCCTCCCCTCGCCCCCTCCGGGGGGAGAGGGGTTGGGGGTGAGGGGGCCACGTCTTCTCCCCTCGCCCCCGCGGCGGGGGAGAAGGGCGTAAGCAGTCCTCCCCTCGCCCCCTCCGGGGGGAGAGGGGTTGGGGGTGAGGGGGCGGGCGAATCCCGCGCCCCATCGCAGGGACGGCGGCCGCACCATCTGGAGGCCATCGGCCGGGTCCAGGCCCGCTCGCGCGAGCTGACCATCCACGACACCGACCGGCTGGTCCTCTGGTTCAAGGATGCGCCCGCCGCAATGTCCGCCCCCGCCGGGCCGCCGACTGTCGAAGACCAGGCTGCCGCAGCCGCCCCACCCGCCGGGCCGCCGACTGCCGGGACCGACCCGCGACCCATTCCCCCCGCGAGCAACCCTGCGGCCGCGCCCATCCCGCCGCGCTCCGCCGCAGCGAGCGGCCAGCGTCAGCTGGCCGGTGCGGCCGCCCCCGCTAAGTCAACCGACCCGATCAAGCCGAGCCGGCCCATCGACCTCAGCGCCCGTCTGGTGGAGGCCCACATCCTCCGCAGCGGCGACAAGAACGAGTTGGATCGCCTCTGGACCGAGGGGGCCGTCCGTGTCCGCCAGGAGGGGGCCACGCCGGCCGACCGCGGTGTGGACATCCAGGGCGACACCTTGCAACTGACGCGGACGCCGGAGGGCAACCTCCTGGTGGTCACCGGCGACCTGGCCCAGCTGCGGCTCGACAAATTGTTCATCCTCGGCCCCGAGGTCAACATCGACCAGGCGGCCAACAAGGCCTGGGTCAACCGCACCGGGGCCATGCAACTGGAGACCGACAAGAACTTCCAGGGGACCAAGCTCAAGGAGCCGGTCCCCTTGACCATCCACTGGAACGAGTCGATGTTCTTCAACGGCCAGTTTGCCGAGTTCCGCGGCGGCATCCAGGCAGAGCAGGAAAACGCCCGCCTGGCCTGCCAGTACCTCCAGGTCGAGCTGGACCGTCCTGTCTCGCTCAAGCAGGGGGAGAAGCGCGACAGCCCGCCGGCCAAGGTGGACCGCCTGGTGTGCGATGGCAGCGTGCGCGTCGAGGAAGCGGTGCTGGACGCCGGCAGCCTGGTCAAGTACCAGCGGCTGGAGTCGCCCTCGGTGGCGGTGGACAACGCCGCCGGGACGGTGCACGCCTCGGGGCCGGGCCTGGTGCGTCTCCTCCAACCCGGCGCCGCTGAGGGCCCCGCATTGCCGGGCAGTCGGCCGGTCGCCGGCCGAAGCGCCGCGGTCACCGGCAAGCCGACCGAGCCGGTGCTCAAGCTGACCTGGGTGCGCTTCTTCGGCAGCATGTACGCCAACAACAAAAACCACACCGCCACCTTCCGCCAGAATGTCGAAGTGGTCCACCTGCCGTCGGACGATCCCAACCTGGAGCCGAACGTGGACAAACTGCCCGAGGGAGGCATGTACATCCGCGCCGACGTGCTGACCGTCTACAGCCGGGGGAATGCGGAGCGGGGCAGCCAGGAGATGGAGGCCCGCGGCAACGTACTGGTCCGGGCCAATGAATTCTGGGCCCGCGCCGACGAAGTCCATTACAACGAGGCCAAGGACCAGGTGATCCTCAAGGCCAATCTCGGCAGCGTGGTCAGCCTCTATCGCCGCACCGCCGAGGGGGGCGCCTGGCAGGAATCGCGGAGCAAGGAGGTGATCTACTCGCGTAAGACCGGCAAGTTCGACCTCATCGGCGGCCGAGGGGTACAGGGGGGGAACTGAGCCCGCGCTCCCCTTGGGCAGCCGCGACCTGGAACGGCTCGCCAACTCCCTTCTGCACGCTCCCAGGCCCGGTAGTGCTATCCGGGGTGACCGGGGCTTCGAAGCCGCCATCCCGACCACCCACCCCGCTAACACTTGGACCTTCTCTGCTCACCTCCCCTCTGGTGGAGCCGCTCCGGTTGTGCGACAATAAACCGTGCAGCCTCCGTTTCTCCGGAAAACGCCTGCGCAGGTGCGGCATCCTCCATGAACCGACCCGACCTCCGCGACCTCGGTCCTGCCCTCTTCGATGAGGCGGGGGACGCTCTGTTCCTGCTCGACCCCGACACCGAGCAGATCCTCGATGTCAACCCGGTGGGCCTGAGACTGACCGGCTTCTCCCGCGAGGAGTTACTGCGTCTGCCGGCGACCTACCTGTTCCATTTCGAGGGCAAGGGGGGCAGGCAGCGGCTGCACCAGGCCGCCGCCAAAACCGGAGTCTTCCACTCGCAAGAGGGGTTCTATCTGCGCACCAACCGGGACGGCGTCTGGGTGCCGGTCAACCTCACCATTGCCCGGCTCCACATCAAGCCAAAGACAGTGGCCCTGATCACCGCCCGCGACATCCGCGAGCAGCGCGAGGCCCATGCCCAGCTGAAAAAGATGGAGGCCGAGCTGCGCCACCTGCTGGCCTCGGCCCCCGACTGCCTCTGGAGCGCCATCCTCGACCCGGCCGGGCGGTGGACGTACCGCTACATCGCCCCGGTGGTGGAGCGGATCACCGGGCGGCCGCCGGAGTACTTCGTCTCCGGAGTCGGCAGCTGGCGGGATGTCGTCCACCCGGAGGATCGGCCGCGCTGGGAACAGGCGATGGTCCGGCTCCGCGAGGGCCAGCCGATCGAACAAGAGTACCGGGTGGTCCGTCCCGACGGCACCGTCCGCTGGGTCCGCGACAGCATCCTGGTCAGCCGGGGCAGCGCGCCCGGCGCCCTCCGCCTGGACGGGGCCACCGCCGATATCACCGAGCGCAAGCAGGCCGAGCAGTCGCTGCACGAAAGCTACACCCTGCTGCGGGCCATCATGGAGGGGACCACCGACGCCGTTTTTGTCAAGGACCGGCGCGGCCGTTACCTGCTGATCAACGCCGCCGGCGCCCGCTATCTCGGCAAGACCGTCGAGGAAGTTCTGGGCAAGGACGATACCGAGTTATTCTCCCCCGACACCGCCCGGACCATCATGGAGCGCGATCAGTGGGTGATGGCCTCGGGACAGACGCAGACCTACGAGGACGTTGGCACGGCCGGCGGCGTCACGCGGGTCTATCTCTCCACCAAGGGACCTTACCGCGACCAGAAGGGCAACGTCATCGGCCTGGTCGGCATCTCCCGAGACATCACCGAGCGCAAGCGGATGGAAGCGGAGCTGCAGCGGGCCAAGGAGGCGGCCGAGGCGGCCAGCCGGGCCAAGAGCGAGTTTTTGGCCAACGTCAGTCATGAGATGCGCACGCCGCTGAACGCCGTCCTCGGCATGACCGAGCTACTTTTGGGCACGAAGCTGGACGCCGACCAGCGCGACTATCTGGAGACGGTGCGACGGTCGGCCGAGTACCTGCTGGCGGTGATCAAGGACCTGCTCGATTTCTCCAAGATCGAGGCGGGCAAGCTCGACCTGGATCGCGCCCCCTTCCGCCTCCGCGAGTTGGTGGGAGAGGTGATGGCCATGCTGACCGTGCGGGCCCGCCAGAAAGGATTGACGTTGACCGCGCGGGTCGATCCGGATGTCCCCGACGGCCTGGTAGGCGATCCGGGCCGGCTCAGCCAGGTCCTGGTGAACCTGGTGGGCAACGCCATCAAGTTCACCGACCAGGGAGAAGTGGTGATCGAGGTCAGGGGTCAGGGGTCAGGGGTCAGGGGTCAGAAGGCAGAGAGCAGGGGTCAACCGCCGGGCGGGGAGGAGGAATCGGCGCTCCAAGCGAGCGGCCCGCGTGAGCGGGCCGGTGGATCCCTCGACGCCTCGACCGGCCGGCGGACGCCGGCCGCTCACCCCCAGCCGCAGCGGGCCGATGCACCCCTCGATGCCTCGACCGGCCGGCTGACGCCGGCCGCTCACCGAGCTGCCTCCCATCCCCTGACCCCTGACCCCTGTCTCCTCCACTTCGCCGTCCGCGACACCGGCATCGGCATCCCGCCCGAGAAACAGCAGCTGATCTTCGACCCGTTCACCCAGGCCGACGGATCGCTGGCGCGGCGGCACGGCGGCACCGGGCTGGGCCTGTCGATCGCGTCGCGGCTGGTGGGGATGATGGGCGGACGGATCTGGGTGGAGAGCGAGCCGGGCAAAGGAAGCACCTTCCATTTCACGGCTCGCTTCGAGCGCGATGAAGGCCGGGCCGCGCCAACCGCGTCGGCGCCGCTTGCCGAACCGGCGACCGTGCCGGATCGGGCGGCGCGGCGGCTGCGTGTCCTGTTGGCTGAGGATAACCCGATCAACCAGAAGGTGGCGGTTCATCTGCTGGAGCGGCGCGGGCATGAGGTGGTGGTAGCCGGCACGGGGCGAGAGGCGCTGGCCGCGCTGGAGCGGGGACGGTTCGATGTGGTGCTGATGGACGTGCAGATGCCGGAGATGGACGGCCTCCAGGCGACCGCCGCTATCCGCGAACGCGAGAAACAGACCGGCGGCCATGTACCAATCATCGCCATGACCGCTTACGCCATGAAAGGGGACCATGAACGCTGCCTCGAAGCCGGCATGGATGGGTATCTTTCCAAACCGTACCGGGCCCGAGAGCTATTCGAGACGGTCGAGGGCATCGCCGCAACCGCCCCTTCCGAGGAGCCGGCTGCCTTGACGCCGGGGCCGATCGACTGGGCCGCCGCCCTGGGATCGGTGGGGGGCGACCGCGCCCTGCTGGGGGAATTGGCCCGGATCTTCCTGGCCGACTCTTCGGGCTGGCTGGCCGGCCTGCGCCGGGCGGCGGCAGAGGGGAAGCCGGCCGAGGTCCAGCGCATCGCCCACAATCTCAAAAGCGCCACGGGGCAATTCGGGGCGCGGGCCGCCTGGGAGGCGGCGGCGCGGTTGGAGGCGATGGCTCGGGCCGGCGACCTGGCCGGGGCCGCCGAGGTCTGTGCCGTTCTGGAGCGGGAGATTGAGCGCCTCCGGGCCGACCTGACGGCCCTCGCCGCGGAGGGGGACGGCGAGACCGCGGGCTGAACATTTTTCCTTTATCCCCTGATCACCCCCGTCAGGCGTCCGACCCAGCGTGACACGCTCACCGATCCGGGCTCGCCGCCTTTGGGACGGTGGCTGTTCGGCGAGGAGCGGCCGACTGACGCCGGCACGACGCTGGGTCTGGGGTACTTCCTGTTCACGGCGTGGGCCTGACGGCCGGAATGTTGGTTCCATCTTACTTTGTATGACGGTTCGGGGGAGCGGAGGGCCTCCGGTTCCCCAATGTTCCGCGCGGAACATCCGTTCATCCAGCCGTTGGGGGTACACCGGCCGGCTGACGCCGGCCGGTCGCCTGGGGGGTACACCGGCCGGCTGACGCCGGCCGGTCGCCTGGGTGGTCGCCCTGGTCCTGGGAGTCGTCGCCGTTGCGGAGTGCTGCTGGGCCTTCCTTGACCCATCAGGTCCGGTGATGTTACCTTTTCAGGGCCGATCCGCCGCCCCGAATGAAAGTAGCAGGCACGCTCCGCGTCCTTGCCACTGTGGGTCAAGGAGAAACGAGTCATGCCGGATTATGTGGTCATCGCTACCTGGCCGTTCGGTCAGACCGCCGTCAAGGCCGCAGCGCCGCTGCTGGAACAGGGCAAGCCAGCGCTGGATGCCGCCCTGGCCGGGGCTCAGGCCGTCGAGGACGATCCCCGGGTCAACTCGGTCGGCTACGGCGGGCTCCCCAACTCGATCGGCACCGTGCAGTTGGATGCTTGCGTCATGGACGGGCAGACGCTGAACTGCGGCGGCGTGGCGGCGCTGGAAAACGTGCGCCACCCGGCCGCCCTGGCCCGGCGCGTCATGGAAAAAACCCCGCATGTCCTCTTGGTCGGCGAGGGCGCCCGGTTGTTCGCCCTGGAGCAAGGTTTTCCCCTGCAGGAGCTGCTCACGCCGGAGAGCCTGGCCGAGTGGGCCAGGCGCCGGCCAAAAGGGCCCCGCCCCGGGGAGGGGCCGCCGCCTGAGGGACATGACACCGTCACCGTGCTGGCCCTGGACACCAAGGGGTCGCTCGGCGGCGTCTGCACAACGTCGGGCCTGGCGCACAAACTGCCGGGCCGGGTCGGCGACTCGCCGTTGATCGGAGCGGGGCTGTACGTCGATAACACCGCGGGGGCGGCGGGGGCAACCGGGGTGGGCGAGGAGATCATCCGGGCCGGCGGCAGCCTGCTGATCGTGGAGGCAATGCGGGCCGGCCGTACGCCGCAGGAAGCATGCGAGCAGGCGATCCGGCGGATCAATGCCGTGGCGGTGCGCCGCGGCGTCCATCCAGCGCGGGTGGCTTTTCTGGCGCTGGATCCCAAGGGTCGAGTCGGGGCAGCTTGCACGGCGCGGACCAACTTTCAGTACGCCATCGCTCGCCCGGGCAAGGTGGAGTTGGTCAAGGCGCGCGAGATCGGCCCAGAAGGGAAATGAGCGCTGCCTCACTCCGACGGCAGAGGCCTTACTGCCAGCCCGGAGCGCCAGCGCCGGGGGACATTCCTACCAGCCCGACGCATTCGCGCCGGGGGACGTTCCTACCAGCCCGGAGCATTCGCGCCGGGGGACGTTCCTACCAGCCCGGAGCGCCAGCGACGGGGAATGGCTACGGCATAGTCTGAATCTTCTTGATGGCCAAGGCGGCGGCTTCGCGGATCTCGGCCTGGGCTTCCTGCGTCGCCCGGGTCAGGGCGGGTACGGCATCCTTGGCCTCTGGACCAATGTTGCCCAGCGCCCGGATAGCGGCCAGGCGCACCTCGGTGACGCTTTCCTTCAGCTGCTCCAGCAGGGCGGGGACGGCGGCGGCTGCCTCCTTGCCCTGGCCGCCGACTGCGTAGATGGCCTGACAGCGAACCGCCCGGTCGGGGTCCTTCATCGCCTCCTGGAGGGCCGGCAGCGCCGCGCGGGCCTCGGGGCCAAGCTCGCTTAGGGCCGCCGCCGCCGACCGGCGCACTTCCACGTTCTGGTCCTTGAGTGCCTTGGCCAGCACGGGGATGGCCGGGGCAGCATCCTTGCCCAGCCGGCCGACGACCCGGGCCAGGGCCACCCGCGCTTCCGCCGGGGCCTCGGCGTCGCCCAGCGTCTCGACCAAAGCCGGCAAGGACTCAACGGCTGACTCGGTGCCGCCGATGCGGACCAGGGCCAGGGCGGCGAACCCGCGGCTGAAGCGGTCGCCGGTCCGGTCCTTGAGCGCTTCGAGGAGGGCGGGCAGGGCCTCCTTGGCGTCGGGGCCGATCCGTCCCAAAGTCTCGGCGGCGGCAGCGCGGATGCCGGCATGCTTGTCCTTCAGCGCCGCTGCCAGCTCCGGTACCGCCAGCCGCGCCGGCGGCCCGACCCGGCCCAGCGCCAGGGCCGCCGCCTCGCGGACCTTCTCGGATTTGTCCCTTTTCAGGGCGGTGATCAGCGAATCAATCACTTCCGGGGCGTCGAGGTTGGCTTCCACGACCCGGGCCCACATCCGCCCCAGCAGCTGGGCCGCTGCGACCCGGTTATCTTCGTCGGGATCCCTCTCCAGGGCGCGACAGATGCCGGGGAGCACATTCCGCACCTTGGGCCCGACCTGCTCCAGCACAATCAGGGCGGCCCGGCGGCGCTTCGGTTCCTTGTCGCTGTGGAGCAGCTCCAGCCACTCCGAGGTCTTTTTACCGAGCACGGTGGGATTCTCATCCTGCGCGGCCGTGGGGAGGGCTGCGGCGGTGGCGGTCAGCAGGGCCACAATGAGCGAGCGGCGCAACATGGCAGGACCTCCGGCGGGTGGCAGACTTCACCTCGAAAGATTAGTTTCCTGAGCCGTCTTCTCACCGGCAAGATCATCCCTTCCCTGAGAGAACGGCTGGCTTTGCCCGGACCGTTGCCGTACACTCCCTACGCCGCCCTCGATCCGGCCGGAGGTTTCCCAGCTGTCATGCCATACCCCCGCGGGGCTGCCTGGAAGTGGTGGGTCTGCGGCCTGTTGCTGCTGGCCACCCTGATCAATTACATGGACCGGCTGACGCTCAACCAGACCGCCAAGCGCATCATGGAGGAGGTCGGTTTCGACGAGCGCGGCTACGGCGACCTGGAGTCCGCCTTCGCCTACGCCTTTGCTTTGGGCGCCATCCTCAGCGGCTGGCTGGCCGATCGCATCAACGTCCGCTGGCTGTACCCAGCCGCCGTTCTCGCCTGGTCAGCGGCTGGGTTCGCGACCGGCCTGGTTTCGGGATTCTTGGGCCTGCTGGCTTGCCGTTTTCTCCTGGGCCTGGCCGAGGCCGGCCACTGGCCCTGCGCTCTACGGACCACGCAGCATATCCTGCCGCCGTCCGAGCGGTCGATGGGCAACAGCATCCTGCAAAGCGGGGCCGCTGTCGGTGCTGTGCTCACGCCGTTACTGATCCTGGCCCTGCCCCAGGGACCGGGCAGCTGGCGCTATCCCTTCTTGCTCGTGGGAACCGCCGGGGTCGGCTGGGTATTGCTGTGGCTGTCCAGCGTCCGCGCCACCGACCTGAAGATGGGCCAGGTAACGGCCTCCCCTGCGCCGGCCCGTCTCCTCGTGGCGTTGGCGGTCCTTTTCGGCGTGAAGAGGGCGGTCCGCCTGGTGCCCGACGCCCCAGCCGGACTGCCGTTGACGGCAAGCTTCATCGTCAGCGCGGTCGGGATCGTCCTCGTGCTCCGCTGGCTCCGCGCCGGCACGACGGCCGATCCGGAACCTGGTCCAGACCGGGCTACCTTTCGAAGGCGGCTCGGGGTGTTGGTGGTTGTCGTAATCTTGATCAACGGGACCTGGCATTTCTTCCGGGCCTGGCTCCCTTTGTTCTTGCAGAAACAGCATGACTACAGCGAGAGCTTCATGAACTGGTTCATGCTGGCCTACTACGTTTCCACGGACGCCGGGACCCTGACCGCTGGTGCGATGACCCTGGCCCTTGTCCGCCGAGGCTTCCCGCTCCACAGTAGCCGGTTGCTCGTATTCGGGGCGTGCGCGCTGCTCTGCACTCTGGGTGTGGTTGCCGCCTTTTTGCCGGGCGGTCTGCTTCTGCTCGGCGTCCTTCTGGTGACGGGCTTCGGGGCGTTGGGCCTGTTCCCCAACTATTACGCGTTCAGTCAGGAGCTAACCGCGCGGCATCAGGGCAAGGTGACGGGGGCCCTGGGGTGCAGCTGCTGGCTGGCCGTGGCGCCGATCCACGAGGCGGTCGGCGATTTGGTTAAACAGACGGGCTCCTACGCCGCGGGGATAGCGGTGGCGGGGTTCGCCCCGCTGCTGGCTGCGGGCGCCCTGGCCTGGTTCTGGGGAAGAGATTCCTTGGTCGAGTCGCTCACGGCCTCTGGCGCAGCGCCTCTTCCGTCCGCCGCACCAACTCTTGCAGGAACGCGGTGCCCTCCCGCTGGGCATCGTGGCCCGTGAACACGTGGTCGGGCTTGAACGGCAGCACCTGGTCACGCACCACCCGGAGCACCGCGGCCGCCTTCTCCCGGTCGCCCCAACATCGGTTCAGGATGCCTTGGCGGTCGAACCCGAGGTCGCCCGTGAAGGCGATGCGCTTGCCGCCAAGGTCCATCAGGTAGATCACCGAGTCGAAGCTGTGCCCGGGGACGAACACCGCCCGGACGCGCTGGCCGCTCACCGTAAACTCCGCCTCGTCGCCGGCGCGAGCCAGCGGCAGCGGTTGATCAACGCGGCACGGCGGCCAGATGCCGTAGTCGCTCCAGGTCGGCGTCAGCCAGGTGGCACTGAACGCCGCCGTCGCCGGGGCCACCACCCGCAGCCCCCGCGCCCGCCACAGGTAGGCGGCGCCGAGGTGGTCGCCGTGCGTGTGCGACAAGAGGACATGGTGCACGTCCTTGGACTCGACCCCCGCCGCCCGCACGCGCTGCCAGGTGAGCGGCACCGCTGACGTGCCGCCCGCGTCCACGAGGAACGCCCCCCCTTTCGCCTTTACCAGCCAGATGTCGCCGACGTAGGCATGCTCTGGACCGACCCGGCCGACCACGTACACCGGCACACCCTCGAAGACCGGCCGGTTCGGCTCCTTCGCCGGCGGCACCTCGGCCACCGGCAGCGCCGTCTTCCAGAGCACCGCGCCGCCGTCGTCGATGGCCCACACCTCCCCGCCCTGGGTCCCGAGGACGGCGGACCGGCCGTCGTCGGCCCAGCGCACCCGCGCGGGCTGCCCCACCGGCAGGCGCTGCCGGACCGTACCGTCCCGCCCGACCAAGTAGGTCGTGCCGTCCCAGCAGGAGACCAGGGCGCGGTCGCCGTCGGGGTGAACGCTGAGGTCGCTGACGGCGTCGGGGAAGTGCCAGGCGTCGGTCCACGCCCGGCGGCGCACGTCGTAGAGGAAGATGACGTTCGCGCCGGGGTCGGCCGGCAGCCAGGCGCGCCCGGCGAGGCCGCG
>DATLYH010000287.1:0-10058 GCA_035575035.1 Gemmataceae bacterium
TGAAGTAGCAAAGAGGTCCGGTTAGCAGCCGCTGTGACGGGGAAATAGCCGCCATCCGAGTTGATGATGTCAAGGATCTCCCGATGACACTTCACCGTCTGCTTGCCGTGCTGATCGCCCTGGCCGTTCTCGGGGGCCCGGCCCGGGCCGACGTCGGCGATCCGCAGGTGCGCACCGACCATCCGTGGTACCCCGGCGAGTTGGCCTGCTCGACGTTCGAGCGCCTCTTCGCCACCCAGGCGGAAAACTACCGCCGTGTCGTCGGCATCGAGCCTCAGACCGACGAGCACAAGGCGCTTGCCTCGTGGTTCTGGCGGAACACCCATTATTACCACGCCGAGGATGGCCGGCAGGATCTCTGGGGTAAGGGCTTCCCCGCAACGGAGAACTGGACCCGCGAATACTGGACCGGCCTGTTCGGCTTCGGCTTCGCCCTGTGCGGCACGACCCATGCCCAGTGGAGCGCCGAGATGGACCGCCTGCTGGGCCACGGCCGCGGCCGGGTCGTCGGCGTGGACGGGCACAGCTCCTTCGAGGTGTTCCTGACCGGCGGCCCCTACGGCAAGGGCAAATGGGTGCTCCTGGACCACGACATCTCCACCGTCATTTACAACCGCGAAGGGACGGCCCTCCTTTCCATCCCCGAGATCAAGGCGGACCTGCGCCTGGCCCGGCGCGATTACCTCCCCGAGCGGCAGCACGGCTGGCTGGTCTCCGGGCTGCACCCCGAGGACGCGCCGGGGGTTTACACGCAGTTCAACAGCGCGGCCTACCTGGCGGGTTATGCCGGGCCGCCGCCGATTGTCCGCTTGCGCCGCGGCGAGACCCTCCGCCGTTACCTCCAGCCCGGCCTGGACGACGGCCGAACCTTCGTCTTCTGGGGTCGCAACTACAACCGCGGCGGCCTCCCCGGCCCGGAGCGCGACCGCACCTGGGTCAACCAGCCCGAGAAGATGCACGGCTCGCGCGAGGGGACGCCGCCCCGCGTCGGCCAGGCCCGCTACGGCAATGCCGTCTCCACTTACCGGCCTGACTTCACCAACGGCGACTACCGTGAAGGGGTGATCGACGAGAGCGACCGGCACGTCACCTTCGAGTTCAACACGCCCTACATCATCGGCGCGACCCCCTCCCCCCTACCCCTCTCCCCCTCCGAGGGGGAGAGGGGTAGGGGGGAGGGGCCAGCGGGCGGCAAGCCGTGGGGCGTCTATGAGCCGGGCTGCACCAACGGGCTGGTGCTGCGCGGCAAGGCGACCTGCCCGGTGGCCGTCTCGGTGGACCGGGGCCGAACCTGGCGCGAGTGCGGCCCCTTCCGCGACGGCCTGGACCTGACCGATCACGTCAAGGGGCAGCGGCAGTACTTCCTCCGCCTGGGGGCCGGAGCACGGGAATTGGCCGGCACCGACCTGACGATCATTACCGTTTGCCAGGCCAACGCTGCCATCCTGCCGCGCCTGAAGGACGGCGGCAGCACGGTGCGGTTCGAGGCCTCCGGCACGGCGGTAGTCTCGGCGGGGCCGACCGTGGCGCAGGCCCGGACCCACGTGGTGGACGGCGGCTTCCAGACGCCGCAGGTGACGCTGGAGCTGGCCACGCCGCGCCGGGAGCCGGCCGTGGCGGTTTATGCCGCCGCCCACGTCGCCTCGGGCAATCCGCCGCGGCCTGAAGTCCGCTACCACATCGACTACTCCACCGACGGCGGGCGGACGTGGAAGCCCCTGGTCAAGGACTGGACGGTCCCGCGCCGCGGCCAGGAGCCGCCCGACTTCTGGTCGCAGAGTTTTTGCTACGGCTCGGCCATTCTTGACGAGAAGGATGTCGCCGCGGTGCGCGTCCGCTTCCGCAACGACGGCGGGAAACCGTATCTGCGGGCCGAGGTCCACCTTGTCTACCGGACGAGGAGCACCGATGCCACCAAGGTGACATTTGACTGGACCGATGACGCGGGACCGCACCGGGAGGCTCACGTCTTTGACGCCGGCAAGGGAGGCGAGTGGCACATCGCAACCGGGCGGAACGTCCAGACGCGCTGGGTGGAGTTCGAGCCGGTGGCCGGCCGGTGAAACCACAGATCGCAACCCGAAGGCGCGAAGGCAAGAGCAAAGGACCTGTTGTGCCATCCGGGGAGCTTGCACGAAGCAAGGGGAAGCAGGGGCGGGCGGCCGTGGTCGGCGCCTGTGGCTCAATTCTGGCGGTGCACCACGCCGTCGGCGGCCAACTCCAGGACGGTGCGGCAAGGGGACGGCGGCAGGCAGGTCAGCTCGGCGCGGGCGCGGGCAGCCAGGTCCTCGGCCCGGCGGTAGGCGTAGTCGATGGAACCGTGCTCCGTCAGATAGGGGCGGAGCGCCTCGCGCTTGGGGCAGCCGGGGCCCGACAGAATTTGCCGCACCCGCGCCGCCACGGGGGCCGGCGCCGTCGCCATCAGGTGGATGAGCGGCAGGGTCATTTTCTGCTGCTCCACATCGGTGCCCAATGACTTGCCGGTCGCCTCCTCGTCGCCGACCAGGTCGAGCAGGTCGTCGGCGATCTGGAAGGCGATGCCCAGCCAGCGGCCGTAGCGCGTCAGGCGGGCGACGACCTCCGGCTCGGCCCCGCTGAAGAGGGCGCCGAGGTGGCAGCAGCAGGCGATCAGCTCAGCCGTCTTGGCATCGATGATGTCCAGATACTCCGCCTCGGACAGGGC
Source organism: Gemmataceae bacterium (assembly GCA_035575035.1). Classification (GTDB taxonomy): domain Bacteria; phylum Planctomycetota; class Planctomycetia; order Gemmatales; family Gemmataceae; genus DATLYH01. Next base: position 2,684 of record DATLYH010000287.1, read on the forward strand.
CAGGTTGCCGCTCTCCAGACCCTGGCGCAGCTCCCCCTCGCAGACGCGGTTGGTCGTCTCGCCGATGATCCGGCAAGCGCGGATGTCGCCCAGCGTGGTGGCCAGGTGAAAGGCGTGGGTGAACAGGTAGTCGCCGAAGAGGATGCTGTTGTGGTTGCCCCAGCCGGCGTTGATGGTTGGGACATGCCGGCGGACGGCGGCACCGTCGAGGACATCGTCATGGACCAGGGTGGCGGTGTGGACCAACTCCAGGACTGCCGCCAGGACGGCATGGGCCGGCACCAGTCGGCCGCACGCCCGACCGGTCAGCAGCAGCAGCGCCGGCCGCAGCCGCTTGCCCCGGAAATGGGCCACGTGCTCGACCAACTCAGCCACAGCTGGATTGGCGCTCCGGATGGCCTCCGCCAGGATGCGTTCCACTTCTTCCAGCTCCCGGGCGACCGGTGCGTACAGGGAGGGGAAGGTCCGAACCACGTCGGCCGAGCCTGCCAGCAATCGGTTCATGGCGCTCCGTCCCAGGGGGGCGAGGCCGCTGACGGCGGCGTTTTTGAACTTTCAAACTTTATTGAATTATACGGAGGGGAGGAAAGCCCGTCAATCCGCGCGGCGGAAAGTGCCGCTCCGGCCGCCGCTTTTCTCCTCCAGCCGGATGCGTTCGATGGTCATGGTCCGGTCCACCGCCTTGCACATGTCGTAGACCGTCAGGGCGGCGATACTGACGGCGGTGAGGGCCTCCATCTCGACGCCGGTTCGGCCGACGACGCGGGCGGTCGCTTCGATGCGGAGCAGCGCCGGCTCGGGGAAGGAGAAATCGACGGCGACGGCGTTCAGCGGCAGGGGATGGCAAAGGGGGATCAATTCGCCGGTGCGCTTGGCGGCGAGGATGCCGGCCAGGCGGGCCACTTCCAGGACATCCCCCTTGGCCAGGGCGCGGTCGCGAATCAGGGCGGCGGTGGCCGGCTCCATGCGCACCAAGGCGCTGGCCCGTGCCTGGCGAAGGGTCTCTGGCTTGGCGCTGACGTCCACCATGCGGCTGGCGCCGTGCTCGTCGAAGTGGGTTAGTTCGGCCATGGCTTTGCCTCCTGTCGGTCCTGCCGGATCTGGGCCCGGATGGCGGCCGCGGAGGGATCATCGCGGTACAATTCTTCCAGCCCCCGCCAGATGGCTTCTGCCTCGGCCCGCTTGCCCTGGTCGCGCAGCTGCCGGGCCCGTTCGAGGGCGGCCCGCACCGAGGCCCAGCGATCGTTAGCCGGGGCGGCCTCCGCCTTGCGGAGCTGCGCCTCGGCCCGGCGGACCCAGACCTCCTCCGCAGGGACATCGCGGAAGGAGCGGACCAGGTTTTCCCAGACACGCCGGGCGGCCGCCTCGTCCCCCTGCTGTCGCAGCCGCAGCCCCTGCTGGTAGAACCATTGCCCCTCGCCCGCCGGCCGGCTCGTCCCGGCGTCTCGCTCTGCCCGCCGCTGCGCTTCGTACTCCTGGCGCTGGCGGCGGAAGCGCTCCACCTCCTCCCGGTACGGGTGGTTGGGATGCCGGCTCTCCAGCGGGCCCAGGTAGTCCTGCCAGGCCCGATCCCAGTCGTCGGGATCATCCGAGGCCATCAGCTCGGCCCCGCGCCGAAACAGATACTCGGGACTGGCCGGCCAGAACGTCCAGGCGATCACGCCGACCGTCAGCACCAGCAGGGCCGCCAGCACCCAGGCCCGGTTGAGCAGCCGTCCGATCGGGCCGGCGCGGGTCCGCTCTTCCAGCTCCTGGCGCATCAGCCGGCTCATCAGCGTCGCGGGGCCCGGCCGGCGCACGCCGGCCTTGTCGGGGACCGCCAACTCGTACTCCAGGGTGGCGGGTTCGTTGGGGTCCAGCAGGCGCGTGGGAGCGGCCCGGTATTCCAGCCGGCGGCGGATGCTGTCCAGTCGTCGGTACAGCACCAATCCATCCGGTGGCCGCTTGGCCGGGTCCTTCTCCAGCAATTCACCGATCACCTCGGCAAACTCCTGAGGGACCTCCGGCACCAGCTTCTGGGGCGGGTCGAACTGGGCGTAGCGGTGCTTGTGCAGCAGCTCCAGGAAACTGTTGCCCTGGAAAGGGGGCCGTCCGGTCAACAAGGTATAGAGAACGACGCCGAGCGAGTACAGATCGCTGCGTTTGCTGACCGGTTTGCCGGCGGCCTGCTCGGGCGAGAGGAACTCGGCTGTGCCGACGACGACGCCGCTGACGGTCAACGGCGTGCTGGCAAAGACATGGGCGATACCGAAATCGGTCAGCTTGACGGCGCCGGTCGGCGTGCGCATCAGGTTGGACGGCTTGATATCGCGGTGGATGATGCCGCGGTCATGGGCGTGCTTCAGGGCGGGGGAGACCTGGAGGGCCAGGTCGAGGACCTCCGGCCAGGGCAGCCGGCCGTGCTCACGAAGCAGGTCCTCGAAGTTCCGCCCCTCGATGTACTCCATGACGTAATAGTAGCGGCCCTCCTGCCGGCCGGCCTCGTAGAAGCGGACGATGGCGGGATGGTTAAGCTGGCGGAGGGCGTCGATCTCGCGTTGGAAGCGCTGCTGGAAGCCGGGGTCGAGGGCCAGCTCGGCAGCCAGGACCTTGACCGCCGCCCGTCGGCCGCCCCCCTCACCCCGACCCCTCTCCCCCGCTTCGGGGGTAAGGGGAAACGAACTTATCCCCCTCTCCCCCTCGGAGGGGGAGAGGGGTGGGGGGTGAGGGGAACCCGGCGCCGGGTCCTCATGGGCCAGGTAGACGTGCCCCATGCCGCCGCTGCCCAGCTCCCGATCAATGACCCAATTGCCCAACCGTGTGCCGATCATTGGATTGGTCCGTAGTCCGTAGTCCATAGTAAGCGAAGCGATCACCGGCCGGCTCCGGACTACGGACTCTTCAGCATAATATCTCATCCGCCTCGCGCTTCCTACCTACAATGAGCACAGTGGTCCCGTCCGAGGAAACCTGCTATGCCGACGGCACTCCTCTTGATCGCGCACGGCAGCCGGGAGGAACAGGCCAATGCCGACCTGCACCATGTCGCGGCCGAGCTGCGCTGGCGGAAAGGGTTCGCCATTGTCGAGCCGTCGTTCCTGGAGTTGGCCGAGCCGGACATCGACACCGCGGGCGCCCGCTGTGTGGCCCAGGGGGCGGACTGCGTGGTGCTGGTGCCGTATTTTCTGTCGGCGGGCGTCCATGTCCGCCGGGACCTGAGCGCAGCCTGTCGGCGGCTGGCCGAGCGCTTCCCCAGTGTTGTCTTTCGCCTAGCCGAGCCGCTCGGCCGGCATCCGCTGCTCATCGACGTGGTGGCGGAGCGGGCCCGCGCAGCAGCGAGCTGAGAAGCAGAGGTGCAACAACGACAGGCGAGCGGCCGGCGTCAGCCGGCCGGTGCAACAACGACTGTTCAACGACAACAACGACTGTTCAACAACAACCGGCCGGCTGACGCCGGCCGCTCGCCCAAAAGAAAAGTTGGAGCGCTTAGAGATCGCTGCCGCCCACGATTTCCCCACCTTGCGTGGTGCTCAGCGCCCGCCAGATCTGGATGTCGATCGCGTTGCGGATGAACGACACATGGCCATCGCAGAAAGCGGCATGCACGCCGCCGGGGTGCCTGCTGCGAGAGGCCATCATGCGGGGGCGAGCGTTAGTGCTGATCGTTGTGCAGGGGGCCCCGGTGCGCGCCGCATCACAGTTGCCGCCCATGATCATGTCCGGCTCGTTGGCGTTAGGGGGGCTGAAGGTGGTGAAGCCGCTGCCGCCACCCCACCAGGCAAAGCCGCGCAGGTCCGTGCCCTGCCCCTGGATGACCTCGGCCGCCATGAGCGTGTTCGACGTGCCGTCGGTGATCTGCACCAGCGGCACCTGCGGCTGACCGGCTGGGCCCAAGTCGGTGTACAGGCCGAACTGGTCATGATCGGGGTGGTTCTGGGTGTACTGCCCTGACATCTGTGATTGACGCGCTGAAGGGAGGATCCAGCTGGGCGGATAGCACCGGAAGGGCGCTCCGCCGAATCGGACCGTCCCCAGGTCGGTCTGGAAGAAGCTGGTGTTGCCGTAGTTGAGGGCATAGTTGTGGCTGGTGATGCCGCCGCCGATGGGGGCATTCGGCCGATCACTGGGGCAGGTCAACACCTTGAGGCGGTTTCGCGTCACATTGGCAGCGTTATTTGGTCCGTTATAGCGCTCTCCCGTAGTGTCATTTCCCCCCAGGTTGCGGTAAAGCTTGAACATGTTGTCCTGCTCCAGGTAGGGCAGGATGTACATCATCCAGGTGCCCCAGCAGCAGCCGAACGGGCCGACGCCGGGCGGTAGCTTGCCGTAGTTGTTTTCGTAGTTGTGGATGGCGATGCCGAGCTGCTTGAGGTTGTTGGAGCACTGACTGCGGTTGGCGGCCTCGCGCACCTTCTGCACCGCCGGCAACAAGAGCGCGATCAGGATGGCGATGATGGCGATCACCACTAAGAGTTCGATGAGGGTGAAACCTCGACGACCGACACGCATGACTGCCCTCCTTCCGGGGACCTTGCAGGAGAGGACGACAACGAATCCGATCCCGGCGCCCGGCCCGATCCGGGCACTAGGAGATGTTGAAATCGAACTTGTTCGGCCCGTCGTCGGTGACCTCAATGATCTGGTCGGACTTGGTGTTGTACTTGGCGGGGATCCGCTCCTTGCCGCGGATAACCCCCCGGGTTGTCGGTAGCGGCTCGCCGGCACCTTCGCTCGGCAGGCCGTCGCCGCCGTAGATGCTGACCCGGTATCTGCCGGGGAACAGTCCCTTGTCCCGCGGAATCTTGTATTCCCCGTTCGTGATGCCGCTGCCCGACTTGCTCCCCTGCCCGTCCAGCGGCTCGAAATCAATCATCCCCACGTCCAGCGGTTGGCCCTTGAAGATGACGGTGCCGGTCACTTCGTGGCGCTTCGGCCCCTTGCTCCCACAGCCGGACAGCGTGCAGACTACCAGCGTACTCGACACCACTCCGAGCACGATCGCGAGTCGGAACATGGTTGGCTCCCCGATTGAGGTGAAACGGGTGCCGCAACAATCAGTTTCGTTGGGACAAGAGGGGTGGGTAAGGATGGGTATCCACAGCCGGGTCAGAGCTTTGACCCACGAGTAGGCTGGTAGGACGGATGCCCACCTCATCCACCTCGTTTTATTAAGCTAACGTTCTGCCCTACCCGGGGCAACTGAAATCCGGGGTGGAAAAACGAAGATATTCAGAAGGGAAATCGTAGGTTACGTTGCCCCCGTCGCCCGTCTCGATTGCCGGGAGCGGTTGCCGGCCGGCAGGACTTCCGGGTCCCTAATCGCTGTCATCCGGATCCTGTTTGCCCGCCCCGTTGCACAACGGCAGGGTGTCTGCTAGCCTGTTCTCGATAGGTCTCCGCTATGGGATTCCCAGGGAGGTGCCGGATGATTTGCCGGATGGGTCTGACGGCCGCGCTCGTGCTGGTGTGGACGGCGCTGGCGCATGGTCAGGAAGGGAAGGCGGCGCCCCAGACGGCGCCCTATGTCCACGTCGTTATCTTCCATCTGAAGAAGGACGCCCCGAAGGGAACGGCCGAGGCCCTGATCGCCGACGCCTACGAGCTCCTGGCCAAGATCCCTTCGGTCCGCGGCATCCAGGCCGGCCTGCCCGCCGAGAAGGCCACCCCCACCTACGCCAAGAAGGATTACCAGGTCGGGCTGCTGGTCCTGTTCGACAATTACGAGGGGCTGGAGACCTACCTGAACCATCCCCTTCATACGCAGTACGTCGAGAAGCACCTCAAGCACGTGGACGAAAGCAAGCTGCAAGTGTACGACTTCATCAAACCGAAGAAATGACGCGGCCCGCCGAGGTGCCCCATGAGTGACACGGACAAGCCCCCGGACAAGCCGTCTGCCACGGAGGAGCCGGCCCAGCCGCCGGCCAACACCGGCCCCGTGCCGACCTTGCGTCCCGAGGCGGAGTTCGGCGCCGCCCCCCGGCTCCGCGACCTGGACGCCGAGATCGAGCACGACTTGCAGGAGGCCCTGCGCGGCATCTCCGAGAAGGATCTGTTCGGCGAGCCGGCGCCCCGGAGCAAGGTCCCGCCGGCGGCGGAAGCGGGCCGCACGAAGGCCCGCGTGCTCCGTGTGCGCGGCAGCGACGTTTTCCTGGACGTGCCCGGCAGCCGGGGCCAGGGCGTGCTGCCGGCGGCCCAGTTCCCCGAAGGAGTGCCGGCCGTCGGCACCGAGGTCGAGGTCACGATCGAGGGCTACGACGCGGCCAACGGCCTGCTGCTGCTGTCGCGCCAGGGAGCCGCCGTCGAGGCCGACTGGTCAAGCGTCGCCGAAGGGATGATCGTCGAGGCCCGCGTCACCGGCACCAACAAGGGCGGGCTCTCGGTGGACGTCAACGGCATCCGCGGTTTCATGCCGATCAGCCAGATCGACCTGTACCGCGTCGAGAACCCGGAGCAGTACGTCAACCAGCGCCTGCTTTGCCTGGTAACCGAGGTCAACCGCGACGAGCGCAACCTGGTGGTCAGCCGGCGAGCCCTGCTGGAGCGGGAGCGCGAGGAGGCCCGAGCCCGGCTCTGGAACGAGTTGGCCGAGGGGCAGGTGCGCGAGGGGGTCGTCCGCTCGGTGAAGGACTTCGGCGCCTTCGTCGATTTGGGGGGCGTCGATGGCCTGGTCCATGTCAGCGAGATGGCCTGGACCCGGGTCAGCAACCCGGCCGACGTGCTCCAGCCGGGGCAGAAGGTCAAGGTGACCGTGCTCAAGGTGGACCGCGAGCGGCACAAGGTCAGCCTGGGAATGAAGCAGTTGCAGCCCAGCCCGTGGGACCAGGTCAAGGAGAATTACATCCCCAACACGGTGGTCAAGGGGAAGGTGACGCGGCTAATGGACTTCGGCGCCTTCGTGGAATTGGAACCGGGGGTCGAGGGGTTGATCCACATCTCGGAGTTGGCACCGCAGCGGGTGCGCCGGGTGGCCGACGTGGTGCAGCCGGGCCAGGAGGTGCAGGTGCTGGTGCTCCATGTGGACCCGGAGCAGCGGCGGATCGCGCTGTCGCTCAAGGGAGCCCAGAAAGCACCCGCGGAAGAACCGGACGCCGAGGAACAGGAGGAAGTCGAGCAGAAGCCGTCCCGGCCCCGCCCCTACGAGCTGCGCGGCGGGCTGGGCGATCATTGAGAGGTTCCAAGTCCCACGTTTAGCCGCGAGCCCCTTTCCTCCTGAGAGGGGAAGAGGAAGGCTGGTTTCCGCGGGAGAGGAAGGCCCTCTTCTCCCTCTCCGGGGGAGAGGAAGGCCCGTTCTTCTCCCTCTCCGGGGGAGAGGGGCCCGTTCTTCTCCCTCTCCGGGGGAGAGGGGCCCGTTCCTCTCCCCTCTCCCCCCGCGGGGGGAGAGGGGTAGGGGTGA
>DATLYH010000288.1:0-5563 GCA_035575035.1 Gemmataceae bacterium
CCGGTTCGGGCGAGCGGCCGGTGTCAGCCGGCCGGTTCACACCGGCCGCTCGCCTCAGCGCGTTCCGTTCCGCCCGACCTCCTTCCGGTTCAGCTCAAGGTCCTTGAGCGGCTCCGGGACCTTGGACTGATAATTCAGCCCAGCCGGGCCATTGTCCGGGGAGAGGCCCTGGTAGACCTTGTCCAGTCGGTTATCCAGGTCGCCCAAATTCTCGGCCTGGGGCATCAGCCGGGCCAGGTGGTAGCTCAATCGGGCTTCCGGCGACGGCTCCTTGCCGGCCATCCAGGCAGAGCGGAACACCACCAGGAACAGCCGCGGATCTTTCAGCCAGCGCCCCATCAGGTCCTTACCGGGCGGCGGCTCCTTGGAGCCGGCGTTCCAGACATCGAGGAAGACGACCTGGGCCCCGAAGGCGTTGCGCAGCTCGGCCTCTAGTTTGGCGCAGGGGAGCGGCGACCGCCGGACGTTGGTATGCAGGAAGTGGCCGCGCTCGGTGATTTCCTGGCCGCCGTAGTAGTAGACCAGGGCCACATCGTTGGGCGACCCCTCGCGGGCGCGCTGCTCCATGTGGAACTTCATCTTCCTCAGCTGGCCTTCCACCCGGTCGGCTGTGGCCAGGTCGTTTACCAGCGGGCCGTAAATCTCCACCCGGTCGAAGGCGGTGCCTGGCGGGCCGCCGGCCGCTTGCAGCTTGACCGCCTCCAGGAACTGCTCGCCCAGCTTCTTCTCGTCCCGCTCGCCGACCGCCACAATCAACAGATGCAGCCATCGCCCCTTGACGGGCTGGGCACACTGGAGCACCTCGAACGCCGCGGCGTTGTCGGCCTCCAGCTTCAAGCCGGGCAGCTCCAGCTCGACCCGGTTGCCGGCCTCCTTGTTCAACACGATGTCGGCCTGGAACTCCCGCTCCGGCCGGTTGCTCGGGGGCGGCAGCAGCCGGGCAGGCAGCTGCTGGAACCCGTTGACCCGCACCTGGACCAGCAGGTCATCCCGCCGCAGTTTGTCGTCGCGCTCGTTGAGGAAGTGGACCCGGCCGAAGAGCCGGAGCCGGCCGTCAGGCACCTGGGGAAAGAGGACCTGGCCGTTACCAGAGACCACCGGCGGGATGAGCGGTCCGCCGGCCGACGGCTGGAGGCCGAGGATGTCCACCCAAACCCCCAACGCCGGCGTGCTGAGCTGCACCGGCACCCGGCTCTCGCCGTCCGGACTGGCCGCCACGATCTCCAGGTCGTTGACGCCGGGAACCAACGGCACCTCCTGTTCGACTTCGTAGACCCCCTTGGCGTTCCGCTTCAAAGCCGCCACTTGGGGCGCCGCGATCACCTGCCGCTGCCGCAGCACCGCAATCCGGGTCAGCGGTTGCTTGGACTCGACCTGGAAACGAAGGGTGTACCGCGGCGCCCGCACCGTCCGGGGATCGCCGACCGGGTCGAGCAGCGTGATCGTCGGCGGGATGAGCGGCCGGCGATACTCGATCTTCTGGACGGCCGGGTGCAGCGACCAGGCCTCATCATTGGCCGCCAGCAGGCTGACCTCGTTGATCCCCTCACTCAGGGCGACGCCCCGGAGACGGACGGTGTAGGTCTGGACTCCTTGTTTCTCCTTGGGAGGGATGATCTCGGAATCGAGAATCGGGACGGTCCGCCCGTCCTTGCCGCCCCGGATGTCCGCCACGACCCGAGTGACAGGAAGGGCCGACTTCACCTGCGCGGACAGGTCGATTACGGGGTTCTGGACCGGCTGCGGCACCGGGTCAAAGGCGATCTCGCGCGGCGGCCGGAGGTAGGCCACCACAAACGGCGATGACAGCTTGCTCTGCCATTTATTGCCCAGCCGGACCTTGACGGTGTGGGTCTTGCCCGGCTGGACCGGCACCCCAACGGTGAAGGACCGGACCCCGCGGCCGATCGGCTGTTTGCGGGCGGCGATCTCCTGACCGTCGGTCGTGACCAGGGCCGTCGCCGTCAGCCCCTCATAGGCGTGCTCCGGGTCGAGCGGCGGCTCCAGCTCGACCTCCAGTTGCAAGTCGCCCTGGTGTTCCCCTTCATAGAGGCGCGGCGGGGGCGCCTTGAGGAACACGTCGGGCGGCGGCGGCTGGTAATCCAGCTCCACTTCCTTCGCGTCCTTGCCCAACTCGCTCTCGGCCAGAAAGCGGACCTTCTGGCGGCCGGGGACAAGACGGACCACTTCGCCCACAGCGAAGGTCTGATGCCGACCGGCGGCGAAGCCCTTCAGCTCCTGCGGCTTCTCCTCATCCCGGGACCAGACCGCCCGCGTCAGCTTGTCCTTGTCGAGGGCGGCCTTGATTTCTCCCTCGATGCGGACGCGGGGAGTGGGGACCGTGACAACCCGCCCGGTCTCGATCAGCCGAACGTCCGGGGCCTGATCGTCCAGCGGCCGGCCGGTCACCGGGACGACCGCGCGGAGGGTGATCTGCACCGGGGGCACCTTCGGCTCGAAATCGACCTCCAGTACCAGCCGGCTCTCTTCCAGCCCTTCCTTCGCTCGGCCCTCGTTCCAGGCCACGACTTCGACCCGGTTCAGGCCGATCCCCAGGTTAAGGTTTGCCTTGACCTCGCGGGAGCCCTCCTGCTCGCCGGAATCGAAGAGCGTCTTGCCGCTGTGCGTGTGGGTCAGCCGGAGGCGCACCTTCTCCCCCTCGACGGCGGGTCCGGCCTGGACGTGGAGGGGGAAGGCACGCTGGCCGACGCTCAGTTTACGAACCGTCCCGGTTCCGCCGGCGGCGGCTTCCGGTGCCTTGAGGGTGATGACGGGGGGCGCCGGCTCGTAGCGGACGGTGAGCAACTCGGGGAATTCCTGCGGCGTCGTCTCGTTGGTCCGCAGGACGGCGCGGACGGCGAACGGGGTGCGCGGCCAGCCCGCCTGGTGGAAGTGCGGCGTCAGGTCGGCCCACCACTCGGGCGCATCCATGCCGAAGACGGAGTCGAACTCGCGCGGCGCGGCGGTGCCCGCCTGCCAGGCGGCCGAGGCGACCTGGTCGAGGGTGAGGTCGCGGGCGGCCAGCTTCAAGGTCACCCGGCGCTGCCGGACGACGAAATGACCCTGGGGGTCGCGGCGGTTGGGGTCGGGGCCCACCTCGTCGATCCACAGTCCGAGCCGCGGCCGCAGCGGCGGCGGGGGCGGCGGCGGGGGACGCGGCCCCACCAGGACGCGCTCGAACAGGTCTTCCTGGTAATATTCCTTGCGGTGCTGCTCGGCCAATACGAACGAGGTGGGACGCTCCGGTTTGTCGGTGCCGATCAGCCAGCCGAGCCACTGCTCCGCCTTCCGACCGGAGGCGTCGTAGAAGCCGTGCGGCCGCCAGGCGATCCAGTCGCGTTCCTCGGCCCGGGGCGAGCCGGGAGTATTAGCGACCGGAGGTCCGGTCACGAACAGCGACAGCCGCGGTTTGCGCTCGTCAACCGCCGCTTCCAGGATCACCGCCTCGCGCCGGTCGGCCAGCTGCAAGGTGACGGTGCTCCCCGGCTGGCCCGCGCCAACCGAGTCGAAGAAGGCCGTCGCCGAGTCGAAGCGGACCGGCTTGCCTTCCTCGACCAACCCCAAGATGACATCCCCTTCCTTGAGCTTGCCGTGGGCCAGGCTGTCCCGGGCGACCCAGGTGACCACCAGCCGCACGCCCCCCTTGTTGTCGGCCTTCTCCTCCACGCGAACGCCGCGCAGCAGGCCGCGCTGGCCCAACGCCAGGTTGAGATCGTCGAGGCCCCAGAGGCAGACGGTCTGGTCGTCGGCCGCCGAGACCAGGAACTTGCCGTCGGCGGAGAAGGTCAGCGAACGGATGGTGCCGACGTGCCCGGTCAGCTCGCGGACCTGCTTGCCGCTGAGGCCGTTGAATAAACTGAGCCGGGGTTGGCCGTGCTCGTCGCGGTAGGCAAGGGCCAGGATCGGGACCGCCTGCCCCGGCCGCGCGGGGAGCAAGGCGTAGTCGGTCATCTGCTGACCCGTCTTCAGGGCGACCCACTTCCCGTTCGGCCGGACGCGGAAGTACTCGCGGGGGTATTCCTTCGTCGGGGGGGAGTATTCCACAACGCCCCGCGGCATGTCGGTGGCGTCCGGCTTCCAGCCCTCCGGGTCGGCGGTCAGGATGCGGGTATTGAGGTTGAGGATCAAGTCCCCCTTGGCCGGCCCACGGGGGGCAGCGCCCGGCGCCGCCTTCGGCGCCTCACTCAGCAGCAGCCCGCGCTCCTTCCCCTTTCTGATAAAGGCGGCATAGCGCAGGGTGGCGCCGATGCTGTGTTGCCGCTGCGGCTGGGGTGCCTTTACTTTCGGATCAAGAAGGTCCGCAATGGCATAGATGTGGACCTCGTGCGCTTCGTTGCCGGCGGCAGCCAGGTGTTTACCGTCGGGGGAAGCGGCTAGCACCGGCACGCTCTCCTGGCCGCCCCAGAGCCGCAGCCAGCGGATCGTCTCCAGGGTCTTCAGGTTGAGGATGCGCAGGACGTAACCGACCTCGGCGCCGGCCCGGACCCAGAAGACGGCGGCCACATGATCGGGCGGCCCTTTGCCGGTGGCGGCGAACGGGGTCAGCGCCCGGGGGTAGTAGTAGGTCTTTTCCTCACGGAAAGAGAGGGAGCGCTCGCGGGCCAGGGCGGGCCGGGTTGCATCCCAGCGGAGCAGCCAGCCATCGCCGTGCCGCGGGGTGGCGTCAAAGCAGGCGGTCATCACCTGCCCACCGCCGAGGTAGGCCGCCAGGTAGTTGCTGTAAATGACCTTGGGGTCCTTGTCCGGGAGGCACCTTTCCGAGACGACCTCGTTGCGGGCCGCGTCCCAGATGTGTATCCGGTCGCCGCCCAGGGCGAGAACGACGCGCACCTCGGCCGGCTGGGGACCGACGCGCCAGGCGGCCAGCCCGGCAGTGGTCACTTCCGGACTAAAGGGATCGGGCAGGTCGCTGCGGTCGGCCAGGGGTTCCCATTTCGACGCGTCCCAGAGGCGGACGCCGCCGACGTAAGCGCGCTTCTTCTCGTCCCAGTCCCGAGCGACGGAGACCAGCACTGGTCGGCCGTCACTCTCCTGCACAAAGGCCAGGGCCAACACGGGGCCGGTGTGCCCGCGCAGCCGGCGGACGGTCAGGTCGCCGGTGTGGAAGACATAGATCAACCCCTGGTCCCGGCGCATGTCAAGGGGGATGTCGCTGAGGTCAACCCAGAGGGCGTCTTCGCGGAAGGTGGCGGCCCCGCGCATGGCGCCGTGACCGGCGGCGGCCAGCCATTTACCGTCCGGCGCGACGGCAACGGCGTTGATGGCGCCGGCCAGGCCGGGGCCGATCGGCACCCGGTAGGCGGCCCGGCCAAGGTGGAACGTTCCCCGGTCATCGCGTGTCCAGGCGCGGACCACCTTGTCCCAGGTGCCGGCGTAGAGCGTGCCGTCGGGGCCGAACGCCAGGGAGGTGACGCGCGAGGTCGGGCCGCCGGCTTCGAGACGGAGGACCGGCTGCTTCTCGCCCGGCAGCACCTCATCGGCCCGCGGAGCCTGGGCCAGGACCGCCGGCCCGAGCAGCAGGCAGAGAACCGACGCCCACAAAATCCGCGTGGCGGTCATGGCA
>DATLYH010000289.1:0-2981 GCA_035575035.1 Gemmataceae bacterium
AGGACGTCCAGCAGGCGGCCGCGGCACTGCTGGGCCCCGAGCCGGACGCCGCCCGCCGCCATCTTCAGTCGGCCGCCGAGCGCCTGCTGGCCGCGCGTGAGGTGCTCTACCCGGTCACCATCCACCTGATCGATCTGTACCTGGCCGACGAGCAGCGCCTGGACGAACCCTGGCCGGCGACATTTGCGCTGGGCCTGCCGCTCAACGTGATCGCCTCGGCGTCGCTACTGGAGAAGCTGGGCCGGCTCTATCCCGAGCGGCTGGCGACCTTGCGCGAGCGCGTGGCCGGCGACCTCGTCGAAGTCTGCGGCGGCCCTTACCAGGAGCGCGAGGACGCACTGCTGCCCGTCGAGTCGCAGCTGTGGAACCTGCTCAAGGGACAGTCGGTTTACAAGCAGCTCCTTGACCAGGAGGTCCGCATCTTCGCCCGCAAGCGGACCTCGGCCCATCCGCAGCTGCCGCTCTTTCTGAATACGGTCGGGCTGAGCCGGGCGGTGTTGCTGGCCTTCGATGACGGGGTGGTACCGACCTACCACGGCACGGTAACAAGTTGGCCCTCCCCTGACGGTAAGCAGGTGGAGGCCTTCACTCGCGCTCCCTATGCAGCCGACAGTCCGCAGACGTTCTTCCACGCTGCCCACTATTTGCATCGCACCATCATGCAGGATCACGCCGCGACGCTGGCCTTTCTGCACCGGGGCAACCCCGCGGTCCCGTGGTATCGCGATTGGCTGGAGTTGAGCCGGCTCAGCCCAGTGCTGGGCCAGTGGACCACCTTGTCGCGCTACCTCAACGAGGTGCAGCCCAGCGAGTACGCCCACGCGGCCTCGGCCGACGAGTTCCATGCCGATTACCTGAGCGAGCGGTGCCAGGAGGCAGAGCACAGGGGCCAGGGGGCAGGGGGCAAGAGGCAGGAATCCGAAGTGGGCCAGGAGGTAGAAGGAATCAAACAATCAGAAGACGCTGCCGGGTACGTCCTCCCTCCGCCGTCCTTGATACCCGACACCCAGAAAGCGGGCGTTCCTGCGCCCGAGCTTCCCATCACTCCATCACCCTCCCCCCCTGTCAGCGGCTTTGCCCGGCATGTACGGCGGCGGCGGCGGATCGACACTGCCTGGACCCTCCTAGCCCTGCACCGCAGCCTGACGGGCACTGCCGGGGCCGACCCGGAGTTGGAACGCCGATTGACGGAGCTGGAAGACCGTGTCGAGTCCGGGGCCGCTGTCAGCACCGCCGAACTGGAGGCGGCGGAAAAGCAGGTGGCCGACCGGCTGGCGCGGCGGCTGTTGGCCCGAGCGAAGGACGAAGGCCCCGGCTACCTGGTGCTCAACCCGTGCAGCTTCGCCCGCCGGGTAGCGCTGGAGTTAGAGGGATTGGCCGGACCGCTGCCGATCGCCGGCCCGGTGAAGGCCTGCCAGATCGACGGCGGCAAGGGACGGTTGGTGGTAGAAGTGCCGGCCCTGGGCTTTGCCTGGTTCCCGCGTGTCGGTCCGCCGGGGACGCCGCCCCAGACCGCCCGCATGCGCCTGGCCGACAACCGCTGCGTCCGCAATGAATTCTTCGAGGCCGAGGTCGATCCGGCCACCGGCGGCCTCAAGGCCATCCGTGACCACCGGACGCGCCTCAACCGTCTGGGCCAGCAGCTGGTTTACAACCCTGGCAGCACCATGCGTGTCAAGGAGGTGCGCACCACGGCTAACGGCCCGGCCTTAGGGGAGATCATCAGCGAGGGGGCGCTGCTCGACGAGCAGGAGCAGGTGCTGGCCACGTTCCGGCAGCGCTTCCGCGCCTGGCTGGGCCGGCCGGTGCTGGAGATGCGCATCGAGATCTACCCAGAGCGGCCGCCGACGGGATACGCCTGGCATTCGTACTACGGCGCCCGCTTCGCCTGGCGCGACGAGCGGGCCCTGCTGCTGCGCGGGGTCAACGGCACTCCCACCATCACCAGCCACACCCGGCCGGAGACACCCGACTACCTGGAGGTGCGCCTCGGCCGATCGAACACGGTCATCCTGCCGGGCGGCTTGCCCTTCCACCAACGGCATGGCGGGCGGATGCTCGACGTGATCCTGGTGCCGCCGGGCGAGACGGCCCACGCGTTCGAACTCGGTATCGCCCTCGACCGTGATTACCCGATGCAAACGGCGGTGGGGATGGTGACGCCGGTGCCGCTGGCGGAGGTTGCTCAGGGGCCGCCGCATGTCGGCGCTGCCGGCTGGCTGTTCCACCTCGACGTGCCCAATTTGGTGCTGACGGGATTGCGGCCGGCCCCGGGCGGCGTCGATGGCGTGATTGCTCGGCTGCTGGAGTGCGTCGGCCATCACATGCCGGCCGAGCTGCGCTGCCCGCGTGATCCGGTGCGGGCGGGAGTGGAGGACGCGCGCGGCTCCCCCCTGCTGGACGCCAGTGTCCACGGCGACGCCGTCGGCTTCGAGGCAGCACCGGGCGAGTTGGTGCACGTGCGCGTCGATTTCAGCTGACCTCCAGAGCCGGGCCGCATAAGCATAAACAAAAGCAGTTTTATAACTCGCCGAACGTAAGTTTGCTATGGCAAGGCGTTTGCATGGTGGCCCTCCGGAGGAGGGGCCTAGGGCTGCAAACGCGTCATCAACATCCGCCACCCGGAGCTGACAGATGAGCAGGGGGAACTCTTAGCCTGGTTGCTGCCGGAACCCCAGGCTTCACGAGGCACTCCGCCATGATTCACAAGCACCTGTATTGGTGTTGCCCTACTATAACCTGCACGACAAAAGGTCCGTTGACAGCAGCGATCCTGCTGTCACCCCTAGCGGTAGATGCCTTGGATGTGGTATCGTTTTCAGCCTTTCTTTTGAACAAGCGATCGGTAACACCTGTTAAGTGTCACCGTTATACGGCGTCAGAGGTGGCAACCGGACAGGATGCGAAGGGCAACCCGGTGACGTTCTTTAACGGTGAAGAGTTCCATACGGATCTGGCGGCTGAAGCGATTGCAGCAGCCC
>DATLYH010000290.1:0-4421 GCA_035575035.1 Gemmataceae bacterium
AAGTGCACTGCCATAATGCACCCGCCTTAGCCATCCCTTTACGTCATTTTTCCTTGACGA
Source organism: Gemmataceae bacterium (assembly GCA_035575035.1). Taxonomy (GTDB): domain Bacteria; phylum Planctomycetota; class Planctomycetia; order Gemmatales; family Gemmataceae; genus DATLYH01. Next base: position 61 of record DATLYH010000290.1, read on the forward strand.
GCGGGCGCAGCCGGCCGTACATTTTGTGTCTGATCCGCCCGCCCCCCTGCGCGGGAAGATCATCTTCGCGCTGTGCAGGAAAGGCCCTGTCTCGTTAAAGGCGCGCGGCGGACTTTCCGCCGGAGGCGTGACTCGCTCTCTTCGCCCGCCTTTTCTCCGGGTCCTTCCTGCGATTTCCCGAAAGGATCCGCTCATGGCACAGCAATGGTTCCGCCGGCTGCTCGCGCGTACTTTCCCGCCCGCGCCGCGTACCAGCCGGCGCCGGCCAAGCTTCCACCCTACCCTGGAAGTGCTGGAAGGGCGGACGCTGCCGGCTACTTTCATCGTCACCAACATCGATAATGGCGGCATCGGATCGCTCCGGCAAGCCATCATCGAGGCCAACGGCAACCCCGGCCCCGACCGCATCGAGTTCAACATCCCCGGCGGCGGCGTGCAGGTCATCAGCATTGTCTCCGGCAATCCACTGCCGGGCCTTACCGATGAGGTGGTCATCGATGGCACTACCCAGCCGGGCTTCAGCGGCACCCCGCTGATCCGCATCGACGGGGGCGGGGTGGATGCCCCGGGAATCTCGATTTCCACCAATCGCAGTACGGTCCGCGCGCTGATTATCACCCGGTTCATCGGCAGCGGCATCACGATCAACGGCAACAACAACACTATCGAGGGCTGCCTTATCGGCACCAACATCGCTGGCGCTTCCGGCCTGGGCAACGTCGGGGCCGGGATTACCATCAATGGCTCCAACAACACCATCGGCGGAACTCAACCAAGCCAGGGCAACACCATCGCCTTCAACGGCGGGGCCGGCGTGGCGGTCAACTCCGGCACCGGCAACGCCATTCGCGGCAACGCGATCCACTCCAACGGCGGTCTCGGCATCGACCTGGGGCCGGCCGGGGTGGCCGCCAATGACCCCGGCGACCCCGACACCGGGGCCAACAACTTGCAAAACTATCCTGTCCTGACCAGAGCCTTCAACCAGGACGGCAGCACCTTCATCAACCTGACCTTCAACAGCACTCCTAACCAGACCTTCAATATTGATTTTTACACCAGCCCATCCCGCGATCCGTCCGGCTTCGGCGAGGGGGCAACCCCTATCGGGTCGCTGCCCGTCTCGACCAACGCCAACGGCGACGGCCTGCTCTCCGGAGTCCAGTTCACCCCCGAGCTGCCGGCCGGCATCTACATCACAGCCACGGCCACCGACGCCGGCAACAACACCAGCGAGTTTTCCAACGCTGTCCTTCTGCCGACCGAGCTATTGCAGTTCACGGCCGGTAATTACACTGTCGATGAGAACGCCGGCCCAGCCACGGTCACGGTCTTTCGCACCGGCAGCACCGGCAGCACGGTCACTGTCCGGTACGCCAGCCGCGACGACACCGCCCGAGCCGGCGAGGACTACTCGGCCGTCAGCGGCACTCTGACTTTTACCGCTGGCCAACTCTTCGCCTCGTTTACCGTTCCGATCATCGACGATGCGGTCTTCGAGGGGAACGAGACGGTCCGGCTGACGCTGAGCGAGCCGAGCGGCACCGCCGGCCTGGGCACGCCGAGCGAGGCCACCCTGACCATCCGGGACAATGACACTCCCCAGTCCGGCCAACTCGGCTTCGCCGCTTCCGCAATCAACTGGGCCGAGAATGGCGGCAAGGCAACCATCACGGTGACGCGCACCAGCGGCAGTGACGGGGTAGTGACGGTGCAGTACGCCACCACCACCGGCGGCACGGCCACGCCCGGCGTCGCATCGCCCCCCGGCCCATCTCTTGATTCTCTGGGCGATTACTTTCCGACCAGCGGCACCCTCACCTTTGCCCACCGACAAACCGCTGCCACCTTCACCATCAACCTGATCGAAGATGCGACCCTCGATCCCAACGAAACCGTCCTGCTGGCGCTGAGCGCGCCGACCGGCGGCGCCACGCTGGGAACCAGTACGGCCACCCTGACGCTGGTGGACAACGGCGGTCCCTTTGGCGGGCTTGACCCCTCGCCGCGGGCGCAGGAGATGCTAGAGCTACTCAATCGGATGCGCCTGAACCCGCAGGCCGAGCTGAACCTGATCCTGGGCGCCAATGACCCCGACGTGAACCGAGCGATTGGGCCGCCCCCGGCCGGCTTCCAGGTCGATCTCCAGCGTCTGGCGCAGCAGTGGGCCACGCTGGTACCGGCGCCGCCGCTGGCCTGGCACCAGGCCCTGCAAAGGGCTGCCCTCTACCACACTTTGCAGATGCTGGCCCACGATCAGCAGTCGCACCAACTGCCCGGTGAGCCCGACCTGGGACAACGGCTGACCGCCGCGGGCTACAACTTCTCGACGGCGGGCGAGAATGTCTTCGCCTATGCCTTCAGCATTTTCTATGGGCATGCCGGCTTCGCCATCGACTGGGGCAACGGCCCCGGCGGCATCCAGGACCCGCCCGGCCACCGCAACAGCATGATGAACAGCGCCTTCCGCGAGGTCGGCATCGGTGTCATCGATGGCTTGCCCGGCAAGCAGACCGGGCCGCTGCTCATCACCCAGGACTTCGGCAACCGCTTCAGTCTGGGCAACCCTTACCTGATGGGTGTGGTCTTCAACGACGCCAACAACAGCCGCTACTATGAGGCCGGCGAGGGACTGGCCGGCGTCAACGTCTCGATCACCGGACCGGGCGGCACCGTGAACACGACCACGATGTCGGCTGGCGGCTACCAGCAGCAGCTGGCGCCCGGCACCTACACTGTGACCTTCTCCGGCGGCGGGCTGCCGGCGCCGGTGATGCGGACCGTGACCCTCACCGCTCAGAACGCTAAGCTCGACGTGGTGGTCGGCCAGGAGCCCGGCCAATTCCGCCTGGGCGCCGCCGCCTACAGTATCGACGAGGAGGCGGGGCCGGCCACCGTCACGGTGACGCGCATCGGCGGCAGCGCGGGCATCGCCACTGTCGTCTTCACCACCAGCGGCGGCAGCGCCACCGCCGGCCAGGATTACACCCCTGTCACCCAGACTCTCATCTTCGGTGCCAGCGAGACCAGCAAGACGGTCACCATCCCCATTATTAGCGACACTCTCACCGAGTTGAACGAAACGGTCAACCTGACCCTCTCGGCCCCGACTGGTGGCGCCACCCTCAGCACGCCGAGTACCGCCGTCTTGACCATCCTGGATAACGACCTGCGCGTGGATTCAGTGCGGGGGGAGAATACCGGCTTCTTCGCCCAGTTCAGCGGCGCCATCGATCCGGCCGTGCTGAACCTGTACGACAGCCAGGCCGCCGGCCTGGGACCGGCCGACGTCACTGTGGTCGGCAACGCCACCGGGCCGGTGCGCGGCACACTGGTGATCGATTCGTCCCGCCGCAGTATCACCTTCATCAAGACCGGCGGGCTGCTGGCGCCCGACACGTACACCGTCACGTTCCGCAGCGGCAGCGACGGCTTCAAAGGCGCTGGCGGCGGCCCACTCGACGGCAACGCCAACGGCCTTGGCACGCCCGGCGGCAACCACGTCGTTACCTTCACCATCACCTCGGTGCCGGCAGCGGTAGTGAGTGTGCCCGACTTCGCCCGCGGTCCCGACCAGGCGGTCAACGTGCCGGCCGATTCAAGCGGGCTGCCGTTGCGGCTGACTTCCGCAGGCGGGGTGAGAACGATCAGCCTGCGCGTGGTCCATAGCACCAGCTTGCTTAGCATCACCGGGGCCACCGTCGCCCCCGGCCTTCCCCCCGGGGCCACCGTCACCTTCGACAACAGTGTCTCGGGACAGCCCCTGATCATGTTCAGCAGCCCGACCGCCCTCCCGGCCGGCACCATCGACTTCGTGCGACTGAGCGCTTCCGTGCCCACCGGGGCGGCCAGTTCATACGCCACCAAGCAAGTGATCAGCCTGACCGCCGTCACGATCAACGATGTCGTGGCCCCCGGAGCGGGCGACAGCGGCGTCCAGGTGATCGCCTACCTGGGGGACACGACCGGCAACGGCGGCTACAGCTCGGCCGATGCCCTCCGGGGGCTGCGCGTCGGTGTCGGCCTGGACTCCGGGTTCGAGGCCTACCAGCTGGCCGACCCGGTGATCCTCGCCGACCTCACCGGCAACGGCACCATCAACGCTGCCGACGGCACGCGCCTGCTGCAGGAGGCGTTGGGTATTGACCGGCCGGAAGTGCCGCCGCTGCCCACCAACCCTCCGAACCTCACGCTGCTTGGCCCTGACCCGCTGCTGAGCATCCCCTCACCCCTCTCCCCATCGGATGGGGAAAGGGGTGAGGGGTTCCGCGGCCGGCGCGGCCGTACAATCACGGTACCGGTCAACCTCGATGTTTCCGAGGGACTCAACTCAGCTGATCTAGCCCTGTCATATGATGTGC
>DATLYH010000291.1:0-4429 GCA_035575035.1 Gemmataceae bacterium
CGCGGCTGCTCTTCCGGCAGATGCACGTAGATGCTCCCGCCGCAGGCAACATTCAGTTGCAACATTCCCAGTCCGATGGCCAGGACCGGCACCTGCCGTTCCACGAGGCGGCGTACGAGAACGCGGTCGCTCTCCTCACGCCGCTCCGTCATCGGCTGGACGGAGGGGTGCGGCGGCAGCCCCAGCTTCCGCGGGTCGATGTCCGGGCCGCCGGTCAAGACGATGCCATCGAAGCGATCCAGCAGCGCGTCCAGCTCGACGTTCTTAACATCCTTGCACAGCGGCGGCAGGATCAGCGGCAGCCCGCCCGCGGCCAGCACCGCCTCGAAATACCCGGCATGGACGCGGACGTAGGAGCCGGCGTGCTTGCCGGCGGCAATGAAGTCGCCGTTGATGCCGATCAGCGGGCGAGTCGAGTGGGCCATGTCTTCCCTCCTTGGAACGGGCCCTGAGACTTGCTGTGGTCTGCCCGGAGCGTGTCTCGGTCCCCCGCGCTCGGCGTGGACCGACGATCGGGCGGGCGGAGTATAACGCCGGGGCGCCGCCACGGACAAGAGCGATTCCAATGGCCGGGCGGCGGCTTCCGTTCAGCTTTCCCATCTTTTCGAAGAGACCGCCGCGACAAAAAGGGCAGCCTCGCTGCGGGCGGTGGGCCCCGCCGTTCGGGAAGGGCGAAAGGGGCCGGGACTGAGCGCAGCAACGTCCAGAAGGCCGCGCCGGGGCCTCGCTGCGCGCTGCCCCTGCCTTCCGGAAACCAGCGGGGAGTTGGGCTGGCCATTGTTCCTTTTCAATAATAATTCTTATTCCAGAAAACTTTCCTCACATATGGAGGGCACAACCATGGGAAGGTCCATCAAGCAACGCCCTGCCATCGCCGCAGGCGCCCTCATCGGGCTGGCGCTGATCGTGGGCGTCGGCTCTGTCCCGGACGCATCCGGGCAGCCCGGCAGTCCGAGCGAGTTCCAGGCCCTGATGGCGAAGATGAAGGCCGCCAAGCCGGAGATCATGAAGCGCCAGCTGGAGTTGCTCGAACAGCGCTATGACCTGAGCAACCGTCCGTCCAAGTCGGTAACCATGACCCGCAGCAAGCCGATCCAGGAGGGGGTGCGGGTCAAGCTCCCCAAGGGGACAACCTGGGAGGAACTGGCTGCGATGTCGCCGGAGGAGATCCGCTCCCGCGACCTGTTCCCGGCCGGCTTCCTGCCGCTGCCCCACCCCAACCACCCGGAAGGAGGCATGCTCTTCCCCAAGTTCCACATCGACGAGATCAAGAAGCAGGAAGGGCGCGACCTGACCCGCTTCGACCTCGACTTTGACCTGCCCGAGCATCTGCTGCCGGAGTTCCCGCCGCCCCTCTTCCTGACGACCCGGCCGGACCTGGGCGACGTTTCCCGGGGCAAGCTGATCACCCTTGACAACTTTTTCGACCTGTTCAAGGACATCCTGAATCCCAAGCAACTCGAGGGCCTGCGGCTGCTGGTGACGCCGTTCCCGCAGCAGCAGTTCAACGCCACCGACGACCGCCGCTCCGAGCGGCCCCACCGCGGCGTCACTTGTTTCGAGTGCCACGTCAACGGGCATACCAACGCCGCTACCCACCTGGTGGGGGACATTCGGCCGCAGGAGCACCGCCATCGCATCGACACGCCGTCGCTGCGCGGCGTCCATATCCAGCGGCTTTTCGGCTCGCAGCGGGCGCTGCGGAGTGTGGAAGACTTCACCGAGTTCGAGCAGCGGGCGGCCTACTTCGACGGCGACCCGGTGGCGGCCACCAAGAAGGGCGTGAACATTCTGGAGCGCGGCAGCCAGGTCCACTTCATGGCCGAGTTCCAGGAGTTGATCGACTTCCCGCCGGCGCCGAAGCTGAACGTCCTCGGTAAGCTTGATCCCAAGAAGGCCAGCCCAGAGGAGCTGCGCGGCCAGGAGCTGTTCTTCGGCAAGGCGCAGTGCTCGGTCTGCCACCCGCCGCCGTACTATACCGACAACCTGATGCACAACCTCAGGACCGAGCGCTTCTACAAGCCGCGGATGATCAACGGCCGGATGGCCGCGGCGGACGGGCCGATCAAGACGTTCCCGCTGCGGGGCATCAAGGACAGTCCGCCCTACCTTCACGACGGCCGGCTGCTCACCCTGGAGGACACGGTGGAATTCTTCAACCTGGTCCTGGGGGTGAAGCTGACCGCCGAAGAGAAGAAGGACCTGGTCGCCTTCCTCCGCTGCTTGTGAGAGGTTGATCCACGCATCACCCGAATCAACACGAGTACAATAAAAGGGTGAGCACCCGTTTCGCCGTGCCGCGCCGCGGCGCGGCGAAACGGCTCGTGTTGATTCGTTACTCGTGGATGCCCCTTCTCATGAGCACCCCGGAGCGATATCTTCGCCCGGAAGTCATTCGCCAGGTGGCCCGGCTCGATCTGCGCGCCAAGTTCATTGTCGAGGGGTTCCTGGCCGGCCTGCACGCCAGCCCGTTCCACGGCTTCTCCGTCGAGTTCAGCGAGCACCGTAAGTACGTCCCCGGCGACGACCTCAAGGACCTCGACTGGAACGTCTACGCCAAGACCGACAAGTTCTACATCAAGAAATTCCAGGCTGAGACCAACGTCACCGGCTACCTGGTGATGGACCTGTCGGCGTCGATGGCCTACACCTACCGGCAGGAGCTGACCAAGTTTGACTACGCCGTCTGCCTGGCAGCGGCCCTGGGCTACCTGATGATCCATCAGCAGGACCCGGTCGGCCTGGTCACCTTCGACACGCGCATTCAGGCCTGCCTGCCGCCGCGAAGCAAGCGGACCCAGCTGGGCACGATCCTGGCAGTGCTGGCAAACCTGAAGCCGGCCGGCCGGACCAACGTGGCCAGCTGCCTGCACCAACTCGCCGCCATGATCCGCAGCAAGAGCCTGGTCATGCTCTTCAGCGACCTGTTGACCGAGCCGCAGCCGGTCATCGAGAGCCTGCACCACCTGCGACACCGCGGCAACGACGTCATCCTCTTCCACATCCTCGATGAGGCCGAGGTCCGCTTCCCCTTCGAGGGGGTCATCGAGTTTGAGGACGTTGAGGAGCCCCAACGGCTGACGCTGGATGCTCGGGGCATGCGAAGCGACTACTTGCAGGCAATCGCGGAGTTCCAGGACCTTTACCGCGCCGAGTGCTCCAAGGCGAACATCGACTATGTACCGATGGACACATCCGTCAGCTTCGACAAGGCGCTGATGGAGTACCTGATCCAGCGACAGCGGCGGTTTTGAAGGAGCTATAGGAAATGGTCAGAGCCCAGTCACGTGGTAGGCGCAGTTGATAACTTCCAGTGTCTGCTCATCCTGACCATACGTAATGTGAAAGAAGAAGGCGAATTCGCGCAACCGATTTGTGGGATCAACCAGGGAGAAGCCGTAATTCATCCCCTCGAAGGGGTGCCGGGCACGCACGAGGTGAGCAGCCGGATTCTGGCCTAGTTGCTGTTCCAGGCGAATGAGGACTTCGACGAAGACCGTGTCGGGCAGGTTCCAGGCGACGATCCTTCTACGGACGGAGCTGCGGATTTTTACCTTGTAACTCATCCAGGATCTCCCTAACCGTCTGGTATTCGCCCCGGGCGTACTCCTCGCGGGCTTCCTGGATGATCTCCGGCGTAATCCAGAGCCAACCGTCCATAAACTGCTGGCGCATGTGCTGGAGTCGTTCCAAGGCGGCGAGCAGCTCACCGGATCGTCGAATCGCTGGTCCCTGGCGCTCGTGCTTCTCCACCCGCTGATGAATCTGAGTCAAGACGTTCACCGCACGGTCGAAGAGAGACAGAAGCCTCTCGCCTGTTTTCTGGTAGTCATCAATCTGGTACGCGGTCAACCGGCGCCAGGTGGCGTCCCAGACCGCGCGCAGGTCGTCCGGCAGCCCCAGGCACAGGTTGACCGCGTCTTCCAGTTCAAGGACCAACTCAGTGTTGTTGCCATTGGCTGTCCATGAGCGGAGAGCTTCTTCCAGGAGTTGTACGTCGCCGCTCCGAATGCGATAAAGAAGGTTCTCGGACATGATGTCCCTCCTGGGAGTGAGTATAGTGGATATTCAGCCGGAGCCGCAAGCCACGGTTACCGGAAAAGCAAGTGGCACCGCTATGACTTTCATTCATCCGCTCTTGCTGACTGGCCTGCTTCTCGTCGGCATCCCGGTGCTGATCCACCTGATCATGCAGCAGAAGCCGAAGCGTCTGCCGTTCCCGGCGTTCCGCTTTCTGCTGCAAAAGCACCGCACCAACCAGCGCCGCCTCCGTCTGCGCCACCTGCTCCTGCTCGCCCTGCGCATGCTCCTGATTGTGCTGATCTGTCTGGCGCTGGCCCGGCCCAGGCTGTTCAGCGAGCGCATCGGCCTCGGCAGCGAGCGGCCGGTAGCGGCGGTGCTCCTCTTCGACACCAGCTTCAGCATGGAG
>DATLYH010000292.1:0-9396 GCA_035575035.1 Gemmataceae bacterium
GTTGGAGCGGTATCAGAAGCAAGTGCGTGGTCCCAAGAAGCCTCGCCCGCGAAGAGCGCGTTTCACCAAAGCCAAACACGTTGCAACTGCCCGGCTCCTGGCCCAGGAGAAGAGCAGAAAATGACACCTTCAAAGGGCTGGCATGGTAAACCCATCAGGCGGTCCCGTTCGCCTGGGACGCGGCCGCGTCCCGGTTGACGGGGCGCACGTCCATGATCTTTGTCCAGATTTCCGTCTCCCCTTCGACCGGCCAGGTGTGAGGCGCCAGCCAGACCATGCTCTGCGACGCAAGCGCTTCCCGCAGGGTAGCCCGGATGCGTTCGAAGTCGGGATGGTCGCGCGTCAGGTAGCAAACGGGGCTGTACCCCCAGAACCAAACCTCCAGGCGGCTAGGGTCTTCGTCACAGTCCTTCACTTCGTGGACGTGCGTGTCAATCGCGCATTGAAGTTCCACGACCCGCCCGGAGGACTCCAGAAGGAATCCGACTGGCCGTCCGTGGCCCAAGCTCCGGTTCGCTTCCAGAAGGATGATCTCGTAATCCGGATGGTCCGCGAGCGGGACGGCCTTTCCCCCGTTCTGAAAGGTCAGCTCAACGACGCCATTGGCCGGCTTGAGATTTTTTACCCTCTGGATATCTCTGATCTGGGTTCCCGTCTGGATCATTGAAGACACTTCCCTTTTTGGTAGGGTGTGGGAAGGAGAGCAAGCGATTCTTCATGGTGCGGCATCCCTTACCGTGTCGGTCACCGCTTGGCAGCCGCCAGTGCCTCCCTGGCGTGCGGCCCTGTCGCGGCGCGCTGGCCGTCGGCCGGTGGCTTCGCCTCCCCCCACTCCTGCCAGCGGACCGATTGCCGCCAGAACGTCAGCGGATTGTCGTAGACCACCTTGCGGATCGCCTCCTCGGGATGGCCGCGCCGCTTCATCTCCTGGATAAACTCCGGCACCGCCAACGGGTTTGACTTCCCCCAATCGCCGGCCGAGTTGACCATGATCCGCTCGGTCCCCACCATCTCCAGAATGTCCACGGCCCGCTCCGGCGTACACTTGGTCGTCGGGTAGAGCGTCATGGCGCACCAAAAGCCGTTGTCCAGGGCCAGCCGGACCGTGTGCTCCTCGACGTGGTCGATCAGGACGCGCTCCGGGTTGACCCGGCGGTCCCCCTTGAGCATGTCGATGATCATCCGGGTTCCCTTGTACTTGTCCTCCAGGTGGGGCGTGTGGATCAGCATCAACTCATTGGTCTTCATCGCCAGGTCCACGTGCTCCTGGAAGACGGTGGCCTCGTTGCGGGTGTTCTTGTTCAGGCCGATCTCGCCGATGCCGAGCACGTTGGGCCGGTCGAGGAACTGCGGGATCAGGGCGATGACCTCACGCGACAGCGAGACGTTCTCGGCTTCCTTGGCGTTGATGCAGAGCCAGCTGTAGTGGCGGATGCCGAACTGAGCGGCGCGCTTCGGCTCGAACTCGGTCAGATGGCGGAAGTAGTCGCGGAAGCTCTCGGCCGAGCCGCGGTCGAAGCCGGCCCAGAAGGCGGGCTCACTGAGCGCCACACAGCCGCACTGCGCCATGCGCTGGTAGTCATCGGTGACCCGCGAGATCATATGAATATGGGGGTCGATGTAGTACATCTTGGATCTAACCTCCCCGCAGCCAATCAAACTTGTGGGTTGGTACGGTACGCGGTACGATGGCGGATTCCGGTGTGCCGTGGTTCAGCTGAAGTTCCCCCCCTCAACACCCAGTTGTTACCAACCTGAGGATACCACAACAGCGCGGGGAAAGAAACCTTCCGCCAGCGCGGAAGAAGGACTTCGTCCAGAACGACCGCTGGTCCGGCGCGCGGACCTGCCCCAGCTGATGCTGTGTGCCGCTGCGTTGCCCTGTTCGGAGGTTCGACAGTCAAGTTGAGAAAGGTGCGTTGGTCAACACCGTGAGGGACGGCCGCCGGTGGGAGGGCGAACAGATGCCCCGCTTTGCCGGCTCGGGTAGCCGAGCCGGCCGCGGTCTTGCTATCATCCCTCATCGGACACTTTTCAAGGATTGTGCCATGTCGTCCGGCCCGCGTGCCGAGGTCATGCGCCAGGCGCTGATTGTCGGTCCTGAGCAATTCGAGGTCGTGGAGGCGCCCGTGCCGCGCCTGCGGAGCGAGGGGGAGCTCTTGGTGCGGACAGCGGCCTGCGGCATCTGCTCGGGCGACCTGATGCCCTGGTACTTGCACCAGAAAGTCGGTACGGTTCTCGGCCATGAGGTGGTCGGCTGGGCGGCGGAGGTCGGCCGAGAGGTCGTGGGTATTCGGCCGGGCGACCTGGTCTTCTTCCATCATCATGCTCCTTGTGGCACCTGCCCGGAGTGCCGCCGCGGCGCAGTCGTTCACTGCCCGAGCTGGCGCGCCAGCAAGCTCGACCCGGGCGGCATGGCCGAGTGGATCCGGGTGCCGGCCGAGATGGTCCGCAGCGATGCTTTCGCCGTCCCCGATCTGACCGTAGAGCAGGCGGTCTTCATCGAGCCGCTCGGCTGTAGTGTCAAGGCCATGCGACGGCTGTCGCCGCTGGATGGCATGCGCGGTGCGGTGGTCGGCTGCGGCGTCATGGGCCTGCTCAACCTGGCGGCCGCCCGCGCCTTCGGTGCCGCCGCGGTCGTTGCCGTGGAGCCGGACCCCGACCGCCGCCGGGCAGCACGGGATTTCGGCGCTGCCGAGGCACTGACGCCGGACGAGGCAGCCCGGACGCTGGCCGGCGCCGTTGATTTTGTCGTCATCGGGCCAGGACATCCCGATGTAATCCGGCAGTCGCTGGCCTATGTCCGCCCCGGCGGCACGGCGCTGTTGTTCACACCGACGCCGACGGGGACGCTGACCTCACTCGATCTGGGCGATCTCTACTTCCGCGAAGTCAGCCTGGTTCCCTCGTACTCCTGCGGCCCCGACGATACCCGGCTGGCCTATGACCTGCTCCGCCGAGGGCAAGTTCGTTCGGAAAGCCTGGTCACGCACCGCTTCGCCCTGCAAGATATCCAGCGGGCTTACGAGACCGCCCGCCGCGGTGGTCCGGTCTTGAAGGTGCTTGTTACCTTCCCCCCGGAAAGTTGATCCGCAGCCGCGGGCGGCTTAGCGAACCTGCGAAGCCGCCCGCGGCTCGGAGGAAATGGTGAATGACTCCCGAGCCGACCGAGAAACTCGTTTCTCGCATCCTGCGATTTCAGCCGGGGTTCACCTGGCAGGGGGTGCCGGTCCGCGCGTACAAGCAGCAGGCGGCGCACCATTGCGGCGTGGTCCGCACCACCTTGGTCGGTGCCGGCGGCGAGCGGACCGCCTTCCAGGTCCGCTACTTCGAGATCGCCCCGGGCGGCTACAGTTCCTTTGAGCACCACGCCCACGAGCATGCCGTGGTCGTGCTGCGCGGCCAGGGCCAGGTGCGGCTCGGCGACACGGTTTATGAGGTCGGCTTCGGCGACACCATCTATGTCGCGCCCCATGAGCCGCACCAGTTCCGCAACCCCTCCGCCACGGAACCGTTTGGCTTCCTTTGCATCGTCGATGCCGAGCGCGATCGGCCGGTGCCGTTGACACCGCCGTGATCGGTGGAAAGGATTTCCTTCATGGCAGCGGATGCACCTTCAGGGGTAGGATACCTCGGCCCCTCTTCCGCGGAGGCGGCCCTGGCGGTGCTGCCGGGGCCGGTCCGCCGGTGGTTCCGCGAGCGCTTCGGCAAGCCGACCGCCGTTCAGCGCCTCGCCTGGCCCGCACTGCAAGCCGGCGAGCATCTGCTCCTCAGCGCCCCCACCGGCAGCGGCAAGACCCTGGCTGCTTTCCTGCCGATCCTGGCCCGGCTGCTGACCGGCCCCCTTTGTTCGGGCCTGCGCGCCCTCTATGTGGCGCCCCTGAAAGCGCTGTGCAGCGACGCCCGGAAAAACCTCCGCTTCCACCTGCGCGATCTGGCTGCTTTCCTGCCGGTCGGCTGCGGCTCGGTCCGCATCGGCCTGCGCACGGGAGACACACCGGCGCGGGTGCGGCGCATCCTCCGCCGTCGGCCGCCGAACATCCTCCTAACGACGCCCGAAAGCCTGGCTGTGCTCCTCAGCCAACCCGCCGCGGCCGAGCAGTTCGCCGACCTGCGGTGGGTGGTGGTCGATGAGATTCACGCCGTGGCGGGGAACAAGCGCGGCGCCGATCTGGCGCTGAGCCTGGAGCGCCTGACCGCGTTGGCCGGGGGCGAGCTACAGCGGATCGGCCTGTCGGCCACCTGCGCCCCCTTGGTCGAGGCGGCTCGGTTCCTGGTGGGACCGGAGCGGACATGCCGCATTGCCGCCGTCGGCGAGAGCGCGCCGCTGGACCTGGCGATCGAGCCGCTGCCGGAGAGCGGCAATTTCTTGACACACCTGATGGACCGGCTGGAGAGGGAGTTGACGGTCCACCGGAGCACGCTGATTTTCACCAACACGCGCAGCCTGGCGGAACGGCTGGCGTGGGCGATGCGGCGGCGCTGGCCGGCCTGGGACAAAGAGATCGCGGTCCATCACTCGGCCCTGGCGCGGGCCCGGCGGCGGCGCGTGGAGCGGGGAATGAAGCAGGGCCGGCTGCGGGCGGTGGTCAGCAGCACCAGCCTGGAGCTGGGGATGGACCTCGGCAGTGTGGACGCGGTGGTACTGGTCCACCCGCCGGGCGGCGTGGTCCGGCTGCTGCAACGGGTGGGGCGCGGCGGCCACAGCCCGGGGCGGCCGCGGCGCGGACTGGTGCTGACCGCCACGCCGGCCGAGCTGCTGGAAGCCGCGGTCACCGGTGCCTCGGGCCGCTCGGCCCAGTGGGAGCCGCTGCGCGTGCCGTCGCACCCGCTCGACGTCCTCTGTCAGCAACTACTCGGCATGGCGGCCCAGCGGCCGTGGGCGCCCGAGGAAGCATTTGCCCTGGTCCGGCGGGCTTACCCCTACCGCGATCTGGCTCGCCGCGATTTCGACGACTGCCTGGACTATCTCTCCGGCCGCGACCGCAACGGCCGGTCCTGGTTGCCGGCCCGGCTGCGGTGGGTCGAGGGCGAGTTTGTCATCCGTGACCGCCGAACCGCCCGCCTGGTGTGGCGCAACCTCGGCACCATCCTCACTGACGAACAGCAGCCGGTGCATTTGCTGAGTGGTAGAGTAGTAAGAGGTGATTGGTCCGATATCCCCACTCCCCACTCCCCACTCCCCACCCCGGTGGGGGAGCTGGACGATGCCTTCGCGGAGCGGCTCCAGCCGGGCGACCGCTTCCTGCTGGACGGCCGTTGCCTGGAGTTCCGCCGCCGCGAGGGACCGAAACTGCTGGTGGATGAGGTTATTGGCCGGCCGGTGGTACCGCGCTGGAACGGCGCTGGTTGGCCGCTCTCGGCCGACCTGGCCCGGCGTCTCTACCTGCTCCGGGTGCAAGCGGCGGAGGCGTTGCGTGACGGCCCCGAGGCGCTGGCCCGGCTGCTGCAACACGACTACGGCCTGGGGGAGCCGGCCGTCCGCCTGCTGGTCAAGCACTTCCAGAAACAGGAGTGTCTGAGCGAAATCCCAGATTCGGCCACCTGCCTGGTGGAAATCGTGCCTGCCGCGACCGGCGCCGACTACTACTTCCACACGCCGCTGGGCCGGGCGGGCAACGACGCCCTGGCCCGCGTCGCTGTCCGCCGACTGGTCCGCGACCACGGCCGCTCGGCCGCCTCGATCGTGGCCGACCTGGGCTTCGCCCTTTTTGATCGAAGCGGTGCCGAGCTAACGCCGGCCGAGCTGCGTGCTCTTCTCGCCGGTGAGCGGTTTGATGCCGACCTGGCCGCGGCCGTCGCCGACAGCGTCGCCCTCCGCGAGTGTTTCCGGCGCGTGGCCCTGATCGGCTTGATGCTGCTCCGCAACCCGCGCGGCGGGCGGCCGCGCGTCGGTGGTCCCGACTGGGCCGAGCGCCGGCTTTTTGATCACCTCATCACGGCTGATCCGGATTTCGTCCTCCTGCGCCAGGCTCGGCGCGAGGTCCATGAGGAATGCTGCGACGCCGGCGCAGCCCGGGCGTTCGCCGAGGAGATGGCCGGCCGGACGCTGCATGTGCGCCGGCTGACGCAGGCCTCGCCCTTCGCCCAGGCCTGGACCCAACTCGCCGCTGGACCGGCCGAATCGGCGGAGAGTCCGGCTGAGGCGTTGGAACGGCTGCACGCGCTGCTGACGGGAGGGGGACATGGGACGGCATCCTGAATGGCTGTTGACGCCGGAGCGGGCCGCGGTCCACCTGCCGACGGCCACCGCGGTCATCGCCGACCTGCACCTTGGCTATGCGCTGGTCCGGCAGCGCCGCGGCGAGGCGGTGCCGGCCGATGCCCTCGACGAGGCCCTGGCACCGCTGCGCTTGCTGCGGGCACGACAGCAATTCGACCGGTTGGTGATTGCAGGGGATCTGTTTGAGGACGGCCGGGCGGCGCCGGCGGAAGGATTGATCGACTGGCTCAATGCGGCCGGGATCACGCTGGCCGGCATCATCCCCGGCAACCACGACCGCGGCTTGCGGGACGAGCCGGACTGCCTGCCGATCTTCCCCGACGGGATGGACCTCGGCGGCTGGCGCGTGGTCCACGGCGACGGCCCGCTGCCGGACGGACCGGTGGTGCAGGGGCATGTTCACCCTTGTCTGCGCTGGGGAAGCGGGGTCGTGGCGCCGTGCTATCTGGAAGGGCCGAGGCACCTTGTCCTGCCGGCGTTCTCCGCCGACGCCGCGGGGGTCAACGTCTTGCGGGACCCGCGCTGGCAGCACTATCGCTGTCATGCCGTCAGTGGGAAGCGGGTACTGGATTTCGGCGAGTTGGCTGTCCTCGGCCGGAGGACACAAAGGAAAGGCAGAAGGCGGTAACCGGGCCGGCTCGTCCCGCCGCCTTCTGCCCGTGGAGCGTCGGTCTTCGCGGTTACCAGTAGCGCAGCCGCCACCAGTCGTACTTGGTGGCCAGCTTGCTGAACCACCAATGGCCGTCCTGCCACTCCAGCTTCACCTTCCGCCAGCCGAGCGGGATCTTGGGGAAGGGATAGGGCGGTCCGATGAACGGCCAGGCGTTGTACGGATACGCCAACGGGTAGGCCACCCGCGAGTAGTTGTTGTAAGGCGCGTAGGTCGGCCAGGCGTAGGGCGGCAGGTGGGGCGGACTCATCAGATCGTAGGGCGAGCCGGGGGTGCCGGCGGCCATGGGCATTGGCTCGACCACAGGGCCGGCCGGCGTTGGGGCGCGAGGCAGAACCTGGGCCGGCTCGCGCGTTGCGGGGGCCGGCGGCGGTACGGCCTCGGCCTGGACCGGGGTGACGGCGCCGCTCAGGGTCAGGCGGTCCACCACGCGCTCGACACCGGGCACATCGCGGACCAGGCGCAGGGCGGCCTCGCGCTGCGCCTCGTCGGCGACATGGCCGGTCAACTCCACGGCGCCGGCGCGGCAGGCGACCTCGATGCGGTAGTGCCGCAGCTGGCCGCTGTGTTGGAGGCGTTCAGCGATGGCGTTGGCGGTCTGCTGGTCGCCGGCCGTTCCTGGGCCGGGCTCGATGGTCAGCCGGGCAGGCTCATGGGGGGGGACGGTTTCGCCGGCAACAAGGCCGGGCAGGGGGGGCACCATCCAAAGCCCCACCGCGGCCAGCAAGTAACGGAAGCGGACAGTCACGGCAACATCCTCCTGATGTTAAAGCGCACAAGGGACACGTCCAACTCTTCCTCCTTTCGGAGCAGCGGTCAAACCACCTGGAGGCCGGCAGCAAGGAACGGGAAGCGCAGGGAGCCGTATCCTCTGATCAACCGGCGTGCCAGGCGTAGCTGACAGAGCCGGCGGAGGCCGGACACTCGGCCCAACCATCGCGGCGCACCGCAGCAGGGAGGCCGAGTTGACACCAAAGACCACCTCCCCTATATTGAATTCCACCCGGGAAGACCGGGCCCAGTGCAGCGGCTAAAGCGCCTGTAGCTCAACTGGATAGAGCAACGGCCTACGGAGCCGTAGGTTGGGGGTTCGAATCCCTCCAGGCGTGCTGGACATCTTCGCAAGGAATGGCATCCGCTCGCAACACCTTGCAAGAAGCCATCTTCGACACTTCATCCGCGCAACCTTGCGACGCCATGCGACCCGTTGCGGCGGGTTGCTGCACCGGATTTTGCAGCGCCTGGGCGAAGTGCTCCTCGGTTACCTGCAGGTAGTGGTTCTGGGCCACCACCTGGGAGTTGCCGATCCACTTGCAGACCACGTGCAGGGGGAAGGCGGCCGCCAGCTCCGTCTGGCGGCTGGCCCGCAGGTTCTGGAAAGGCTTGGTCCACGGCTCCAGCCCGGCCCGCCGGATGATCCGCACCAGCCGGGTCCGGAAGTTCTTCCGCGCGCTGCGGTAGGTGGTGATGACGTACCGGCTCCCCTCCGCGGCCTCGTCGAAAACCGCTTCCAGATAGGGCCGCAGCTCGGGAAACAGGGGGATGTGCCGCACGCCCGTCTTGGGGCTGTCGATCCGCAGGCGGCCTCGCTCCCAATCGACATCCGACCACGTCAGCGCCAACGTTTCCGAGGGGGTCCGCAGCCCACCGTAGCGAGCCAGGGCCACGATCAAGCGGTACTCCGCATCGGGGCAAGCTTCCAGAAGGCGCTGGGTCATCTCCTGGGTGATGAAGATTTGGCGCCGCTCGTTGGTCTCCTTGGGCGGCTTGACGTCCGCGAACGGGCTTTCCGCGAGCAGCTTCCTCCGCACCGCGGCGCGAAAGATCTGCTTCGCCATCTTGATCCGCCGGCCGATGGTCGCTTCGGCCAGCCCGCCCTGCCGCAGGTAGACCACGAAGCTGTCCGCATCGCCGGGGGTGATTTCGTGCAGCCGTTTCTCCCGGCCGAAGTGGGCCAGCAGGGAATGGGTCATGGTCCGACAGTTCGCGCGCGTGTTCGGCTTGTGGTCGGTGCGCCCGGCCAGGTAGGCGTCCACGAATTCCCCCAGGGTGGGGGCCGGCGGCACGGCCGGCCGCCGGGGGATCAGGCCCGCGGCCGCCAGCTTCCCCGCCAGGCGGTCGCCGATCTCCCCGACCCACCGCGCCGTCTCGGCGTCGAGCGGGCAGCGGGACATCGCGGCCGCCACCAGGTGCTCGACCTTGGTCTTGATCCGTTCGGCCACGTCCTGCGAGACCTTGCCGAGCCGGATGCTCTTGCGCTGGCCGTCGGGGGCGACGAACTGGATGGTCCGCCGGCCGCCGGGCCCGCGGGAAATGCTCGCCATGAAGGGCTCCTTTCTTGCACACGCCGGCCGGCGCTGGCACCCGGGTGCAAGTCCGGGCGCCAGGCCGCCGGCAAAGGATCACGGGAAGATCATAGCCCGGCCGCCGCCGGCGGCCAGGGAGGGAGTCGGGAGTAGGGAAGAGGGGACAGAGGACAGGGGACAGGAGAGTCTGTCCCCTG
>DATLYH010000293.1:0-6123 GCA_035575035.1 Gemmataceae bacterium
GGACGACGACTACAAGGAGATCGAGCGCTATGGCCGCGTCGTGCCGCTGGGGCGCAACCCCCGCGCCATCCGCCTCAGTCCCGACGGGCAGACCGCCTACGTTTACAATACGCTGGATTTCGCCGTCACCGTTCACAAGGCGGCGAACATGGCCAGGCAGGCCACGATCCCGGTGTGCCAACCGCCCAAGACGCCGGCGTGGGTGCGGGGCAAGATCCTGTTCAGCTCGGCCCTGCCGCCGTTGTCGGCCCGCCGCTGGGTCGCTTGCGCATCGTGCCATCCCGACGGCCTCAGTGATGGCCGGGTCTGGCAGAACCCCGAGGGGCTCCGCAAAACGCCGCCGCTGTTCGGCCTGGCCCACACCCACCCGCTGCACTGGTCGGCCGACCGCGACGAGGTGCAGGACTTCGAGTACACCATCCGCAGCCCGCTGATGCGCGGTAGCGGCCTGGTGCGCGGCCCGGTCCGGCCCAAGCAAGGCTTCCACCCCATCGAGCTGGAAGAAACCATGAGCGGCCGCTCTGAGGATCTCGACGCCTTGGCGGTCTATACCAACTCCTTTGAGTTCACCCTGTCGCCGCACATCCCGGCACCCGGCAAGCTGTCGGCGGCGGCGGAGCGCGGCAAGGCCCTCTTTTTCAGCAAAGAGGTAGGCTGCGCCGACTGCCACCGCGGCCCGTACTATACCGACAGCCGGCTGGAACGGCCGTTCAACCTACACGATGTCGGCACCGGCGGCGACGACCCATCGGAGAAGATGGGACCGAAGTACGACACGCCGACCTTGCTAGGCGTCTACCGCTCGGCCCCCTACCTGCACCACGGCAAGGCGAAGACTTTGCACGACGTGCTCACGACCTACAACAAGGAGGACCGACACGGCAAGACCAGCCACCTGACGCCGGCGGAGATCGACGATCTGGTGGCGTTCCTCAAGTCGCTGCCCTATGAAAAACCGCCGGACGAGACACCGAACACCGTCAAGTACCGCGTCCCGCCGGCCCGGAAGGAGTAGGATGAATCACAGAGGCACAGAGGTCACAGAGAAGACCGGAGAGGGTATGAAGGGCAGTGGGCTGCCGGTCCCATGATTCCGGTTGCAGCACCAGGCGAGCGGCCGGTTGACGCCGGCCGGTTGACGCCGGCCGCTCGCTGAGTTTTCCCCGGTGTCTCTGTGGTTCAGTCCTGAGGACCATTCATGAACCCCGACTGGAGGTCGCGCTACGAGCTGGCGGTGGAGTTGGCCCGCAAGGCCGGGCAGCTGGCGCTGCGCTACTTTCGCGGCGACTTCACCGTCGAGTGGAAGCGCGACGTCAGCCCTGTCACCGCGGCCGACCGCGAGGCCGAGACCCTGCTCCGCACCCACCTGCTCGGCCGGTTCCCCGCCGACGGGTTCCTTGGCGAAGAGCACGGCGAGCAGGCCGGCTCCTCGGGCTTCCGCTGGGTCATCGACCCGGTGGACGGCACCCGCAACTTTGTGCGCGGCATCCCGCTCTGGGCCACCCTGGTCGGCCTGGAATACCGGGGCGAGGCGGTCGCCGGCGTGGTGGATGCGCCGGCATTGGGCCAAACATGGCGGGCGCTGCGGGGCGACGGGGCGTGGCGCGACGACCGCCGTCTCCATGTCTCCGACATCGGCGACCTCGGCCAGGCGACCATGTTCTACACCAGTCTCTCATGGTTCGAGCGGGCCGGCCGGCGCGACGTGTTCCTGAAACTGGCCAACCGGGTGCAGACGCAGCGCGGCTACGGCGACTTCTACGGCCATGTTCTGGTGGCTCAGGGCTCCGGCGAGCTGATGGTTGAGCACGGCGTTCACATCTGGGACGTGGTCGCCATCCAGCCGATTGTCGAGGAGGCCGGCGGCCGCTTCACCGATTGGGACGGCAACCGGACCACCCGCCGCCCCGATGTCCTGATCAGCAACGGCCGGCTGCACGAGGAGGCGCTCCGCATCCTGCGGCAGGAATGAGATGACGAAGGCACCTCGTACCATCGAGTGGATCGGCGGCCCCGACGGCTTCCTGCGCCTGATCGACCAGACGCTATTGCCGACGACGCTGGCGTACCGCGACTGCCGGACGGTCGAGGAGGTGTGGGAGGCGATCCGGATGCTGCGGGTGCGCGGCGCCCCGGCCATCGGCATTGCGGCGGCCTATGGCGTGATCCTGGGAATGCAGCACTGCACCGACCGCAGCCGCGATGCTTATCTCCGCCGTCTGAAGGAAGTGACGGCCTATCTGCGGACCAGCCGGCCGACGGCGGTCAACCTCTTCTGGGCGCTGGACCGGATGGAGCGGCGGGCCGAGGAGCTGACCGGCGCTTCGGGACCGCGGCTGTCGCCGATGGAAGTCACCGCCCGGCTTCTGGAAGAAGCAAGGGCCATCGAGGACGAGGACCGCGCCCGGTGCCGGGCCATCGGTCAGGTGGGGGCCGCCCTGATCCGTGACGGCCAGGGGGTACTGACCCACTGCAACGCCGGCAGCCTGGCCACTGCCGACTACGGCACCGCGCTAGCCGTGCTGTTCGCCGCCAAGGAGCAGGGGCGCGTCTTCCAGGTTTACGCCGACGAGACCCGGCCGCTGTTGCAGGGGGCGCGGCTGACCGCCTGGGAGTTGCAGCAGCGCGGCATCGATGTCACGCTGATTTGCGACAACATGGCGGCCCAGGTGATGAAGGAAGGGCGGGTCCAGCTAGTGGTGGTCGGCGCCGACCGGATCGCGGCCAACGGCGATACGGCCAACAAAATCGGCACCTATGGGGTGGCCCTGCTGGCCCGAGCGCACGGCATCCCGTTCTATGTGGCTGCCCCGGCGAGTACCTTTGACCTGAGTTTACCCGACGGCAGCGCCATCCCGATTGAGCAGCGCGACCCGCACGAGGTGACGCACGGCTTCGGCCGGCAGACGGCGCCGGAAGGCGTCAAGGTCTACAACCCCGCCTTCGACGTGACGCCGGCCGACCTCATCACTGCCATCATTACCGAGAAGGGACTGATCCAGCCGGTTACAGCAGCGAACATCCGCCGGGTCCTCGAGGCGGACAGTCTCCGGTCGCCTTGCCGTCGGGGGAGCGCGGCTTCAGGTTTTCCCTGAAGGAATTGACTAGGGCAAGAAAAGAGCATAGACCTTTGTATATGTGCCGGGCGAGAGGCCTGTCAAGGCAGCCGGCCGGATACCGACCTGCGCAAGCGGGGGCGAATAGCTGACTTGACAGCCCTTCATAATCGCGCTAGAGTAGGCCGTCTGTGCGCCTCACTCCACCACCGAATCCCGATGCTTCTTTGAGTACTGCCGAAAGGCGTCGAGCAGGAACCCATGCAGTCTACTGAGATGCCAAAAGGCGTTGACCACCTGGATTGCTCGCGGATCGCCCAGGACCTGCAAATCCGCAAGGTCCAGGTGGAAAGTGTGGTCCAGCTCCTGGATGAGGGGAACACGGTCCCGTTCATCACCCGTTACCGCAAGGAGCGCACCGGCGGGCTCAACGAGGACATCATCCGCCAGATCCAGGCCCGCGTCGTCCAGATGCGCGCCCTGGCTGAGCGCAAGCAGACCATCCTCAAGAGCATCGAGGGCCAGGGCAAGCTGACCGACGCGCTGCGGGCCGCCATCCTCGCCGCCGACAATCCCAAGCGCCTCGAAGACCTTTACCTCCCTTACAAACCGAAGAAGCGCACGCTGGCCACCGAGGCCCGCGAGAAGGGCCTGGAACCGTTGGCATTGGCCGTCTGGGATCGTGACCCGGCCGTCGCCAACCTCGATGAGGTGTTGCCGACGCTGGTCAACCCCGACAAGGGGTTGCACACGCCCGATGATGTCCGCCAAGGTGTGCAACACATCCTGGCCGAGATGATCGCCGAGAATGCCGATGTCCGCGCCGCCGTCCGGGCCGTCCTCTGGGAGACCGGCAAGCTCTGCACCAGCAAGCACGAGAAACTGCCCGACGGTCAGGGCCTCGACTACCAGGACTACTTCAAGTTCGACGAACCGGTACGGCACATCCCGCCGCATCGCATCCTGGCGATTAACCGCGGCGAAAAGGAGCATGCCCTGCAAGTGCGGCTGGAGTTCGACACCGAGAAGGTGCAGCAGGCGGCCCTGGGGAAGCTCCCCCTGGCCGACCACCCCCATGCCGAGTTCCTCAAGACGGTGACGGCCGACGCCCTGGCCCGACTGTTGCTGCCGAGCCTGGAGCGCGAGATCCGCCGTGAGCTGACCGGCAAGGCGGAGCAGCACGCCGTGGCCGTGTTCGCCCGCAACCTGCGCAGCCTGCTCTTGGCCCCACCGCTCCGCGACCGACGGGTGCTGGCCATCGACCCTGGCTTCCGCACCGGCTGCAAGCTCGCCGTCCTCGATGAGACCGGCAACCTGCTGGAAGACGCTGTCATCTTCCCGCACCCGCCGCAGAACAAGAAGGACGAGGCCCGGAACAAGCTGGAAGAGTTGGTGCGCCGGCACCAGGTCCGGGTCATCGCCATCGGCAACGGCACCGCTTGCCGGGAGACGGAGGAGTTGGTCTCCGACCTGATCGCCCGGTTGGAGCAGCGCCGGGGGGCGAAGGCGGGGAATGAAGGAGCGGGGACCGGCAAGGAGGGAGAGCAGGCGGCGAAGCCCGAAGAACCGACCGCGTCGCCAGAACCAGCGGCATCGCCGGGACTGACCGCGCCTGGTACGCAGGACGCAGCATCCGGCACGCCTCCCGCGGCAGAGGCAGAAAGCCCTGCCTCCCCGGTGCCTGCGCCGTCTCCGACCCTGAGCCCTCCCTCGCCCGCCCTCAACGAGGCGCCGCCGGCCACGGCAATACCGCCCGAGGGCATGACACCGCGGCCGTCCGAGACCCCGCCGTCTGCGTCCGAAGCGCTGCCCGCGGTCCATTCGGAGAGCGCCGCGCCGCCGGCGGTCGAAGTGTCCGCCACGGCAGAAACAACCCCGCCGTCGGCCGCGACGGCCGCCCCGCCCTCCGCTGCGCCCTCCGAGGTGCCGGCCGCTGGACCGACTCTATCTGCCGCGGCCGCCCCGGCGGCACTCGCCGACTTGCCCGAGGCGCCGGCGGACCTGGCCTATGTCATCGTCAACGAGGCGGGCGCCAGCGTCTACTCGGCCAGCGCCGTCGGCCGCGAGGAGTTCCCTCACTACGACGCCACGACCCGCGGCACCATCTCCATCGGCCGGCGCTTGCAGGACCCGCTAAGCGAATTGGTCAAGATCGACCCGCAGAACGTCGGCGTCGGCCTCTATCAGCACGACGTCAACCCACGCCAGCTCAAGGAGTCGCTGGAGGCGGTCATCGAGTCGTGCGTCAACCAGGTCGGCGTGGACCTGAACACGGCCAGCGTGCCGCTGCTCCGCCATGTCTCGGGACTGAATCAACTGGTGGCCCGGGAGTTGGTCGAGTACCGCAAACAGCATGGTCCCTTCCGCTCGCGCGAGCAGCTGTTGCAGGTGCCCGGCATCGGCCCGGCCCGCTACGTGCAGGCGGCCGGCTTCCTCAAGATCACCAACGGCGACGAGCCGCTAGACCAGACCTGGATTCATCCCGAGAGCTACCCGGCCACCCGGCAGCTGCTGAGCGAGCTGGGTTACACTCCCGATGTCCTGCGCGATCGGCAAAAACTTGAAGAGCTGCGCGAGAAGCTCAAGGCCGTGCCAGTGGAGGAGACGGCCGCTCGGCTCGGGATTGGCGTGCCGACGCTGCGCGACATCCTGGATGCCCTGGCCCGTCCGGGCCGCGACCCGCGCGAGGACCTGCCGCCGCCGATCTTCAAGAAGGGCATCCTCAAGCTGGAGGACTTGCGGCCGGGGATGGAGCTGAAGGGGACCGTGCTGAATGTGGTCGATTTCGGCGCCTTCATCGACATCGGCCTGAAGGACAGCGGCCTGGTACACATCAGCCGCATGGCCAACCGCTACATCAAGAACCCTTACGAGGTGGTGGCGGTGGGCGACGTGGTGACGGTCTGGGTAGTGGACGTGGACCAAACGCG
This sequence comes from Gemmataceae bacterium, assembly GCA_035575035.1. GTDB lineage: Bacteria > Planctomycetota > Planctomycetia > Gemmatales > Gemmataceae > DATLYH01. The sequence continues at coordinate 5,987 of DATLYH010000293.1, forward strand.
CCGCCGGGTGTCGTTGACGATGATCAAGCCGGGCACGGAGCGGAAGCCGCCGGAGCGCGGCGCGGCGCCGCCGCGGCGTGAGCGCGGCGACCGGGGCGACCGAGGCGGCCGACCCCCGCGAGGCGGACGGCGCTCGG
>DATLYH010000294.1:0-3020 GCA_035575035.1 Gemmataceae bacterium
CTCCTTGGTGAGCGGGTCTTGAATGTTACAGATCATGGTCAGGGTGGTGTCTTTGCAGAAGGGGTCGATGAAGGCGGTTTCCGGCTGGGGCAGGACGAGCATGTCGGATTCGTTGATGGCCTGCCAGCCGCGGATGGAGGACCCGTCGAAGCCGAGCCCTTCTTCAAAGACAGCCTCATCGAGGGCCTCGGCAGGGATGGTGAAGTGCTGCCACATGCCGGGAAAGTCCATAAAGCGGAGATCGACAGCCTTGACCTCCCGTTCCCGAATCAACGCCAAAACCTCTTTCGGTGTCACGGTAGAGAACCTCCAGGTAAACAGGCTTCCCTCGACCCGGCAGCGCTGCCGGACCGGGGAATGCCAAGAGAACCCAATAGTCGTTTCAACCCGACCGCGGCCGCCGCGGCCAGGCCGATTCTGGTGGGGATTCCAGGGTAGGCATCATCATAGCAATCCTGGCGAAAGATCCTAGGGGAACTGAGGCCGCGCGGCGGAAAGCCGCTTGTGGGGCCGCGCCGCGAGGCGTGCCCGCTTGAAGGAAGAAGATGGCTACGGTGGTCCAGAGCGGCGGGCCGGAAGCGCATCCCGTCGCAGGCACCCGCCGCGTGCCTGCTCCTTTCCGCCGCGGTTGCTTCCTTAAAGGATGCCCGGCGCCGCCACCTCGATTCCCTTGAGCATCATGTTCAGCGCCTCGCGGTTGGGGGCCACTTCCAGGGCCACCTCTGTCGAGATCAGCCCGCGATCCACTAGGCTCTTCAGGCTCATGGTGAAGTCCTGCATCCCCTCACGGGCGCACATGCGAATGGCGTCGCCGAGCCGGCTGTCCTTCTCCTCCAGGATCAGTTTGCGGACCGTCGGGTTGAAGATCATGATCTCGCAGGTCGGCACCCGCCCCACCCCCTCCTTGATCGACGGCAGCAGCTTCTGGGCAATGATCGCCTTCATGTTGAAAGCGATGGCGCTGCGGATGGCTGGGTGCATGTCGGCGGGGAACAGGTCGAGGATACGGCCAATGGTGCTGGGAGCGCTGGAGGCGTGAATGGTGCCGAACACCAGGTGGCCGGTCTCCGCCGCGTGAATCGCCGTCAAGAAGGTCTCGCGGTCGCGCATCTCACCGACCAGCATGACGTCAGGGTCTTCGCGGACGGCGTGCTTCATGCCGATCTCGAAGTCCTTCACGTCCACGCCAATCTCGCGCTGGTTGATCAGGCACTTGTCGGGGGTAAAGATGAACTCGATCGGGTCTTCCAGCGTTAGGATGTGCTTGCGGTAGTGGTGGTTGATCCAGTCAAGCATCGAGGCAATGGTTGTGCTCTTGCCCGAGCCGGTGACGCCGGCCAGCAGGATCATCCCCTGGTCGAACTTGCACAACTCCTCGATGACCGGCGGCAGGTTCAGCCCCTCGAAGCTGGGGATATAGTTGTTGACCAACCGGGCGACCAGGCCGAGGTGGCCCAGCTGCCGCAGCATGTTGACCCGGAAGCGCCGCACCTCGCCATCACATTCCACCGTGTGGGCGAAGTCGGCCCCGCCGGTCTCCTCGAAGATCCGCCGGTTGCGCTCGTCGAGCAACGGCAGCAGCAGCCGGTTCATCTCGGCGTCGTCAATCGGGCCGCGGTTCAGCTGGCGCAGCGCTCCCTTGATGCGCACCGTCGGCGGCGAGCCGACCCGCAGGTGCAGGTCGCTCCCCTTAAGCCGGATCGTGGCCCGGAACAGCTTATCGACCTCCAACTCCCGCGACGAAGGGGGAACGAGGGGGGTAGTGGTTTCAGCCGAAGGTTCCATCTTGTCTCTATCCTGTAGCGCGCGGGCGACAGCGTTCGGAGATCATGCTTTGACGATTCTAGGCCCGGTCTGCCGCTTGACCAGCGTGACCTCATTACCGGCATCGTTGAAGACCACCTCGTCCATGAAGTTCCGCATCAGCACAAGGCCGCGGCCGTTGCCCCGCTCCAGGCATGTCGGGTCGCCGCGCTGGGGGACGGCCGTGCGGGCAAACCCGGGGCCGTCGTCCCGGACCACGAAGCGGACCTCCTCGGGACTGATCTGGGCATCGACCAAGACCCGACGGTCGCGGTAGGGGGGCTGCAAGCGGCGATCATGGACTACCGGGGAAAACTTCCCCTCGCTGAACTCGGCCCGGGCCTGTGCGACCTGCTCGGGGGAAAGGTCCAGGTTGCCGTGCAGCATGGCGTTGAGAATCGCTTCCTCCAGAGCGATACCCAGGTGGACCCGCTCGGCGGCGTCGGCGAATTTGACGTCGCGCAGCATTTGCTGGATCAGATCGACCAGCGGCGGGATCAGAGCGGGGTCATTGTCGAGCCGGACGGTTACTCCCGTGCGGACGAAGCAGTCGGCCAGGCGACGCCGGCTGGTGTCGGCATGGGCCACGGTCAGGACCTGCTTGACCGTGTCGAGGAGTTTGGCGGCGAGCTGGTTCTTGGGAACATAGCTGGCGGCGCCGCGCTCCAACGCCTCGATGGCTAGCGACTCGCTCCCCATACCGGTGATCAGAATCACGGGCACCTCAGGGTGCTCCTCCCGGATGCGCTCGACTAGTTCCAGGCCGTCCATGCCTGGCATGATCAGGTCAGTGACGACGACGTGCGGAACCAGGTCGTGCATCATGCTCAGCGCTTCCTCGCCGTTGCTGGCGAAGAGGAAGACCCAGTCCAGCTCCTGCTCCTTTTCCAGCAGCCTGCCGACGACTAGGCGGTCCATCGGCGAGTCGTCAACCACGAGGACGATCGGCATAACTGGTCTCCCATTTCCCGGAGCCGGTCGGCTCGACCAAGTCGATGGGATGCACTGCCTGCCGTTCCGCGCCGGCCAGCGCCAGGTAGCGGCGTTGGGCAAGCGTCTCTGCTTGTCCCACAGGGTAACACAAGCGCGGATGTTTCTGCCACGACCGGGCAGGGCGCCGGCCGGGTGCAGTGCCAAGTTGAGTATACGGGGTGGCGGCGGCTTCCCTCCAGCAAAAAATCGCCGCCCTCGGACGTGGGGTGTGTAAGGCGAGCGGG
>DATLYH010000295.1:0-16631 GCA_035575035.1 Gemmataceae bacterium
CGGCCGGCTCACACCGGCCGCTCGCCTATTCAGATTTAACCGGCTGGTTGACACCGGCCGCTCGCCTATTCAGATTTAACCGGCCGGCTCACACCGGCCGCTCGCCAAAAGTTAGCGCCTCTAATGCTGCAAGATGAACTCCCGTGTATTGATCAACGCCCAGAGCGTGTCAGTGAAGGCCCGGGCGCGGTCTTTGCCGGCGCGGTAGGCGGCGAAGAGGCGCTTGTCGTCCTCGGTCGGATAACGCGTCAGCGTCGCCAGGAACAGTTCCTCAAGCACCTCCTCGTCGCTCCGGCCGCTCTTGAGCAGCTCCTGCAAACGGCTCCGCTGGAGCTTGGCCAGCAGGTTGGTGTCGGTCATCAGGAACAATTTCTGCGGCAGTGCCGGCTCCATCGACCGCTCGCAGTCGCAAGCCATCGTCCGGGTCGATCGGCCGAAGATGCGGAAGACATAGGCCAACGTCTGGTTCTGCACCTGGCTTGCTCCCACCTCGATGGCCCGCGCGTTCGGCGGCGCATCGTTGCCGAAATCCTCCGTCACCCCCAGGGCCGAGTTCAGCACATCGACCACCACTTCCGCCAGCATCGGCCGGACCAGGCTATGCGAGTAATTGGTCTTGTCGTACTTGTTGGTCTCGTTGACCGTGCTTGACAGCTGATAGGTGCGCGAGTTCAGGATTGTCCGCTCCAGGTGGCGGATGTCGAAGTTATGCTCGATGAAGTCCTTCGCCAGGGCGTTGAGGAGTTTGTCATTGGACGGCGGGTTGGCCAAGGAGAAGTCATCGACCGGATCAACGATGCCGACGCCGAAGTAATGCCCCCAGACGCGGTTGACGAAACTGCGGGCGAAGAAGGGGTTGTCGGGAGAGCGAAGCCAGGCCATCAATTCCCGGCGGGCGTCCTTGCCAGGCTCCAGCGGGATTTCCGGGCCGCCCAAAGCTCGCGGCGGCAACGGCTGGTTGGTGTCCGGGTGGCGCAGGGTCGGCCGCGGCGGGCCAATGAAGACCTCACGGACCTGGTTGACCTGGTTGGCCCGCTGCTGGCCGGCGCGGCGGGCGGCATTCTCGGCCTCAATCGCCTTGCGGGCCTCCGGCGAAACCCCGAAGTTCACCTGAGCGAAGAGATTGGCGTAGGCGCGGTAGTCGGTCTGCGTCCAGCGGTCAAAGGGGTGCTTGTGACACTGGGCACACTCTAGGCGGACGCCCAGGAACGCCGCCGCTGTCTTCTCTCCCCACTGCTCGATCGGCACCTGCTGCTGCCGCCGCCAGAACAGGTCAAGGCTCTTCTTCTCGGCGTAATCGGTGGCGAATCCCTTCTGCATCTGTTCATCAATTACCCGGACCTGCTGGAGCCACTCCTCCACCGACTGGCCATCACGGCTAGTGGCGCAGAGGACCCCCTCGACAATCTGGTCATAGGGCATGTTCTCGGCGATGCGCTTGCGGAACCAGTCGTGCCACATCTGGCTGCGCCGCGGCCGCAACTGCGCCGGCACTTCCAGCGTCAGGGTGTTGTTGCCGGTGATGTCGCAGAACCGGGTTGCCCACAAGGCCGCATGCAGCGGATGGACCAGCAATTCCTCGATCTTCTTGGCCCGCTTGTTCGGGTCCGGGTCGGCCAGGAAGGCCCGGACCTCGTCCGGCGAGGGGAGGCAGCCGATGGTGTCGATGGTGACCCGGCGCAGGAATTCGGCATCGCCGGCCAACTCGCTCGGCACGATGTTCAGCTTGCGGAGCTTGGCGAAGACCTCGCGGTCGATGTAGTTGACCTCGGGCAGCTGCGGATAGCGGAAATCGGCCGGCACCTCCACCGGCACCATCACCCGGGCAGTCAGCACCTGGCCGCGGTAGCTGACGACAACCGGGGTGTCGCCGGGGCGTAGGCCGGTGACCTGACCCAGGCCGGTGACCTCGGCGACAGCGTCATCATTGACCCGGAAATCGCACAGGGCAGTGATGTTCTCCTCGCTGCCGTCGGCAAAACGGGCCTTGACCACCAGTTGCCGGCTCTGGCCGGGCTTGGTGAAGGCCAACTCCGGCGGGTCGATGGTGATGGCGCTGATGGCGCCACTGCCCGGCTTGTGGGGGGCGCCGGCGGCGATCCACTCGCGGAAGAGTTGGTACTGCCACGAGCCTTTGCTGAAGCGCATGCCGCCGCCGTGCTCGATTTGGCCGGTCGCCTTCAGCAAGAGCAGGCTGTTGTCCGGATTGGTCGGGTCGAGCCGCCGGCCCTGCATGTCGCGGGTGATGGCGAAGTAATCTTTGTCCGGATCGTAACCGAACAGCGACAGCCGGAAGCCCCCCTTGCCTTGGAACGAGCCGTGGCAGGAGCCGCCGTTGCAGCCCATCCGGCCGAGCAGGCCCATGATGTGGCGTTCAAAGTCCACCTGGGTGACGGCGGTGTTGTCGGGCAACACCACGGCCGCGCGGCCGGCCATCGGGACTGCCAGGACAAGGGCGGACGCGGCGAGCAAGGCAGCGCCGAATCGGGTCATGCTGGCAGCGGGCATTCCTCGATCCTCCTCACAAGGCTGGGGTGTCCTTCACGATGAAGCAGGTCGCCTCGGATAACCTTTCGGGTAGGAGGGCGAGCAGGTTTTTCAGGCGGGACCAGAAGGCGGGGTAGCGGTACATTCCCACCGGCTTCAAGTCATTATCTGAGTATGGAGAGGGGGGCAAGGGTCTGTCAAGTAGATTCTACTCAAATGTGCGGATTACGGCTGAGGTTGAAGGCGAGGACGGGAAGCCTCGGCCTGCGGCAGGGGGGGCCAATGCCTTGCCTCGCGCCAACCTGATCAGGGGCCTGACCAAGTGGCTCGGACTCCTGGTTGAGATCGATCCCAGACTGCTGCATGTCAGCGCGGCCATCTTCGCTACCCGCGCAACGGTGGGGGATGATTATAATCATCGAGATGGACCTCTCCGTCACCCTTGGCCGGCTCCACCTGCGCAACCCGATCCTGGTGGCATCGGGGACGTTCGGCTACGCGCGGGAGATGGCTGGCGTCATCGACCTGGGCCGGCTCGGCGGCATCATCCCCAAGACCGTGACGCGCCAGCCCCGCGCCGGCAATGCCCCGCCGCGCACCGTCGAGACGCCATCAGGCATGCTCAATGCCATCGGCCTGGACAATGACGGCATCGAATACTTCATCCAGCATCACCTCCCCTACCTGCGCACTCTGCCGACGACCATCATCGCCAATATCGCCGGCAAGAACGAGGACGAGTTCGTCGAGATGGCCGAACTGCTCGGCCGCGAGGCGGGACTGGGCGGGCTGGAGTTGAACCTGTCATGTCCCAACGTCTCGGGCGGCATCGACTTCGCCACCGACCCAGTAGTGACCCGACGGGTCGTGCGGCGGGTGCGGGAGGTCTGCCCGCTGCCGCTGATCGCTAAGCTGACCCCGAATGTAACCGACATCACCGTCATTGCCCGCGCTGCCGAGGAGGGAGGCGCCGACGTGGTGTCGCTGGTGAACACCTTCATCGGCATGGCGGTGGACTGGCGGCGCCGCCGGCCAGTGCTGGGCAATGTCACCGGCGGACTGAGCGGGCCGGCGATCAAGCCCCTGGCCCTGCGTATGGTCTGGCAGGTGGCGCAGGCGGTGACGGTGCCGGTGATCGGCATCGGCGGCATTGCCACGCTTGACGACGTGATGGAGTTCCTGGTGGCCGGCGCGGCCGCCGTCCAACTCGGGACGGTCAATTTCTACGATCCGACCGCGGCGATCCGCATCCTCGACGCGCTCCCTGCGGCGCTGCGGCAGCTTGGGGCTACCAGTGTGCGCGAGATCGTGGGGACCCTTCAAGGATCGGAATGAGACGCCAGGCCGCGAGCGGCTCAAGGGGCGGGTCCCCCCGGACTCCCATTGGACGGCGCGAAGACGGTCGTGCTCTCTTCCTTGAGCACCGGACTGCTTAGCGTGCTGCTGCGCAGCTCGACCCGGAAGCGCACATCGCCTGGCTGCTGCGCCTGCACCTCGACCGTGTAGCTGACTGTCTGCTTCGGTCCCAGGGCGTCGAGCGGCTCGAAGACCACCCGCTCTCCTTCGAGGCGATGCCGGGCCGGTCCGGTAGCGGCGACCAGCCGCATCTGTGCCGGCACCACCGCGACCACCTCCACCTGGTTGCCCGGCAGCGAGCCTTCGTTGGTCACCTCGATCCGATACATGGTCCGGCCGCCCACCTCCACCGGGTCGTCCTGGTCCACCACCTTCAGCCGGAACGCCGGCAGACCGCGGATCTCGATGGCCGCCTCATCGTGGGCGCTCGGGCCCGGTTCGGCCGTCGCCTCCGCCCGGTTGACCGCTGCCGGCGCCAGGCGGGTGCAGCGTGTCGTCAGCTGCAACAGCTTCTGCTCGCGCGGCCGCAGCTCGCCCACACTCCAGACGACCTGTTCTCCCTCCAGCCGACCGCCGGCGCTGGCGCCCTCGAACGCCAGCTCGGGCGGCAGCAGATCGCGCACCACCACGCCGGTTAGCGGCACCTCGCCAGCGTTGGCCACCTGGATGTCCCAGTCCGCCGACTGATCGACATAGCGGACCGCCGGCCCTGTCAACTTCAGGCTGAGCCGGGCGTCCTGCACGGTGACGGCGTGCTCCGCCCGGTCGGTGAGGCCGCCGTCCGCCGTCGCTGTCAGCCGGGTGACGAGCCGCCCCAGCTTGCGGGCCATCAGTGTCAGCGTCACCCGCCGTTCCTCGCCCGCTGCCAGCGCGCCCAGCGGCAGCTCCACCGGGTTAAAACGCGACTCGTGCTCCAACCCCTCATCGAAGGCCGCCTTCAGCAGTACGTTGGTCGCGGGGCCGGTGCCGGGGTTGCGCGCCGTGATCTGGTACACCACCGGCGTTCCGACCGCCACGGCCGCGGGGCCGGTCATCGTCACCTGAAGCTGCGGCTGGACCACCTGGGTGACGGCGTTGGCCTCCGCCCGCATTCCCTCCTCACTGACGACGACGGCGCGGTTGCTCACCGGGCCGACGCGTGTGCTCTGGAAGATCGCTTGCAGCGTCCGGCTCTGGCCGCCGGGCAATTCACCCAACGTCCAGATAAGCTGCCCCCCTTCCACGGCCGGCGGCGGTTGGGCGCGGACGAACTGCAATCCCTCGGGGATGATGTCGCGCAAGGTCAGCGACCGTGTCTCCACCGGGCCGGTGTTGGCCACGGTGAGGGTGAACGTCACCTCCTGGCCGAGTGCTACGGTGGGCGGGGCGGTCTTGGTCAGGGTCAGCTGCGGGCCGAGCCATTCCATGTTGACCACCGTCTGGGCGATGACCAGGCCGGCCCCCGAGGGAGCGTTGGGATCGGGCGGGCGGACGATCTCAACACCGACGCGGTTGACGCCGGGCTGGAACGTCTCCTGGGCCAGGACGGCACTGGCCGTGCCGTCGAGGTTGCTGACGGCGACGGCCTCGGGGGCACGGGACGGCAGGAACGAGGCGGGCGGCCCGCCGTCAAGCAGGCGGTAGCGAACCTGGTAGCCGGCCAGCGGCTGGTGGTCGGTATGGCGGAAGATGCGCGTGGTGAAGACATGCTGGCCGCCGGCCCGGCTGGCGCCTGCCGTCGGGAAGGACCACTCGACATCGACCCAGCGCGTGGTGACGGTCACCTTGTTGTGGTCCCAGTTATAGATCTCCGGCGCATAGACGGTGACATGGGTGTCCCCTTCGACCGGCGAGCTGATGACGCACCAACTCTGGCCGGGACGGATGACGAAGTCATCGTTGGGATCATCGTTGCCGCGGCTGATGCAGTGCTCGTGGTAGTCGGTGTAGCTGACGGCGTAGCGGTTATCGACCTTGTAGCCGCGGCCGGCAAACAGGCCACTTTCGTCCACCTCGACGATGTGGCCGGCTCCCTCCAGCATCCACTCGACCCGGCGGTGGCGGCGCGGCCGGCCCTGGGCGTCGTAGATGGTGGCGATCAGGACGTGGTGCCGATTGACGGGGCTGACCGCCTGGAGCGGCCGCACTTCGAGCCGGACGGCGTGCGGGTCGAAGTTGGCGAAGTAGCTCGGGCCGGACGGCTTGCCGTGGGTGCGGATGATGTTACCGAACGGCAGGAAGTGGGGGAAGTAGCTCGGGTTGTGCGACAGCCCCAGGCAGCCGGCCGCCGCCCCGAGGCCGACGGCCAGCAGTAGCTTCCACCAGCACCGCCGCAGCATGACTGTGTTCTCCCTCGCGTTCGACGGGCCAGGGGATGTGCGGCCCGTTGGGTCCCGAATCGCGCGGCAGGGGTATGACACAACCGGCGACGGTTGACAAGGGGAGTTTCCGGCGAGATGCAGAAGGAGGGAAGTTTAGCCGCACCGCGGAGCGCTCTGCCCGAAGCACTCCGGGGCCGTTGGCCCGGGGGCCGGCGCCACGGGCACCAAACCTCACACGCCCACTCCCGAATTCGGGCGAATTGGGCTACCCAAATGGCGATGCTTTGCCGGGATGTCCGGGGGCGCGGCCGGGACGGAACGGCGCGAAGTCCTGGCCGCACCGCCACGGGTCATCAGTAGTTGAATGCCTCGTCCCCTAGGCCGACGTTGAAGCGGAGGTTGACGTAACTGTAGACCTCCATTAACTCGCCATCGGGGCTGCCTCCCGGCCGGGGCCAATCGTAGGCCTCGATGCGGATTGGCAGGTTCGTCTCCTTGTCGAAATAGAGCACGTTGCGGTAGGTCTGGAACTGCTTGCTGCTGTTGTCGGGGTGGATGGTCTCCACCCGAATGCAGCGGCGCTTGTTGAATTCGTACTCACTGATGCGCACCTGGGTCAGTCCAAGTTTGCGCTCTACCTCCCAGCGGTTGGCGAAACGCTCGATCAGATTGCCGATGCCGGCCTCGGTGATGCTGTGCCGGCTGTTCTGCTGCACGCGCGGGTCGTTGGGAGCGATGGATACCCAGCCGATCGCCCCCAGGATGCCCGGGGAGCGCACCCGCATCATGCCGTTGTTCCGCCCGGCCACGTAGCAAGCCTCCTGCCCTATCTGGGAGCGCGGCGCTAGCCAGCGGAGGTGGACGCTGAAAGGCTGGTTGCGCACCTTCATGGCGATCTGGTTTTCGGGCTGGAGCTGCCCCTGGAGCCGCTCGCGCTTGACGAAGATGCAGGTGTAATCGCGGACCCCCTCGAAGCTCTTGCGGGCCTCGGCGATCAGCCGCAGCGGCTCATCCATCGGCGAGGCAGCCGGCGACGGGACCGGGTGGTTCAGGGCCGCTGCGGCCGGCATGGGCGCCTTCGCGGGGGAGGCCGGTGGCGGAGACGGGCCGGCCCCGCTGACCAGGATCACCCCCATGACTCCAGCCCACCCGTAAAAGCGCACTCGACGCCGGGGCGTTCCGTCGGCGGCCGGCGCAGGGCCGCCGCATTGCGCACTTAATCGGTCGATCATGATCCTCTTCTCCTCCGGAAGGCGGCCTCACGGTCCGAGTCCGGAGGCTGCCGAGGGAATTCGCACGTGGAGCCCAACCGGGCGGCAGACAGGGAGCAATTCCCGTACCAATGCCGGGCTTCCCGGCGCCCGCCACGGCCGGCTGTTGCAAGCGTCGGCTGCCCAAGAGGTTGGTGCTCCTGTTCGCGGCGTGTACTTCCCGACCCCGCGGGGCACGCTGCCGGGCGGCCTCTGCGGGGCGCGTATAATTTACACCGCGGCGGCAGCGCCGACGGCCGAGGCAAGGGTTTCGGCCGGCTGTTTCGGTGGGCCGGCCCCATCCCCTTCTCTACAATCCGGTTTGTCTGGCTGGACTACTGATCTTTCCTGAAGCGCGGAGTCACTCATGGCCGGGTCGCTACAGCTTCACACCATCGTGTCGATGCCCTTCGAGGAAAACACCTACGTGGTCTGGCGCCCGGGGCAGAGCGAGGCCTTGGTCATCGATCCGGGGCTAGAGCCCGACTTGATCCTCGACTTCCTGCGCCAGCAGGGGTTGAAGCCGGCCGCAATCCTGAACACACATGGCCACGCCGACCACATCGGCGGCAACGCGGCGATGAAGCAGGCTTTCCCTGGGGTGCCGCTGATCATCGGTGCGGACGAGGCGCGGCTGCTGACGGATGCCGAGGCCAACCTCAGCGCGCCGTTCGGTATGCCGGTCACCAGCCCGCCGGCTGACCGCCTGGTGCGCGAAGGGGACGTGGTGGAGGCGGCCGGCATCCCGCTGGAAGTGCTCGAGGTGCCGGGGCATTCGCCGGGCCACGTGGTCTATCTTTACCGCGACCGGCCCTGTCTGCTCTTCGGTGGTGACGTCCTTTTCCGGGGCAGCATCGGACGTTATGACTTTCCTAATAGCAATGGGCCGTTGCTGCTGGCCGGCATCCGAGACAAACTCCTGACGCTGCCGCCTGACACGGTGGTCTATCCCGGCCACGGCCCGGCTACCACCATCGGCCATGAGAAGCGCACCAACCCGTTCGTCCTTTCGGAACCTGGAGCGTGAGCAATCCGAGCCCGGAGCGTCCGCAACGGATATTGTCCGAGCCCGGAGCGTTAGCGACGGGTAACCGACAGCCGAATTTTAGCCCCGCCGGAACGCCGAAAGTTTTGCCACACCCCGCGCAACAGACTATAGTTATTTCCAGGGACGGCCGACGGTCCCGACCCGGGCGGGGCCGGCAGTGGAGGGAGCGTTCCGCCGCCCGCGTCTGAACTTGCTCTCTCATCAGGTCTTGAGTAGGCTCAAAGAGGAGGCCCCGCGGGATCGGCCCATCCCGCCCTCCCGATCCCGCTGTCTCCGGAACGCATCGCCCCGCAGGTGGCTCCCAGGCGAAAGAACGAGGTGGGCTCATGGCCCTGGCGCTGAACATCGGGAAATGCACCCTTCTGGGTAACTACCGCGAGAACAACGAAGACGCCATCGACGTCAAAAACTTCCCCGACATGACCATCTGCCTGGTGGCCGATGGCATGGGCGGGCAGAACGCCGGGGAGATCGCCAGCAAGAATGCCATCGAGATCCTGCCGCGCGAGCTGAAAAAACTCTTGCCCAGCGCCCTGGGTCACGAGGATACCAAGAGCGTCTTGCGCCGTTGCATCGTCCAGGCCAATGAAGAGATCATGTTCATGGCCAGCCATCATCCCGACCTCCGCCAAATGGGCACTACCATCGTGCTGGCGGTCTGGCGGAAGGGGAGCACGGTCATGTACATCACTGGCCTGGGCGACAGCCGCGCCTACCTGGTCCGCGGCAAGAAGATCGAGCAGTTGACCGTGGACCACTCCATCGCCCAGGCCCTGGTCGAGGCCAAGACCATCTCCGCCGCCGAGGCTCGCACCCACCGCTACCGCAATGTCTTGTGGAAGTACCTCGGCTCCAACGAGGTCGGCGAGGGGCCGGAGGTCAAGGTGGTGTCGCTGCAAGCCGGCGACCGTTTCCTGCTCTGTACCGACGGCCTACACGGCGTCGTTTCCGACGAGCAGCTCCTCAATTACCTCAAGGAATATGCCGACGTGCAGCAGTGCGCCGACGCCCTGGGCCAACTCGCCCTCGACGCCGGCTCACGCGACAATGTCTCCTGCATCGTCATCGAAGTTGTCGAGAGCAACGCCTGAAGTCCTGGTCAGGCACGTTGCGGCAGCGCGGCCATTTTCCACGGTCAGCGCGCCGCGGACGCATTGAAGCGCCTCACAACCCGGCCAAGAACTCGGTCACAGCGGCGTTGAACAGCTCGGGCCGTTCCAACATGGTCAGGTGGGCGGTGGCGGGGATGATGCGGATGCGTGCCCCGGGCACCGCGGCCGCGATGGCGCGGGCGTTGGTCAACGGCGTAACGCCGTCCTGATCGCCGACCAGGATCAGCGTCGGGCACTTGATGTTCGGCTGGTCCGCCTTGGCCGAGCCTGCCCGCAGTGCCTGGCAATGGCCGGCGTAGCAGACCGGATCGTTGGACAGGAGCATCTCCCGGACCAGCCCGGCCAGCGCCGGGTTGGCCTCACGCGTGGCCGGCGTCAGGGCGCCGCCAAGCACGGTGTCGGCCACGGCGATCATCCCCTCCTGGAGCACCAACTCGGCCCGCTTGGCGAACGCCTCCTGGCCGGCCGGGCTCAGCTCCGTGATCGGCCCGCACAACACCAGCCCCACCAGCCGGGCGCCATACCGGGCCGCGTACTTCTGGGCCAACACCGTGGTCATCGAGTGGCCGATCAACACGAACTTGTCGAGCTTCGCCGCGTCGGCCAGCCCGTTGAGCTGCTCCACCCAGCGCTCCATCGAGTACTGCCGCTCGGTCTTGTCGGACCGTCCCGAGCCGGGCAGGTCGAGGGTGACGACCTTGAAATACTTGGACAGCCCGGCCCGCTGAGCGTGCCAGACGTTGGACGTGCCGCCTAGGCCGTGGACAAAGACCAGCGGCAGGCCGTCGCCGACGACCTCATAAAAGAGGTTGGTGCCCAGAACATTGGCCAGCATGGATGGTCCTCCCATTGGTTGGCCCGGTTGGCGCCGGGGAGCTTTGTTGCCTGGGCCGGTGACCTCTTGGTGGCGAGCTTCTGCGCGGCACCCCAAACCGGCGTTGCGGCGGAATGGGCCGGGGTCAGTACACCTCGTCCTCGCCGCCGCCAGGGCCGCTGCCGTCGTGACGGCCGTCGCCGCCATAGCGGAAGTGCCAGCCCTCCGCGGCCCGGAACAGGGAGAGTTGCTCGGCCGTCAGGCCGTAGCGAGCGTACCACGGCCGGGCGTGCCGCTGGACGATCTCGTCGATCTGCTTGACCCGTTCGGCGGCCTCTTGCTGGGCGAAGCGCTCGCGGGCCGCCGGCCCCTCCTGCAAGAAGTACTCCTTCCAGAAGGCCCGGCCGCCCAGCACGCCGCTGGCGCCGGCGCGCACCGCCATTTCCACTTGCCGCTTGTAGTCAGGGAAGTCCACGCCGGCCGAGAGCAGCACCCACGGCCGTTCGCAGACGGCGTCGAGTTGCCGCAGGTTCTCCATCAGCTGCTGCTCGCTGTCACGCCCCAGCCAGCCAGGGAACTCGGCCTTATAGATGTCGCAGAACCGGCTCAGCTGCCGGGCGCTCTCGATGACTGTCTCCGCCTTGCGGGCCAGCAAGCTCTCGCTCTTCTTGGTCTCGCCGCCGAACGGGAAGGCGACCGTCTCCAACAGGAACAGGATGTCGTGCTTGCGGCATTCCTCATAGACCTGCTGGACGAGGGCGAACTGGTGCTCGGCGCTGTCAGGCTCGGTCGGCTCATACGGGGCCAGCAGCTTGACGGCGTCGGCCCCCATGCGCTTGATCTTGTCCACACCCCAGCCCGGCTCGATGGCCCCGAGCGGGGCGCCCTTGGCGTTTTTGGGGCCGCCGGAGCGCTCGACGCGGACCAGCAGGCCAACATCGCGCGGCACACTGAAACTGGCCACGGTGCTCCAGGCGCCGTAGTAGGCATCGACCAGGATCGCGCTGGCACGCGGGGCCAGAGCGCGGGCCAGCGTCACCTTGGCCTCAACAATCTCGGCATAGGTCGGCTCGCGTGACTCCCCCTTCTGCTTGAGGCTGTCCTTGATCATGTTGATCATGGAACTGTTCTGGTCCATGGCCACCATGGTCAGGGTGCCGTTGGGGTTGCTGATGCGCTGCAAGCCGCGCAGCTTGCCCGGGGTCAGGTCCAGGCCGAGGAGGCGGGTCACGCTTTCAGGGCCGCGACGGTCAGACATGGCTGGGACCTCGCTTACAGGATTGTAGATTCTCCCCGACCAGCGGAGGGGGATGTGGTGGGTATTCTATCCGCTCCAGCGAGCCACGCAAGCAGCAAGCGCCGGCGGCGTGTCGTTCCGCCCTTGCGGGGCCGGGGGGATGGCCGTGGGGCGCGCCCGCGCCGGCCGCCTTCGCGGAGATAGAAGCCGGAAGCGCCGGCGAAGGCAATGATGAAAGGCCCGCAGCGCTCTTGCAAGAGCGAAACGGCGCCCGCCCAGCCAGGTCTCCTTGGCACGATCCTGCCCCATGACGTAGAATCTTGCCACCGCCTGGTGCGCCGGATCGGCGAGAGGCGGACCGCTTCTGCGCAGGGGTCAGACACTGTGCCAGCCACTCTAGAAACCATGCCGCCAGCGGCGTCCTCCGGGGGGCTGCTGCGCGTGCTGGGGACTGGGTTCGGCCTGGCGGTGACGGTCGGCGGCACCGTTGGCCTGGGCATTCTGCGCGCTCCGGGCGAGGTCGCCGTCCAGCTCCCCGATGCCCGGTTGATCGTCGGCGTTTGGGCGCTGGGCGGACTGTACGCGCTGCTCGGCGCGCTCTCGGTGGCCGAGCTGGGGACGTTGGCCGGCCGCTCGGGCGGGTTCTACGTTTTCGCCCGGCGGGCGCTGGGCCTGTACCCCGGGTTCGTCGTCGGTTGGAGCGACTGGCTGGCGGCCTGCGGTTCTGCCGCCGCGACCGCCCTTGTCCTTGGAGAGTACGCCGGCCGGCTGGTGCCGTCGCTGGCCGATCACGCCGTTCTGATCGCCCTGAGCGCTCTCCTGGGGTTCGGCCTGCTGCAAGGGCGCGGGCTGCGCTGGGGCAGCCGCACGCAGGGGCTGACCAGTACGGTCAAGGCGCTGGCGCTGCTGGGCCTGGTCGTTTGCTGCTTCGCCGTTGCCGGGCCGCGCGTCCCACCCAGCCCGTCCGGGCCCGCGGTGCCGGCGGGCCTGGCGCTGCTGGCGGCGCTGGTGGTTGCCCTGCAAGCGGTGGTTTACACCTTTGACGGCTGGTATGCCCCCCTCTACTTCGCCGGCGAGGTGCGCCAGCTGGGGCGCGCCATCCCCCGCGCGATGATCGGCGGAGTACTCCTGGTCACTGCGATCTATCTGCTCGTCAACTTGGCCCTGCTCGCCGTCGTGCCGCTGCCGCAGCTGGCAGGTCATTCGCTCGCCGTCGGCGCCGCGGCCGAGGCGGTGTTCGGATCAGGCGGGGAAACGGTGACGGGCGTGCTGGCCATTCTCATCTTGCTGAGCGTTCTGAATGCCTGCACCTTGACCGCGCCGCGCGTCCTGTTTGCCATGAGTGCCGACGGGTTCTTCGTGCGGCGGGCGGCGGCCGTTAACCGGGGCGGAACACCGTGGGTGGCCCTGTGGGCGAGCATCGCGGCAGCCGCCGGCTTCGTCCTGAGCGGCACCTTTAAGCAGGTCCTGGCGGTGCTGGCCTTCTTTATGGTCATCAACTACGCCTCGGCGTTCATCGCGGTGTTTGTACTGCGGCGGCGCGAGCCTGGGGCGGCCCGACCGTACCGGGCGTGGGGTTACCCCTGGAGCACCAGCTTGGTGCTGGCCGGGTCGGCGGCCTTCCTGATGGCGGCCGTCGCCAGCGACACCAGGAACAGTCTGTGGGCGCTGGCGCTGCTGGCGCTGAGCTACCCGGTCTATCGCCTGCTGCGGCCGGCCCGGCCGGACGACGGTACAGACCCGCCCAACGCCGACCGCACCGAACCATTCCCCGAGGTTACTGGGGTGTCGAAGAGATAGGGTTCCGGCGCTGTCGGCGTTCCTCCCTGAATGTGGGCGAATACAGGGGACTACCGCCGTGTTTACGGCCTTTGACGGCGACCGCCGTCGCAGGCGCGCCGCTCTGCCGCCGTCGGCTGGTGTGGCCTCGTCAAACGGCGGCCTTTACAATGCTAACGACAGATGTCCGCTCTCCGCGTGATGGGGGCCATTCATGCAGCGAACGTTGATCCTGTTGAAGCCGGACTGCGTCCATCGCCGCCTCGTCGGCACCATCATCCAGCGCTTCGAACAGAAGGGCCTACGCCTGGTGGGGCTCAAGCTGGTGCAGGCCGGCCGCGAGTTGGCCGAGAAGCACTACGCCGTCCACAAGGGCAAGCCGTTCTACGAATCGCTTCTGCAATTCCTGACCGCCGGCCCGACCGTGGCCATGGTCTGGGAAGGCCGCGAGGCAGTGGCCGTCGCTCGCACCCTGATGGGGCCGACCGACGGTACCAAGGCCCCGCCGGCGACCATCCGCGGCGACTTCGCCCTGAGCGTGCAAAACAACCTGATCCACGGCAGCGACAGCCCCGAGAATGCCGCCCTAGAGATCGCTCTCTGGTTCCGCCCCGAGGAGCTGATCAACTACCAGCCGGTGGATGCGGCCTGGATCGGCGCCGGCTAGCAGGGGCGTTCCTCCGTATATGATCGAAAGCAATCAGCCATGCCTTCCCCTGAACCGCGCAACCCTTTCTACATCCTTTTGCTGATCGCCAGCTTTCTCTTTGTGCTGACCGCGCTGGCCGTGGCGATCGTGCCGGTTCTCATGGAGAAGGCGGAAAAGGCCGGTGCCGATGTCCCCGCTGAGGGGTTCCATCAGACGCTCAAGCGCGACGGTGTCTGGTGGCTCCTCTACGAGGTGGCAGCGGTAGTGGTCCTCGCTCTCCTCAGCATGGGCCTGGACCGTCTACGCAGCTTGCAAAAAGAGCGGGCGGCAGGCACAATTCCACCAGCTGAAGAGAAGTCCCATTCATCCTGATTCCCTACGGTGCACCCATGCCCACTCCGGCTCAACGAGCGGAGGAACTGCGCAGGCTCATCAATTACCACAATTACAAATATTACGTCGAAGCCAAACCTGAGATCTCCGACCGCGAATACGATCGGCTGTACGACGAACTCAAGAAGCTCGAGGAGGCCCACCCCGAGCTGATTACTCCCGACAGCCCGACGCAGCGGGTCGGCGGCCAGCCGATCGAGGGGTTTGCCACCGTCCGGCACCGCCTGCCAATGCTGTCGATTGACAACACCTACAGCGCCGACGACCTGCGCGAGTTCGACCGCCGGGTCCGCAAGCTCCTCGGCAAGGAGCCAGTCACTTATGTAGTCGAATTAAAGATTGACGGCGTCGCCGTCTCACTGACTTACGAGCATGGCCGGTTCACCGTCGGTGCTACCCGCGGCGACGGCGAGCAGGGCGACGATGTGACGCACAATCTCAAGACCATCCGGGAGCTCCCCCTGCGGCTGCGGACGGACAAGCCGCCGCCGCTATTCGAGGCGCGCGGCGAGGTTTACATGACCCGCGACCAACTGGCGGTCATCAACCGCGAGCGGATCGCCCGGGGACAGGAGCCTTACGCCAATCCCCGCAACCTGGCGGCCGGCACCCTCAAGCTGCTCGACCCGCGTCTGGCCGCCGAGCGCCGCCTCCGCCTGTTCACCTACGCCCTAGGCGCCTGCGAAGGCGTCGAATGTAAGACCCACCTGGAATGCCTGGACCTGCTCCGCGCGTTCGGTTTCCCGGTCAATCCCTATATCGAGTCGTTCGACAACATTGACCAGGTGATCAACTACTGTCACAGCTGGGCATCGCGCCGCAACGACCTGCCTTATGAGATCGACGGCATGGTGATCAAGGTTAACGATCTTGACCAGCGCCGCCGGCTGGGAGCGACCAGCAAGGCGCCGCGCTGGGCGGTGGCCTACAAGTTCGCGGCCGAGCAGGCGCTGACCCGGCTGCGGCACATCGACTTGCAGGTCGGCAAGCAGGGGACGCTCACGCCGGTGGCCCATCTCGACCCGGTGCAGCTGGCCGGCACCACCGTCAGCCGGGCCAGCCTGCACAACGCCGACTTCATCGCCAGCAAGGACATCCGCATCGGCGACATGGTGGTGGTCGAGAAGGCCGGCGAGATCATTCCCTACGTTGTCCGCAGCGAGCCCGGCGCCCGCACCGGCGACGAGAAGGTCTTCCACTTCCCCACCAAGTGTCCCGTCTGCGGCGCTCCGGTCAAGCGCGACCCGGGGAGCGCCTTCTACCGCTGCACCGGCACCAATTGCGTCGCCCGCCTCAAAAAGCAACTCCGCGCCTACGCCCAACGCAACGCCATGGACATCGAAGGACTCGGCGTCGAGATCATCGATCAACTCGTGGACACCGGCCTGGTCCGGAGCATCCCTGACCTTTACCGCCTGAGCAAGGAAGACCTGGTCGAGCTGGAGCGGATGGGGGAGAAGTCGGCCCAGAACCTGCTCGATGCGATTGCCGCCAGCAAAGAGCGCGGCCTGGCCCGGGTGCTGACCGGCCTGGCGATTCCGCACGTCGGCGAGCACGTGGCCGAGTTGCTGGCCGAGGAGTTCGGCAACATCGACGCTTTGATGGCCGCCTCGGTCGAGCGGCTCAGCGCCGTGAAGGGGATCGGTCCGGTGGTGGCCCAGAATGTCTACGATTTCTTCCACAGCACCAGCGGACAAAAGTTGATCCAGGAGCTGCGCGAACTGGGCGTGAAGCTGACGGAGCCGAAGAAGCAGAAGCCGAAGGACTTGGCCGGCGCCGACCTGAGCGGCAAGACGTTCGTCGTCACCGGCACGCTGGAAAAGTATAGCCGGGACGAGATCGAGCGGCTAATCAAGCAGCTCGGCGGCAAGGCGACCGGCAGCGTCTCAAAGAAGACCGATTACGTGATCGCCGGCGCGAACCCCGGCAGCAAACTGGACAAGGCCCGTGAGCTGGGCATCCCGGTGCTGACCGAGAAGGAGTTCGAGAAGCTGATCGGGCGGAAGTAACCGATCCCGGCCGACGTGCTGGCCGGCCCGGCAATCGCCCGGCAGGCTGAGCTGGGCCTGCTGGAAGCCGACGCCGCGGGTGGCATGCTCTCCGCAAGGAAATGGACCGAGCCGTCGGCGAACACGGCTTTGGCCCCGTCACTATGGAAAGAGTAAACATCCATTGGGTTCGTACAGTTGATGGCACACGGCCCGGG
>DATLYH010000296.1:0-11258 GCA_035575035.1 Gemmataceae bacterium
CGCCTTCGGTGCCACCTGGGCCGAGTTGCAAGCCGCTGTCCGCGACGGGCCCGAGGCAACCATCCGCAAACTGCTTACCCCTGGCGAAGGGCAGGACGACTTTGACCGGTTGATGGACGCCCTCGGCCCGGAGACCGGCCAGGTCCAGCCCGGCGCCGCCGACGACGCCTTGCAGGCGTGGTGGCTCTACCGCCTGATCGGCACCCCATTCCCCTTCCGGGAGCGGATGACCCTCTTCTGGCACAACCACTTCGCCACCAGCGTCGCCAAGGTGCAGCAGTTCGCCCTGATGAAAAAGCAGAACCTCCTCCTCCGCAAGCACGCCCTGGGGAAGTTCGGGCCGTTCCTGTTGGAGATCAGCAAGGACCCGGCGATGCTGATTTGGCTCGACTCCAACACCAACGTCAAAGGTCGGCCCAACGAGAACTACGCCCGGGAGTTGATGGAGCTGTTCAGCCTGGGCGTCGGCAACTACACCGAAACCGACATCCGCGAAGCCGCCCGGGCCTTCACCGGCTGGCACACCAACGGCCAGGAGTTCACCTTCAACCGCTACCAGCATGACGATGGGCCAAAGACCGTGCTGGGGCAGACCGGCAACTGGGACGGCGGCGATGTGGTGCGCATTGTCCTGGAGCAGCCGGCCGCGGCCCGCTTCCTGGTCCGCAAGTTGTATCGCCACTTCGTCAGCGAGGCCGAGCCGCCGCCCGACAATCTGCTAGAGCCGCTGGCCGACCGCTTCCGCAAGTCGGATTACGACATCGCCGATCTGATGGGGGTGATACTGCGTTCGCGGCTGTTTTTCTCGGAACACGCTTACCGCCAGCGGATCAAGAGTCCGGTCGAGTACGTCGTTGGCATGTTGCGGGCACTGGAGGCCCGGCCGGATTCCGCGAGCGGGCTGCGTGGCCTGCCGGCGGCGACGGCGGGGCTGGGGCAAACCCTGTTCGCCCCGCCGAACGTCAAGGGCTGGGAGGGGGGCAAGACCTGGCTGAACTCGGCAACGGTGCTGGCCCGGCACAACCTGGCCTGGCAGCTGGTGCAGGGCGGCGCTGATCTGTTTGGTGCGAAGATCAATCCCGCCGCGCTGGTGCAAAGGTACGCCGGTCGGGACAACTATGGCCGGCAGGTCGATTTCCTCCTCAACCTGCTGCTACAGCCGGGGCAGGGCGAAATAGCCGACGAGGTCCGCGGCCGGCTGGTGGCGTTCCTGTCGGCAGGCGAGCCGAAGGGCGGCGCCCTGGACCGCCGGCTGCGCGAGACGACCCACACCATCCTGGTCATGCCGGCCTACCAGCTTGCTTGATCCAGGCGCCGGCCGGCCCACCGGTGCGGGGCCGCGCCGATCAAGAGGCAGACGACAATACAAGGACAACCCCCGGTCGATCAGCCCAAGCAATTCGACCAGCCGCGCCGCTGCCTTTCGCCTTCGCGGGCGTTTCCGGCTTCCCTCCCTGGCCGCTGCACCCTGCGGAACGATACCCGCCTGAATTTACTTGCAGGCACAGAATTTTCGAGTATGGTTAGAATAGATGGCCCCGACGTACCGCTTCCCCTCCTGACCTCGCTGGGAAGTCGGCATCGTCACCCGCCTGCGGGCCGATTATCGGTGGAAGGTGACTTCTGCCCTCGTTCGTCGCCCGCCATCCTCCTGCCAGCGGAAGCGTTGTCAGGACGAAACGACCTCCTGCGGTATGCGACGCATGAAAGCACCCCTTGCCCTGCTGTTCGCCTTGCTCCTGCTAGCGGCCCCGTTGTCTGCCGCCGAGCCGCCCGACTACCTGCGCGACATCAAGCCGATCCTGACCAAGCACTGCTACTCCTGCCACGGTCCCGAGAAGCAGCGCTCCAACCTCCGGCTTGACACGGTGGCCGGGGCCCTCAAGGGGGGCGACACCGGCCCGGCCATTGTCCCCGGCAAGAGCAGCGAGAGCCGGCTCATCAAGGCGGTCACCGGCACCGATGACCTTATCCCCCAGATGCCCCCCAAGGGGGACCGCCTCAGCGCCGAACAGGTCGCCCTGCTGCGGGCCTGGATCGACGCCGGAGCCAAGGCCCCAGCCGGCGAGGTGGCCGAGGCCGCACCGGCCAAAAGCACCCACTGGGCCTTCCGGCCGCCGGTCCGTCCCCCTGTACCGCCGGTCAAGAACATCGCCTGGGTCCGCAATCCGATCGACCATTTTATCCTGGCCCGATTGGAGAAAGAGGGAATCGCCCCGTCGCCGGAGGCCGACCGGGTCACGCTCATCCGTCGGCTCAGCCTCGACCTGCTCGGCCTGCCGCCAACACCCGAAGAAGTCGATGCCTTCCTGGCCGACACCCGCCCCGACGCCTACGAACGGCTGGTCGATCGGCTGCTGGCCTCGCCCCATTATGGCGAGCGCTGGGGCCGCCACTGGCTCGACCTGGCCCGCTACGCCGACTCCAACGGCTACAGCATCGACGGCCCCCGCTCGATCTGGCCGTACCGCGACTGGGTGATCAACGCCCTGAATGCGGATATGCCGTTTGATCAATTCGTCATCGAACAGATCGCCGGCGACCTACTGCCGAACGCGACCACTAGCCAGAAGGTAGCCACCGGCTTCCACCGCAACACCCAGATCAACCAGGAAGGGGGCATCGACCCGGAGCAGTTCCGCGTCGAGGCGATTGTTGATCGGGTGAACACGACCGGGGCAGTTTTCCTCGGCCTGACGATCGGCTGCTGCCAATGCCACGACCACAAGTTCGACCCGTTCACCCAGCGGGAGTATTACCAGCTGTTCGCCTTCTTCAACAACGCCGACGAGCCGACTCTTGAGCTGCCGACGCCCGAGCAGCAGCGGCAGCGGAACAAAGTCCAGGCTGAAATCGCCGCGGTCGAGCAGATGTTGAAGGTGCTCGACACCACCACGCCGGAGAAGGTGGACGAGTGGGAAAACAGCCTGACGGCCGAGCTGCGCAAGCAGCTGCCCAAGGAAGTGCAGGCTGTGCTGGAGGTGCCGGAGAACGGCCGGACCGCTCGGCAGAAGCAGGTACTGGTCGAGGCCTACCGCAAGATGGACCAGGCTCGCTACCTCACCGGACTGTTCGGCACGCCGAGCCCTCTTGCCGCGTCGGCGTATGTGAACACCGCCCTGGCCCGCACCCGGTTGGAGAAGCGGCTGACCGGCCTGAAGCGGAGCATGCCGGCCGTGGCCACCACCATGATCATGCAGGAGCGCCAGACGCCGCGGCCGACCCACGTGATGCTCGGCGGCGACTTCACCCGCAAGGGAGTGCAGGTCTTCCCCGGCGTGCCGGCCGTTCTCCACCCGCTCACGACTGCGGATCCCAATCCGCAATCCGCAATCCGCAATTCGCAGTCGCCCAACCGCCTCGACCTGGCGAAGTGGCTGGTCGATCCGGCCAATCCGCTGACAGCGCGGGTGACGGTGAACCGCTTCTGGCAGCATTATTTCGGTCTGGGTTTGGTCGAGACCGAGAATGACTTCGGCACCCAGGGCACGCCGCCGAGCCACCCCGAGTTGCTTGACTGGCTAGCGACCGAGTTTATCGCCCCCTCTTTCCCCGCGGGGGAGAGGGTAGGGGTGAGGGGGTGGAGCATGAAGGCGATGCACCGGCTGATCGTCACCAGTGCCACTTACCGCCAGTCAAGCAAGGCCCGCCCCGACCTAGCCACGCTCGACCCGCGCAACCGGCTGCTGGCCCGGCAGGCGCGGCTGCGGCTAGAGGCGGAGTTCGTCCGCGACGTGGCGTTGGCGGCCAGCGGCCTGCTCAACCGGACCATCGGCGGCCCGAGCGTCTTCCCACCGCAGCCGGAAGGGATCTACCGCTTCACCCAGATCGATAAACAGTGGAAGGCGAGCACCGGCCCTGACCGCTATCGCCGCGGCATGTACACCTATTTCTGGCGCTCGGCACCGCACCCGGCCCTGATTGTCTTTGACGCTCCCGACGCCAACAGCACCTGCACCCGGCGGAATCGCTCCAACACGCCGCTGCAAGCGCTGACGCTGCTCAATGACCAAGGCTTCTTCGAGTTCGCCGTGGGACTAGCGGCCCGCGTCCTCAACGAGGTGCGCCCCGGGGAGGTGAGCCCCAGGCGTGAGCCCGGGGGTAACCTCGACGAGGAGCGCCTCCGCTACGCCTTCCGTCTTTGTCTGGCGCGATCGCCCAGCGCATCGGAACTGGACCGGCTCGGCCGGTTGCTGGCCCGGCAGCGGGCGGAGTTCGAAACCGACCCAGAGGCGGCCCGGGAGCTGGTCCCTGACGGCATGGCACCGTCGGCCGACGTCAAGCAGTTGGCCGCCTGGACCGCGGTTGCCCGCGTGCTGCTGAACCTTGATGAGTTCATTACCCGGGAGTGAGTTTTGCCATGGATAAAAGGAATCCTGCCATGGATAACTCGCCACAACTGCTCCTTCAGACCCGCCGGCACTTCTTCCGGGACTGCGCCATCGGCCTGGGGTCGATCGCCCTGGCCACGCTGCTGGAGCGGGACGGTTATCTGACCGCCGGGCCGGCGCCATTCGTCAATCCGCTGGCCCCCAAGAAGCCGCACTTCCCAGCCAAGGCCAAGCGGGTCATCTACCTGTTCATGGCCGGCGGTCCCAGCCAGCTGGAGCTGTTCGACTACAAGCCGAAGCTGCTCGCGCTTGACGGCCAGCCGATCCCCGAGTCGTTCACCAAGGGGAAGCGCTTCGCCTTCATGGATAGCTTTACCAAGGATGGCTTCAAGTGCCTCGGTAGCCGGCGGAAGTTCGCGCGGCACGGCCAGGCCGGCACCTGGGTTTCCGAATGTCTGCCGCACATCGCCCGTATCGTCGATGAGATCGCCGTCATCCGTTCGGTGGCGACCAACGTCTTCAACCATGCGCCGGCGAAATTCTTCATGAACACCGGCTCGCCGCAGTTCGGCCGGCCAAGCATGGGGGCGTGGGTGACCTACGGCATCGGCAGCGAGTCGCAGAACCTGCCCGGTTTCGTTGTGCTCCAGTCGGGGCCGCGCGGCCCGCGCGGCGGCGCCCCGCTGTGGGGGAGCGGCTTTTTGCCGACGGCCTACCAGGGCGTCCCCTTCCGCACCACCGGCGAGCCGATCCTGAACCTGACCAGTCCGCGGGGCATCACCCCCGGCCGGCAGAAGGAAGTCCTTGACGCCCTGCGCGACCTGAACACCGAGCGCCTGACCGAGACCGGCGATCCCGAGATCGCCACGCGCATCGCGTCGTATGAGATGGCCTACCGGATGCAGACCAGCGCTCCCGAGTTGATCGACATCTCCGGCGAAACCAAGCAGACGCTGGAAATGTACGGCGCCGAGCCGGGCAAGGTGTCGTTCGCCAACAACTGTTTGCTGGCCCGGCGGCTGGTGGAGCGCGGCGTCCGCTTCGTGCAGCTGTACCACACCGACTGGGACCATCACGGCGGCCAGGGCGCCAACCTCCGCGACAGCCTTGACAAGGTTTGCAAGGAAGTGGACCAGCCGTGCGCGGCCCTGATCCGCGACCTGAAGGCGCGGGGACTGCTTGAGGAAACCTTGGTCATCTGGGGCGGCGAGTTTGGCCGGACCCCGATGGGCGAGGTCCGCAATGTCGGCGGCCGGGACATCGGCCGCAATCACCACATCGACGCCTTTACCATGTGGCTGGCCGGCGGCGGCATCAAGCCGGGCATCAACCTGGGCCAGACTGACGAACTCGGCTTCGCCCCGGTGGAGGATCGCGTCCACGTCCACGACCTGCACGCCACCATCCTGCACCTCCTGGGGCTGGATCACCTGAAATTGACCTATCGGTTCCAGGGGCGCGATTTCCGCCTGACCGACGTCCACGGCGAGGTAGTCACCAAGCTGCTGGCCTGAGGGAAGGCCTCGTTCCAGAAGAAACGGTAGCAGGCACACTTCATCTGCCTGCTACTTTTTTACCATTCCGACCGGTTTAATCCTTCAGTTCCAGGATGAACTCGTTCTTGCCCCCCTCCCGAACTTCGACCGTCAGCCCCGACGTCTCGAACCGGCCATAGCGCTTGGGAATCAGCCAACGCTCTTCCGCAGGGGGCGGGATCTCCGAGGAGGCGCTGTAGTCGAAGCCGGGTTTGGAGCGGTCGATCACTTCCACCTTACGGATGGAGATCTTTTGCCTGCCGGGGACAACGCCGTCGCCTTCGCGGAAGGTGGTCAGCGTGAATCGGCCGTCGGCATCGGTCACGCCGTAGCCGGATTGGTTGGCCTCGGCGTTCATGAACGTCACGTGTGCCCCTTCGACCGCCTGACTCCGGTAGAGCACCTGGCCCCCGGCGGGCACAACCTTCGGCCGGTTGGCGGCCGCCGGGTCCTGGGAGCAGCCGACAACCAGGCAACCGAGGGCGGTGACAAGAAGTCCCTGGAAGAGGTCACTGCGAAGGAACACGAGAGATACTCCACGTGCGGGATCAACAGGTTGTCCGTCCGACGCGTCGGGCCGCGGCCCAATGCGCCGAATGGGTTCGTTCGGCTCCTGCGCTAGGGAAGGTTCGCTATCTCGCCGCGGTTGATGGTGCCGAGAGCACCCCAGACACCGTAGGGGCTGGGACCGATCAGATCTTCTGGGGCTCCCAGGTTGCCGGTGTCGATGCTCTCGCTGATGAAGCGGACCGAGCCGTCAGCGAATAGACAGTTGACTCCACCCGGATGCCGGCTCTGCGCTGAGAAGATCCCCGGGAAGTTACTACCGGCCTGATTGGCGCTGCCGCCCGCGTAGCAGGTCGGGCTGTTCGGTGGCAGGATGGTATTGAACCCAGTAAACTCCGCCGAACCGTCATTCCAGCGGACGCCGGCGTAATAGTTATTCAGCAGCACGCCGGGACGGTACCGGCCCGTCGAGCGGTCGGCCGTCGCCAGGCACAGCGTCGGGTTTCGGTCGATGCCCGCGATGCCCTTGGCCGCGTTGCCCAAGATGGTGTTGTCGTCGAGGCGGAAGGTGCGCTCGGACATGGCGATGGTGTTGCTGGAGCCGTCGGTGATGTCCTTGAAGCTGATCTTGCTGTCCAGGCCGAACATGCCGCGGCGGCTATAGGTGCCCGCCAGCCCTGTGCCCGTCACAAAGTCGCCCCAGCAGACGGCATAGCTGGTCGAGGCGATGGCACCGGTGCGGCCGCCGCGCATGTCATAGCGCGGGTTGTCTGAGGGGCAGTGCAGCCACTTGATCTGATATTGCACGCCCCAGGGGTCATAGTTCTGGTCCCAGGGCACCGGCGGCGTGGTGTAAGTCTGGCTGCCGTAGGTGGCGGGGGTCCAGATCAGCTTGGAGAGGTTGTCTTGTTCGAAGTAGGGCGTCATGTAGACGAAGGCGCTCAGCCGTCGCTGTTCCCCAAGGTTCGGTCCTGTCCGGCCCGAGGGGAAGGTGCCAGTGGCGTCATGATAATGGTGCATGGCCAGCCCAAGTTGCTTGAGGTTGTTCAGGCACTTGGTGCGGTTGGCGGCCTCGCGCACCTTCTGAACGGCGGGGAGCAGCAGCGCGATCAGCACGCCGATGATGGCAATGACAACGAGCAGTTCGATGAGGGTGAAGGCATGGCGGGAAAGGTTGTCTCGGCTCATGACCTGTCTCCCGAAAAAGGGGGGGTAGAGGATAGCGGGTCTGTCGATCATCCCGGCAAGGCAGAAACGCATGGAGGGTGGCAGGTGCCTTCCGGGTGCCGTCCGCCATTCCTCGCCGTATTGTGGAGTGGTCCTTTGTCGCCGGACAATCTCATTTTTGGTAATTCTGTTCCCATTTTCTTGCAAAGGCACTAGGCTCGTGCAAGCGGCCGGCCCCTCTCGGGGGTGTTGGCGGCGCTGACTTGCCGGCGGCCGGGGGGCAGCCCCAAGACGAACCGCCGTGCCGAGCGGTCGGTACGGGGTCATCGCGCCGAGCAGGTGGCGTAGGAGGCGGAAGCAGTCTTGCAGGCAAGCGGGGCGGTGGGGAGAATCATGGCGGGCCTCGCGGGCGGCTGCCGATCACCACGCGAACCTGCGATCGTCTGTCAAGGCCTTTCTATACCTGCCGCCCCGTTCCAGCTACGCCTTGCTCAGTTTGAGTAACGAGCCAGGAGATGGGATGTGAGCCGCCTCCAGCAGAGCGAACGCCTCCAGGCCATCTGTCCAGATTCCCAGCAGGTTCATCTCAATTTGGTCATTCAGGAGGAATCACTCTTGGAGATCTTCCCAGGTCGGACCGAAGTGCCTCCTATTCCCTGGCCGCGTCGGATGCGGTAGACTGGTGCAATCGCAGCCCCGTGGCGTCCACCCCTGGAAAGGTTGCAACCATGCTGCGCGCCCCTCGGATCGCCATCTCCCTTACCCCTTTGCTGGGACTGCTCGTCACCGCCCCGCTGCTGGCGGAGCCGCCCGCCCTTCCTTCATCTCCGCCGGCGGGAGAAAAGAAAGAGGCGGCGAAGCCACTCGAACTCAAGAAGCCGGCCCCGACCAAATTCGTGCGCCTGGTCCGCGACGACCGAGGCGAGCCGGTCGCCTTGGAGACCGCCATTGTCCGCTATGTGCCCGCTTCCGGCGAGGGGGGCGTGGTGGTCGATCTGATCAGCGTCGTTCACATCGGCGAGCGCGCTTACTACCGGAAATTGAACCGGCACATGGAGCAGTACGACGCCCTCCTGTATGAGCTGGTCGCCCCGCCGGGCACCCGTATTCCCAAGGGGGGCCGGCGCGACAGCGATAATCCGATCGCCCTGTTGCAGCAACTTGCCAAGACCGTGCTCAACCTCGAGCTACAAACCGACCACATCGACTACACCAAGAAGAATTTCGTCCACGCCGACCTGTCGCCGGAGGGGATGGCCGAGGCGATGCGCCATCGCGGCGAGGACGGCCTGACGCTTGCCCTGGGCATCGCGGCCGACCTGCTCCGCCAGTACAACCTCCAGGAGATGAAGCGGCAGAAGGAGCCGCCCAAGGAAGCCGACTTCGATTTTGACCCACTCGCCCTTCTCTTCGATCCGGCGGCGCCGGTGAAGCTGAAGCGGCTGCTGGCTCAGCAGCTGGAGGAGATGGAGAACCCGGAGGCCGGCCTGGGCCAGACGCTCACCACCATCCTGATCGCCGACCGCAACAAGGCGGCGATGCAGGTCTTCCAGAAGGAACTGGCCAAAGGCAAGAAGAAGATCGGCATCTTCTACGGCGCCGGCCACATGCCCGACTTCGAGAAGCGCCTCCGCGACGAGTTCGACCTGAAGAAGGAGAGCGAGCAGTGGCTGCAAGCCTGGGACCTGCGGCTGCGGCGCTGAAATGGCGAGCGGCCGGCGTCAGCCGGCCGGTTGACGCCCCAAAGTGACCGGCCGGCTGACGCCAACCGCTCGCGCCCAAAGTGACCGGCCGGCTGACGCCAACCGCTCGCCCCCAAAGTGACCGGC
Organism: Gemmataceae bacterium; assembly: GCA_035575035.1. Taxonomy (GTDB): domain Bacteria; phylum Planctomycetota; class Planctomycetia; order Gemmatales; family Gemmataceae; genus DATLYH01. The sequence continues at coordinate 9,370 of DATLYH010000296.1, forward strand.
CGGCTGACACCGGCCGCTCGCTCAGCGACGGGGTGATTGACGGGGCGATGGTCCGGAGGGAACAGCAATGGAAACGTTCGTGGCGGCCTTGACCATCTTTGTGCTCGCCCTGTTCGTCGGCTTCGAGGTGATCAGTAAGGTGCCGCCTCTGCTGCACACACCGCTCATGTCCGGGGCGAACGCCATCTCGGGCATCACGCTCGTGGGGACGCTGGTGACCACCGGCGCGGGCCTGACCACCCTCACCACCATCCTGGGGTTCATCGCCGTGACCCTGGCGACGGCCAACGTGGTGGGGGGCTTTCTGGTGACGCATCGCATGCTCGGGATGTTCCGCCGGAAGGAGTGACATGCCGCACGAAGAAGCCTTCGTCAAGCTGTTCTACCTGGCCGCCGCCGTCCTCTTCATCGTGGGGCTAAAGGGCCTGTCCCACCCCCGGACGGCGGTCTGGGGTAACCTCATCGCCGCGATGGGCATGCTGCTGGCCGTCGTGGTGACCCTCCTGGATCGGCGGATTGTCAGTTACCACGTGATCATTGCTGGCTTTATCGTGGGAGGTCTGACCAGTGCGGTCATGGCCTACCGGGCGCCGATGACGGCGATGCCGCAGGTGGTGGCCCTCTTCAACGGCTTCGGCGGCGGCGCCTCGGCCATCGCGGTCGGGGCCGCTTTTGAAGAGGCCCTCGGCCACCCGGGCCAGTGGATCGAGGAAATCACCCTCCAGTTCACGGCCTCGGCCGCCGTCGCCGGCTTCATCGGTGCCGTGACCCTCACCGGCAGCCTGGTCGCCTTTGCCAAGCTGCAAGGGCTTATCGAGGAGCGTCCCATCCTTCTGCCGGGCCGCCACGCGATCAATCTGGCCCTGGTGGCGGTCTGCCTGGTCCTCAGTGTCTGGTGGGTGGCGAATCCGACCTCTGGGCTGCCATTCTGGGTGATGTGCCTGGCGGCCTCGGTCCTGGGGGTGATGCTGGTGATCCCGATCGGCGGGGCCGACATGCCGGTGGTCATCTCGCTGCTCAATGCCTACTCGGGGTTGGCGGCGGCCGGGCACGGCTGGGTCCTCAACAACAGCGTGCTCATCATCTCCGGCTCCCTGGTCGGTTCGGCGGGGTTCATCCTGACCGCCCTGATGTGCCGGGCCATGAACCGCTCGCTGGCCAACGTCATGTTCGCCGGCGTCGGCGCCGCGGTGGCCACCGAGGCGGAAAGCGAGGACGTCTACGCCGGCCGCGTCAAGTCCGCATCACCCGAGGAGGTGGCCTTGCTGCTGGAGGGCGCCCGCCGGGTGGTCATCGCTCCTGGCTACGGCATGGCGGTCGCCCAGGCCCAGCATGCCGTCGCCGATTTGATGAACGTGCTCCAGGCCCGCGGGGTCGAGGTGGAGTTTGCCATCCACCCCGTGGCCGGACGCATGCCGGGACACATGAACGTCCTCTTGGCGGAAGCCAACATCCCTTACGACAAGCTCAAGGAGATGGACGAGATCAACCCCACCTTCAAGCAAACCGACGTGGTGCTGGTGATCGGGGCCAACGATGTCGTCAACCCCCTGGCCCGCAGCGCCGATCCCTCCCTCCCCATCGCCGGCATGCCCATCCTGAATGTGGACCAGGCCCGGACGGTGGTCGTCGTCAAGCGCAGCCTCAGCCCGGGGTTCGCCGGCATTCCCAATCCGCTCTTTGCCGCCGACAACACTCTCATGCTCTTCGGCGATGCCAAGCAAATGGTCCGGGACCTGACGGCCGCCCTCAAGGGGGCGTAGGGGAGCCGTCCGCCTCGCTCAGTCTTCTTCCCAGTCACCCAGCAACTCGGCAATCAACTCGCTCAGGACCAGCGCCCCACGCCCGGAGCCAGGATAACCCTTGTCGCTCTTGTCTCCCTTGGCCGG
>DATLYH010000297.1:0-36966 GCA_035575035.1 Gemmataceae bacterium
GGCGCTACAGAAGCAGCTGGAGGCCCGCCGCGAGGAGCTGCGTGCCAGCCTGGTGTCGCGTCTGCGGCAGAAGGCCCGTGCGGAGTACGACGCTGCCCTGGCCCAGCTCCAAAGCGAGATCGGCCCGCTGGAGAAGCAGGAGCAGGATCTGCGCGAGGAGGTGCAGCGTCTGGCTCGCGAGGTAGAGAAGATCGGCACTTCTTCGACCGAATTGGAGATGCTCGGGGCCGACATCAAGCGGGACGAGAAGACCGCGACGCGCATGGCCGAGGAGCTGGAGCAGCTCAAGGTGGAGCAGCGCTCGCCGTCGCGGGTGAACCTGTACCAAGAGGCGGCCGCCCAGCGCAAGGACCATAAACGGCAACTCCTCGCCCTGATCGGTGCTCCGCTGGCGGCCATGCTCCTGGTCTGCCTGGCGGTCTCGTGGTGGGAGTTCCGCGGTCGGCGCATCCACACGCCCGACGAGGTGCTCACCGGCCTGGGGATGCGCGTGGTCGGGGCGGTGCCGGCCTTCCCGCGGAATGTCTCGGTGCCGTTGCTGCACGGGCCCGACGAGACAGACGGCCACGGCCTCCTGGAGTCGATCGACGGCATCCGCACGCTACTGCTGCGCGACGCCCGTCAGAAGGCGATGCGGGTGCTGATGGTCACCAGCGCCGTCAGTGGCGAAGGGAAGACGACCCTGGCCACGCACTTGGCCGGCAGCCTGGCCCGCGCCGGCCGACGAACACTGTTGATCGACGGCGACCTGCGCCGGCCGAGCATCCATCAGTTGTTCGAGCTGCCGCCGCAGCCCGGCCTGAGCGAGGTGCTGCTGGGCGAGGTCCACCTGGCCGAGGCGACCCTGGCGACCGAGATGGACGGCCTGTGGGTGATCCCTGCCGGCCAGTGGGACCGCAACGTGATGCAGGCCCTGGCCCGAGACAGCGCCCGGGCCGTCTTCGAGAAGCTCCGGTCCGAGTACGACTTCGTCGTGATTGACTCGCACCCAGTGCTGCCGGCGACCGATTCGTTGCTGCTCGGCCAGCATGCTGACGCAGTGCTCTTTGCGTTGCTGCGAGACGTCAGCCAGATGCCGAAGGTCTACGCAGCCTGTCAGCGCCTGACGAGCCTGGGCATCCGGGTGCTGGGCGCGGTGGTCAACGGCACCGAGGAAGAGGTCTACGGCGGCTACCAGTACGGGGTACAGCCCCAGCAAGCGTGAGACATCCTGCCGTTTGCGGCTTAGCGAACTCGTTGAAGGAGTGACCATTCAACCATGTCGCGAATTCTGCCCGGCGTGATCGCCCTCATGGCGGTGCTTCTGACGGGACTGGTGCACGGTTACTGGACCGAGCGCTGGGCCCCGCACGAGGAGCCGGCGCGGGCCGCCGCCCGGATGGCCGATGTGCCGACCGTCCTGGGGGACTGGGAAGGGGAATCGCTCGACACGACGCCCCGGCTCAGGGACGGCATTGCGGGTTATCTCTACCGCCGCTACGTCAACCGCCAAAACGGCCACGCGGTCACGGTCGCTCTCTTCTGCGGCCGGTCGGGGCCGATGGCGGTGCATACGCCGGATGTCTGCTACGCCGGCGGCGGCTACGAGGTGGGAGCGCCGGTCGAGTACACGCTGCCCGCCGGGTCGCTGGAACATCCCGCGGCGTTCCGGACCGCGCCGTTCTTCAAGACCAGCGCGGCCGACCGCTCGCAGCTGCGCATCTTCTGGTCGTGGAATGCCACCGGCCAATGGGTGGTCCCGCGAAATCCGCGCTTGACCTTCGCCCGTCGGCCGTTCCTGTACAAGCTCTACCTCATTCGCGAGATGACCGCTGCGGATGAACCCCTGGAGGCCGACCCGTGCCTGGAATTCCTGGGGCTGCTGCTGCCTGAATTGCAGCGCTGCCTCTTTCCGCCCTCGCGAGATCCCGTCTGATCCCGCCCGCCTGGTCGTCAACCGCGGGGACCTCGACCCAGCGACAGCCGGTCCCGGCGGCTGACCCATTCTTGCAGGGAGGTGTGCCTTTGTTTGTCGAGATTGATACCCTTCACCCGAAAGCCGACCCCCGTTCGTCCGAGAACGGCCACCATACGCCCCGACCCAGAGCCCGCAGGAACCTGGAGCGCCGCCAACCGCCGACGGTCGGCGGGGGGGAGCCCCGAGGCTGGTACCCGTTCTTCAAGGCGGTGTGGGAGCCGCTGGTAGCCTTGGTCCTGCTGGTACCGGCAATCCCGGTGGTGCTGGTGGCGGCGCTGTTGGTAAAGCTGACCTCGCGCGGCCCCGCCTTCTACACCCAGACCCGCGTCGGCCGGCATGGCCGAACCTTCACCATCTACAAGCTCCGCACCATGGTCCATAACTGCGAGTCGCTCACCGGGCCGCGCTGGGCCATCCCCGGCGACCCGCGCGTCACCCGCGTCGGCCGGTTCCTTCGCCTGACCCATATCGACGAGTTGCCCCAGTTGCTGAACGTGCTGCGCGGTCAGATGAGCCTGATTGGCCCGCGCCCGGAGCGCCCCGAATTGGTGCCGGAGTTAGAGCGGGCCCTCCCCCGCTACCGCGAGCGCCTGGCGGTCCGGCCCGGGCTGACCGGCTTGGCCCAGATCCAGCTCCCGCCCGACACCGACCTGGAGAGCGTGCGCCGCAAGCTGGCGTGCGACCTGTATTACATCCAGCACCTGGGCCCGTGGATGGACCTGTCGATTCTGCTGTGTACAGTCCTGTACATGCTCGGAGCCCCAGCCCGGCTCGCGCGAGCGCTGTTCCAGGTGCCCAGCAGCGCCGCTGCCGAGCGGGCAGTGCCGATTGTCTTGCTCGAGAACGCCAGCCCTCTGGGGAGGAAGAGTGCCTGATAGGAGCAGGCATACGCCGCGTGCCGTCCCTGGCGGCACTCCAGCGGACAGCAGCCGGCGTGTGCCGGCTACGTTGGCAGGGAGGTCTTCATGATAGCGAGCTGCCCCAAGCAGGAGGCGGCCCGTTCGTCGGCGGGCGGGCAGCTGCCCTTTGTCTCGGTCATCATGCCGGTCCGGAACGAGGCCCGGTTCATCCGGTCCACCCTGGATCAGCTCCTCGCCCAGGACTACGACCGCGACCGCTTCGAGATCCTGGTCGCCGACGGCCAATCAACCGACGCCACGCCGGCAATCGTGGGCGAGGTGGCGCGGCGGCATGCCCATGTCCGGCTGCTCGCCAATCCGGGGCGGCTGTCGAGCGCGGGACGGAACCGGGCCATCCGTGCGGCCCGCGGCGATCTCATCGTGGTGGTCGATGGCCACTGCGAGCTGGACAACCGGCACTATTTGCGTGACCTGGCCGAGGCCTTCGAGCGCAGCGGCGCCGACTGTATCGGCCGGCCGCAGCCGCTCGATGTGACCGGGGCAACCACGCTGCAACGTGCCATTGCTGCCGGCCGCGCCTCCCGGCTGGGCCACAACCCCGACTCGTACATCTACTCGTCAGCCGAACAGTTTGTCCGGCCGCAGAGCGTGGCTGTCGCCTACCGGCGGAAGGTGTTCGAGGCGGTGGGACTGTTCGACGAACAGTTCGACGCCTGCGAGGACGTGGAGTTCAATCACCGGGTCGATCGGGCCGGCTTCCGCTGCTTCTTCACGCCGCGCGTCCAGGCTCGCTACCACCCGCGTGCCACGCTGGGCGGCCTCTTTTATCAGATGATGCGCTATGGCCGCGGCCGGGTGCGGCTGCTCCGCAAGCACCCCGACACCTTCAGCGTGGCGTGCTTTCTGCCGGCGGCGTTCGTGGCGGGACTGGTGCTGGGCCCCGCGCTGGCCTGCCTCTCGCCCTGGTTGGCCGGGGCATACCTCGGTGTGGTCGCGCTGTATGTCCTGGTCGTGTTGCTGGGCAGCGTGGCGGTGGCCTGGAAGGCCCGCGATGGGCAGATCCTCGGCTGGCTGCCGCTGGTTTTCGTCGCCATCCACGTCGGTGCGGGGGTCGGCATCTTGCAAGAGTTGGTCTTCGGGCAACGCCGGCGTGAAGCCTCGACAGAACCGATGCTACCCGAGCAGCTGCGGCCGGCGGCGTGAGGAGTCATTGAGGATCGGTGTAGATCAATCATGTTGCTTCAGGCGCTAGGCATCGTGCTGCTCGTGCCGGCCCTTCTGGCTTGCCTTTATCATGTCCTGCTCGCCCTGTGCGGGCTGAGGACCGGGGCGCGGACCGGGCAAGACGAGACGGGCGGGGTTCACCGCTTTGCCCTGGTGATTCCCGCCCACAACGAGGAGGCGGCCATCGCCGGCACGCTGCGCTCCTGTGCCGAGCTGGACTACCCGGCCGACCAGTTCAAAGTCTATGTCATCGCGGATAACTGCTCCGACAACACCGCGGCGGTGGTGCGGGCCCACGGCTTCACCTGTCTGGAGCGGCGCGACGAAGCTCGCCGGGGCAAAGGGGCGGCGCTGGAGTGGGCCTTCGCGCGTGTCCTGTCTGAAGGGGCCGATGCCGTGGTGGTGCTTGATGCCGACTGCACTCTGGACCGGCACGCCCTGCGCGTGTTCGACCGCTATCTCTGCGCCGGGCATCGGGTGCTGCAAGCCTGCAACGTGGCCAGCAACCCGGACGCGACCATGACCAGTTACGTGGCCGGCGTCGCCAACCACATCGAGAACCACCTGTTCTACGCCCCGAAGTCGCGGTTGGGGCTGGCGGTGTTGCTCCGCGGCACTGGCATGGTCTTCACCCGCGAGGTGCTCCAGCGCCACCCGTGGGACGCCCGCTCGGTCGTGGAGGACGCCGAGTACACCGTCCGGCTTTACCGGGCGGGACTGAGCGTCCAGTTCGTTGCAGAGGCATGCGTGCGCTCGCCGTTTGCTGCACGGGGGCAGCAGCTGGCGGTGCAGCGAACCCGCTGGGTCCACGGCGGCTTCTCCTTCGGCCGGACCCACGGCCTGGGGTTGATGATGGAGGGGCTGAAGACCGGCCGCTGGCCGCTGCTTGACCTCGGCTGGACGCTATGGGTGACAGCGCGGTCGGTGGTGCTGCTGCACATGCTGCTGACACTGGCCGTGGCCGGGCTGTGTGTCGGGTTGGTGCCCGGGCCGCTGTCGGCAGCGCTGCTCGTGCTAGCCGCTGGGCTGCCCCTGGGGCATGGGCTCATCCTGGGACTGGGAGTCATCGGGCTGGGGCTGAGCGGTCGGCGGCTGGCGCTGTTGGCCGGTTCCCCGGTCGTCATCGCCCGGATGCTTGGGATTGCCGCCGCAGCCTTGTGGGCGAGCCATCCGGCCCGATGGGAACGGACGCCGCGCTAATGGACGGAGGCGGAAGCAGCGCTAATGATGAACGTGGTCCACCTGACATCCTCGCGCTTCTACGGCGGCCCCGAACGGCAGATGCTGGGGCTGGCGCTGGCCCTGCCGGGCGAATACCGGTCGGTCTTTATCTCCTTCGCCGAGGAGGGCCATTGCCACGCCTTCCTGGACATGGTCCGGCGGCATGGCTTCGAGGCGCTGGCGTTGAGACACGATACGCCCCGCCTGGTGGCGGCGTGGGGAGAGCTATGCGGCGAGCTGCGGCGCCGGCAGGCAGACATTCTCTGCTGCCACGGCTACAAGGCCAACCTGGTGGGTCGGCCGGCCGCCCGCCGCGTCGGCATTCCGGTGATAGCAGTGTCGCGCGGTTGGACCGGGGAGGGGTTCCGCGTCCGCCTCTACGACGCCCTGGACCGGATCAATCTCCGCTGGATGGACCATGTGGTCTGCGTCTCGGAGGCGCAGGCGGCCAAAGTCCTCCGGGCCGGTGTGCCGGCCAAGCGTGTGACAGTCATCCGCAACGCCATCTCTGTGGAGCGCTTTGCAACGGCCGACCCAGCCGCCCGTGAAGCCCTGCAAGCCCTCTTCCGGTCGCCGCGGCGTCGGATCATCGGGGCAGCCGGCCGGCTCAGTCCGGACAAGGGGTTCGACGTGCTCGTGGAGGCGGCGGGCCGGCTCGTCCCCCAGGATGGGGCGCTCGGTTTTGTCCTCTTCGGCGAAGGGCCGATGCGGTCGGAGTTGGCGCGGCGGATCACCGCGGCCGGCCTGGAGGGGATATTTGTGCTGGCTGGCTTCCGCGATGACCTCGACCGCTTTCTGCCATTCTTCGACCTGTTCGTGCTCCCTTCTTACGGCGAGGGCCTGCCCAACGTGGTACTGGAGGCATTCGCCGCCAAGGTGCCGGTTGTGGCCACGGCCGTCGGCGGGACGCCGGAGCTGCTCGACGATGGGCGGAGCGGCTACCTGGTTCCTCCCGGCGACCCCATTCGGCTGGCCGAGCGCATCCGCGACGCTCTGGCCTGTGAGGCCCGGCGCCGCGAGATGGGGCTGCACGGCTACCGGCGGGTGCGCAAGGACTTCACCTTTGCCGCCCAGAGTGAGCAGTATCAGCGGCTCTTTCACGACCTGATTCGGCCCACCGCGAACCGCCCAGCACAGCCCGAACGGGAAATCCCCTGTCCGAGCCTCAGGTGATTCATGGAGCGGACCAACACCTTGACCTTCCCGCGTACCGCCCACCCGGCGTCCTCGTCCCGCCCTGTCCGGGTCTGTTTCCTCATCGACCAGCTCGCCCGGGCCGGCACCGAGTCGCAGCTTTTGGCCCTGATCGAGCACCTGGACCGCTCACGCGTTGAGCCGATCCTCTGCCTGCTCGACGGCACCAGCGCCGAATCCCGCTCGCTGGAGCCGGCCAACTGCCCGATCCTCCGCCTGGGCGTGCGCTCGCTCCACTGGCCGCGGTCAATGCTCCAGGCCGTGCGCCTGGCCCGTATCCTCCGCGCCTACCGGGTCGATGTCCTGCAAGTGTACTTCCCCGACAGTACGCTCTTCGGCGTGCCGGTCGCCCGGCTGGCCGGCGTCCCTCGCGTCGTCCGCACCCGGAACAACCTCGGCTACTCCCTCACTCGCCTCCAGCGCTGGCTGGGCCGCCTCTACAACCATCTCGTTGACGTGACGGTGGCTAACTGCGCGGCGTGTCGCGAGGCGGTGCTGATCCACGAGCGGCCGAACCCCGAGTCGGTGGTGGTCCTGGAGAACGGCGTGGACCTGGCGCGCTTCGCCATGAGCAAGGGGCATCCCTCAGCAAGGATAAAAGACCGAGCGCGCCGCGTCGGCATGGTCGCCAACCTGCGGCCGGTGAAGGAGCCCGGCGTGTTCTTGCAGGCAGCCCGGATCGTGACCGCGGCCGAGCCGGACGTTCGCTTCGAGATCGCAGGGGAAGGAGAGCTGCGGCCGTGGCTGGAGGAGGAAATCACACGCCAGGGCTTGCAAGGCGGCTTCCGGCTGGCCGGTGCCGTGGCCGATGTGCCGGGGTTCCTCGCTGGGCTGGATGTGGCCGTCCTCTGTTCGTGCTCGGAGGGACAGTCCAACGCGCTGTTGGAGTACATGGCTGCCGGCCGCGCCGTCGTCGCCACGGCGGTGGGCGGCAACCTGGAGTTGATTGAACCGGGAGTGAACGGCCTGCTGGTGCCGCCGGGCGATCCGGAGGAACTAGCCCGGGCTATCATCCGCCTGCTGCGGGAGCCCGCGCTCGCGGCCCGGCTAGGGGCGGCGGCCCGGCAGCTCGTCGAGGCGCGCTACAGCCTGCAAGCTCGCGCCCGCCGCTTCGAGGATTTCTACATGCGCCTGGTTGGGAAGGACCGTCTTCACCCGGGACCGTCTTCTTCAGCCGCTTGCGGCTTAGCGCTCTCGCCCGGGGAGCGGCGCTAAGCCGCAAGCGGCGAACAAGACCCACGCTGGCGATTCGGTACAAGAACCCATACCTCCCATGCTCTGGCTTCTAATCGGCTACATGCTCCTGTTCATCCATCGGCCGTTCGAGGTCTGGCCAAGCCTGGCCCCCTACCGGATCGAGCTTCTCTACATGCTGGCAACCGGACCGGTGTGGCTGGTGGCTTCCGGCAAGACCTGGATCGCCAACCGCCTGCACGTCGCCTTCTTCGCCTTCGCAGCCGTGGTGGTCCTCTGCTGGATGGTGAGCCCCTGGAGCAGCCACGGCGAGCTAACGGTCGAAAACTACTTGAAACTGCTGGTCTTCTACGTCCTGTTGGTCACGGTGGTTCATGACGAGCGGAGCCTCAGGCGCGTCGTGCTGGCCTATCTGGTCATCATGTTCGTGTACATGGGCCACTCGCTCTGGGAATACCTCAACGGCCGGCATGTCTTCCGCATGGGGATCGCCCGCATGGTCGGCGTGGACAGCTCGTTCGGCGACCCCAACACCTTCGGGGGCACTCTCGTCTACGCGCTGCCGTTCGTGGTCCCGTTTTGGAAGTGTGCTCCCTCGCGGCGGCTACGCTGGTTCCTCGCCGGCTATGTTGTCCTGTCGGTTGTCTGCGTGGCATTGACCGGCTCGCGCTCGTCCTTCGTCGGGCTGCTGTTCCTGAGCCTGGTCATGATCCTGCGGGCGCGACGGCGTGGCCGACTGCTGGTGCTGGCCGTGCTGCTGGCGCCGCTGCTGTGGGCCGCCTTGCCGCCGTCGCTGCAAAACCGTTTCGAGACGATCATCAACCCCGCCGTGGGGCCGGCCAACGCGCAAGCCTCGGCCCAGGGCCGGCTGGACGGCCTGATGGTCGGCCTTCGCCTCTGGGAAGAGAACCCGCTGACCGGCTGCGGGCCCGGCGCCTGGCGGCCGGCCTCGGGACGGACCGTGGAGTCGCACAACCTGTACGGCCAGGTCCTGGGCGAGACCGGTACGCTCGGCGCTCTGGCCTTTGGCGGCATTCTCCTGGGCCTGTGGGCGAACCTGCGCCGCGTCAAGCAGGTCAGCCGTCTTCGTCCGGAGTGGGCCGGCGACTTCCCGTTCGAGCTGGCCCGGGCCGTGGGGCTGGCGGTGTTGCTGCTGCTGTTTTTGGGCAACTTCGGCCACAATCTGTTCCGTTACACCTGGCTGTGGTACGGCGGTTTTCTGATCATCGCCCGTCACTGCATCGAGCAACGGTTGCAGGCCGCCCCGGTCGCGCTGCGGCCCCGGCCGGCGGTCGGGGCGCCGTGGCTCGTTCCGGTCCCTGGCTAGCCGTGGCGCGGGGGGCGTTGGCCAATGCCCTCCGCCGCTCATCGCGGCTACCCAGGGATTGAACCTTGCTCAAGGGAGGGAGCGCAACGTCATGGATTTGCATGCTCGCCTGATCCGGCGTGTGATTGGCCCGCTGTGGGCGCGCTGGGAGGGGAGCCCCTACCTGCATCACTACCGCCGCCTTTGTCGCACCCAGTACGACCCGCCCAAGTTGATCGCGGCTCGGCAGTGGGCGGCTGTCCGTCGGATGCTCCAGCACGCCTACGACACCGTACCATTCTACCGCCAGCGGCTCGCCCGCGCCGGCATCTGCCCCGCCGGTTTGCGCGGGCCGACCGACTACACCAACGTGCCGGTGCTCACCAAGGCCGACATCCGAGAGCAGGGCCCCGATCTCATCTCGCGGCAATATCGCCGCGAAGACCTCCACCGCAAGGAGACCTCCGGTTCAACCGGCGTGCCGCTGGCGATCTTCCTTGATGACGACAGCCTCCAGTGGAAGCGGGCCTGCACCCTCCGCGCCGACGAATGGAGCGGCTGGCGCTTCGGCGAGCGCGTGGCCCGGCTCTGGGGCAACCCGCCGCACCTCCAGCGCGGCTGGCGCGGCCGGCTTCGCAACGCGCTGCTCGAACGGGGCGAGTGGCTCGACACCCTTCGGATGGACGAGGCTGCCCTCGCCGCGTTTGCCGCCCGGCTGAGGCGAAAGCCGCCCGCGCTCCTGTTCGGCCATGCCCACTCGGTTTACCTGTTCGCCGAATATCTCCGCCAGACAGGAGGCCCCCCAATCCGACCGCGCGGCATCATCACCACAGCGATGGTCCTGCACACCTGGCAGCGGCGACGCATTGAGGAAGTTTTCGGCTGCCCGGTGACCAACCGCTACGGCTGCGAGGAGGTAAGCCTGATTGCCTGCGAGTGCGAGCGGCATGAGGGACTGCACATCAACGCCGACAGTGTGTATGTCGAAATCCTGCGCGACGGTCGGCCGGCGCAGCCCGGCGAGCCGGGGTCGGTCGTGGTCACCGACCTGACCAACCGGGCCATGCCGCTGATCCGCTACCAGGTGGGAGACGTGGCGGTGCTCTCAGCCCGCCGTTGTCCGTGCGGCCGGGGGCTGCCGTTGCTGGAGCAGCTGGAGGGACGCGAGGCGGACTACGTGGTCACCCCGACCGGCGAGCTAATCTCCGGCATCTCCCTGACGGACCACTTTGCCTGCCAGATCCCTGGCGTGGTCCAGCTCCAGATCATTCAGGAGAAGGTGGACCACTTCCGCTTCCGCCTGGTCCGCGGGCCGGACTTCGGACCCCACAGCATGGAGCGGATGCGGGCCCTGGTCGCTCAGCGCTTCGGCCCGGGCATCGGCTACGAGTGCCAGTTCGTGGACCGCATCCCGCAGGAGCCGTCCGGCAAGTACCGCTTCTGCATCTCAAAGGTCCCCAATCCGTTTACCCATCGCGCCGAGGTGGCCTGATCATGACCCCCGCTGTCAGCGTCATCACGTCCACGTACAACTACGGCCGCTACCTGGCCGGCGCCGTCGAGTCGGTGCTGGGCCAGAGCATGGGCGATCTGGAAATGATCGTTATCGATGACGGTTCGACCGACAACACCGCGGAGGTGGTCCGGCCCTACCTGGCTGACGGTCGGGTGCGCTACTACCGCCTCAATCACCTGGGCCATGCCGCGGCCAAGAATGTCGGCATCGGGCTGGCCCGGGCGCCGCTGCTGGCGTTCCTGGATGCCGACGATCTCTGGTTGCCGACGAAGCTGGAGCGGCAAGTTGCCCTGTTCCGGGCCGATCCAACGCTGGGCGTAGTCTACAGCCGCTCGCTGCTGATCGACGAGACGGGCCGGGAGTTGGAGAAGAAACAGCCGCCGCTTTTCCGCGGCGACGTGCTCGATGAACTCTTCTGCAATAACTTCGTCTGCTTCTCCTCGGCGGTGGTCCGCGCCGCCGTCTTCCACACGGTCGGCCTATTCGACGAGGCCCTGCCCTTGGCGACGGACTATGACCTCTGGCTGCGGGTGGCGCTGCACTACCGCTTCGATTTCGTGGACGAGCCGCTGGTGAAGTATCGCACCGGCCATGCCAACCTCTCGCGCCGGCTGGAGGAGCGGTTGATGGTGGTGATCCGGATCATGGACCGCTTCTTGGATGAGCGCGGCGGCCGGGCGGTCCTGGACCCAGCGGCGGTGCGGCGAGCGCGGGCCGAGACGTTTGCTCATCTGGGCCTGGTCCGGCGGCGCCGTTCGCGGCTGGCGGCCTTCCCCTGTTTCCTGAAGGCGCTGACCGTCCGACCCGGCTACGTCCCGGCCTGGAAGGGGCTGATTAGCCTCCCCGTGCCCGAGCAGGTGCGGCGCTGGTATCGCCTCGCCCGAGGCCGGCCCGCCGACTGGTCGGTGTGCCGGCCTGTTGTGGGCCCCCTTGCCGGCAGGGCGGAAGTGTCTTCCCCATGACGAATGGCGAAGGAATGATGAAGCACCGGGGACGAAGCCTGCTGACCAACGCCGCTGCCAACTGGGCAGGGTTCGCCGCTCAGCTTGCCGTCGCGCTGCTGCTTGCGCCTGTCCTGGTGCATGCGCTGGGCGACCGCCGCTACGGTGTCTGGTCGCTGGTCGAATCGATCCTTGCTTACTTGATGTTGTTCGACCTGGGCGTGGCGGCGTCGGTGGTGCGCTACGTGGCCCGGTTCGAGGCGGCCGGCGACCGCGAAAGCCTGAACCGTGTCGTCAGCACCAGCATTTGCATCTTTGCCGCCGCCGGGCTGGCCGTGCTGGCCCTTGTCTTGGCTATTGCCGGGGGCGGGATGCAGCTTCTGAAGGTCCCCGCCGACCTAGCCGGCGAGGCATGCTGCATGCTGCTGCTGCTCGGCTTCAACCTGGCCGTGGGACTGCCGCTCGGCGTCTTCCCGTCCATCCTTGACGGCCTCGAACGCTACCCGGCCAAGACGGCCATTCGGACCGCGGCCCTGGTTGTGCGGTCGGCTGCTCTCGTGTTGATCGTGCGCGGTGGCGGCGGGCTGGTCGAATTGGCCTGGGCCATTACCGTGTGCAATCTCGGCGAACACCTGGCGATGGCCGGCGCGGCCTGGTACTACTTGCCGGGGCTGCGTTTTTCGCTGCGCCTGGTGGACCGAGCCACCTTCCGCATGATCCGCGGCTACAGCCTGCATGCCTTCCTGGCACTGCTGGCCGGACGCATCTCCTTCCAGACCGATGCCCTGGTTATCGGAGCGTTACTCGCGCCGCAGTACATCACCTTCTTCGCGCTGGCCGCCCGGCTAGTCGAGTATGCCAAGAATGCTCTCCGGGCGGTGACATCGGTACTAACGCCGGCGGTCAGTGCGCTTGACGCTCAGGGGAATGCCGACGCGATCCGGCGGGTCCTGCTTGACGGGACGCGCTGGGTGCTCTGGCTCATCCTGCCGATCCAGGCAGGGCTGCTGATCCTGGGGAAACCCTTTCTCACCGTCTGGCTGGGCCCCCGGCACGCGGAGGCGAGTTATCCGACGCTCGCCATCCTGGCCGCGCCGTTGGCGTTGGCGTTGGCCCAGTCGGTTTCGGCCCGCATCCTCTACGGGTTGGGGCAGCTTCATCTGTTCGTCCGCGTGGTGATCGCCGAGGCACTGGCTAACCTGCTTCTCAGCGTGGCATTGGCCGAGCCGCTCGGCATTGAAGGCGTGGCCTGGGGAACCACCATCCCGAATGTCGTCGCCAACGTGGTAGTGCTGGGATACGTCTGCCGCACACTCGGCGTCGGAGTGGGGGAGTACGTGCGGCGCGCGTTCCTGCGCCCCTGTGCGGTGGTGCTCCCCCTTGCGGCCGGCTGGATGATGGCGCGGGCGGAGTGGGAGCCGGCTAGCTGGCCGGGGCTGCTCACGGTCGGGCTGGCGGGATTGGGGGGTTACGCGGCCGTTGCCTCTGTGGTCGAGGTGGGGCCGAGGGCAATCCGGGACAGAGTAATCCTTGCTCTGGCCCGACGCGCCGGCGAGGACAGCCCGCGCTGGCGCATCGGGCTAAACAAGGAGATGCAGCCGGGAAAGTAGCAGCCACGCGGAGCGGGCCCGCTACTGTTTGATCAGGATGGCCCCCTCGCCGTTGCGTAGGGTGATGCTGGTGATCGGCGCCCCGAGTGTGGCGTCCGGGCGAAGCGGCCGATAGGTCCCCCCCAGGTCGTGCGTGGTGGCCGTTTCGTCGCCCAGCGAAGCGGTCACCGTCGAGCCACGGGCGTGGGAGAGCGGCTTGTAGAGCACCAGCGCTCGCTCATAGACGCGCTGATAAAGCCGGTACGACAGGGCCGGATTGGATGGATCGGGACCGGTGGCCCGCTGCGACCATTTGCCCGTCGGCTTGCCGATGTTGTACACCACCGCCGGCACCCAGTGGCGTGCCCACGTCGTGGCCGGCTCGTAGCCGCCGAAGAAGACCAGGAACGTCCACTCGGGATCGGCGATCAGGTAGTAGTACGCCAGCACCCCCATCTGCATCCGCGGGTCGGTCGGCGTCCCCCGCTGCGGGTGGCTGTCAAGCACGGCAATGGGGGCCGGCGTGGCCAGCGCCGCCCGCCGGGCCACCAGGTTGGCCAGATCCTCGAAGAAGGCCCAGTTGTGCGACATCGGCCGGATGCCGTACTCCTCGAAGTAAGCCGGGTTGTGGGCGATGATGGGATCGGCCCGCGTCTGGGCCCCGCCCACGTTGGCCAGTACCCAGCGTGGGGCGATGGCCTGGGCGACGGCCGCCAGCATCAGGCCTGAGTCGTTCGCATAGTTCGCCACCGGCTCCAGCACGTCGCTGGCCGCGGCAGGGGCCTTGCCGCCCGCGTTGTCCATGAACAGCCCCGAGGCCAGCGGGTGCCGTGCCAGGAAGCGCACATGGTAATCGACCGCCCAGCCGCGGAAAGCCGGGCTGGACGGATTGGTGGCCGGGCGCATCTGGCCGTACCCCTCCGTGTACATCCGGCTCTCGTAGAAGAAGCGCGCGTCCTTGCCAGGGGCTCTTTTCAGATATTCTGCATCGTTGAGATAGCCGTCCTTGTCGGTGTCTGCCGCCAGGTCAAATACGGGGATGACTCCCGCCTTGGTGCCGTTTGCCCCGACATAATCGCGCCCGAGGATCTGGGCCGCCACCGGGGCCGTGCCGCCCGCTGTGGTGCGGAAGCGGACGTAGAACAACCGGGCCGAGCCGTTCACCGACGCCGGCTTCCAGTCGGCCGGCGGATCGAACAGGATCACGCCGGGCCGGCTCAGCCGCGCTGTCGTGTCGCTTAGCGTCGGCAGCGGCGCCCAGCGCGTCACCGCCCCGGCCGCGTCCACCCCGCTGGGGTATTCCAGCGCTGCCGACCAGCCACCAGCGGCCCCGGAAACGAGCCGGACATTGATCTCGCGGAAGCGGTCGGGGTAGCCGATGTAGACCGACTCACCCGACGCGCCGAACGAGACCTTGCCCGTGCCGGAGTGGGCCGCGCTGGTCATGTCGGTCAGCGTCTGGCCGCCGCGGTAGACGGCCCAGAACATGTTCACCGCCCGCGACGAGGCGCTGTCGCCCCGAAAGGGGATGGGGCGGGTGACATGGTAGAACGCTGCCTCCCGCGGCAGTCCCTTGCGGTCGGCGTAGGCGAGCCAGTCGGTGAGCAGGTCGAGATACAGGTTCGAGGTATTGGTGTAGATCAACTGCGGCGTCCGCGGGGTAATCTTGCTGATCCGCTCCAGGAAGGCGGGATTGGGGATCACCAGGTCCACGCTGCTGCGCAACAACTGCTCCTCCAGGGTGCCGAACGGGGTGCCGGCGTACATGAGCATGCCGATGCGGATGTGCTCATAGTGGCGCGGGATGGTAGGGCGGGGCAGCGGCTGCGGCGGGGGCGGCTGCGGCGGTTGGTTGTCCGGAGGCGGCGTCGCGCCTTCCGGCTTCTGCACCGTGAAGTCGTCGAAGTAGATGGTGCCGGCGTAGCCGGTCCCCTTTGCCAGCGCGATCTGGCCCGCGCCGGTGATCTGGGCGTCGGTGGCGCTGAGGGCCCACGCCGCGGCCGCCTGCCACTGGCCGGCGGCATTCAGATACTGCGATGTGTCGGGACGGAACACCTGCGCCCGTATGCTGTTCCCCGAAGCGCTGATGGTCACGCGCACCCACTTCTGGCTGAAGTAGGCGGCCGACTTCACCGTACCAAGCACGGTGGCGTTCCCCTTAACGACGCGGAGCAGCTGCACCTCCAGCCCCCGCGCCACGGAGACGGCGTAGTAGTTCGGGGCGGCGGTGTTCAGGCCGGTGCCGCGAACCAGCACTTGGGCTGGGATCAAGGTACTCAGCAGGATCGCGCTGCTCGCCTGCACATCGGCGGCCACCGGCGTCGCCGGCCAGGCGCGCGCGACGGCGTTGGTGTGGCCGGTGATGGCCAGCGACTGCGGCGCGCTCAGGGCACGCTCGCCTGAGGCGCCCAGGGTGGAGTCGGTGTCGTTGCTCCAGCGCGACCAGCCGGCGGGCAGACCGGTCGCCGGTACCCGGTCAAACGATTCGCGCAGGTCGATGGCCGGGGTGGGATTGGCCTGCTCCTCCGCGGCCTCTTCACCCCCGGCGAATAACTCACCCTGCCCGGCTAGCGGGCCGCCGTCGGTTGGATGGCCGGACTCTTTCTCGCCGACGGAGGACCGGCCGGCCCCATCGGGCGGAGACGACGACAGCCAGTATACCGCGGCCAGAAGGAGGGCAGCGCCGCCGAGCGGGACGAGGAAGAGCATACGGTTTCGTTTCATCACGGAGAATGCCTCATCACTGTCGGGGTAAGGGTTGTGCAAGGAAAGGAAAGCCGTCGGTCGAAGGGCGCCGGCGCCTGCGCTGGATTGTAGGAGGCGCGTCAACGGAGACGCCCTCGGCCGCCGGGAATCAAGGGGCCGGATGAAGTGGTAACATGAGGAAGATGGGACTGTCAACGCGAGCCGCGGCCGTTCCCGCAAGCCGGCCGGCTTCCGCGGACGTAGTTCCGGCGGAATCGTTCCCTCCCCACTCGGCCTGTCCGGACGGGCTGGTTTGACCGAGTGTTCCATGTGCGGCAGCCAGACGGATTGAGCGGGCAAGATTGGTCAGGCGGCCTGCCGCCGACTCTCAGATGCGAAGGTGTAATTCTCGGCAGCGCGGGCCAGGTCGAGAAGTGTTTCGAAAGAAGGAACCAGCGTGTGCCGGGCAACGCGCCCCACTCGCTGGGCGACGTCCGCCAGGTCGAGCAGGGCGAGCAGCGCGGGGGAATGCCTCTTGCCGCACTCCCGACAAACGGGGAGGCCATCCGGTTTCAGACAGAGCACAGGGCCGGCGGGAAAGAGCACTGGCTGGCCGCACAGGCTACAGGGTGCGGTGAGGGACTCGGCGTGGAGTTGAATCATCAGCTCGGCCATGCGGGGTGACCTCTCCTGCCAGGGGCTGATCCTGCAACCTCGGCGCCGGGCGCGGGAGCAGGTTCCTCACGGTAAAAGGTCGGCCGCGTAGTGGGCCGAAGTCTGCCGTCGCGGCCCGGAAATCCGGGATCGGCTCAAGGCCGCGGCGCGGTTTCGTCTGTTCCGCAAGCACTGCCTGTTGGAAGACCTGGGAAACTGGCAAAGGGGACGGGAAGCGGCAAAACCTCCTTCTGTCCCGCAAGGACTGCCGCCCGGGGCGACTGGGCAAGCCGGCGCCGACTCGGCCGGTCCCGCGGAGAACGACGACGAACCTACCCTTCCGGCCGCCAGCCCGGTGGGGCCCTCAGCCGGGCGACCGGTGGACAGGCTCTCCCTCCGAAACGCAAGGGGCGGCGGAAGGATGGTCCGCTGTGCCCGCACCGGGCGTTGGTGCGGGAGGCGGCAGCGGACCGCCGACGACCCGCTCGAGCACGGCCCGGCGACGGAAATAGTCGGCGACGGCCTCGTTGTAGCGGTCCAGCAGGTTGATCACGCTGCGCTGGGCTTCGATCAGACTCAAGAACGGAATCTTCCCGGTCTGATAGGCCGACTGCGCCGCCTTCACGTTGGCCTCGGCTGCGGGCAGAATCGTCTGCTCATACAGGCGCACGGCCCGCTCACTCTCGCGGACCTGTGCATAAGCCTGCTGCACCTCGAAGTTCACCTGGTCGGTCTGCCGGGCCAGTTCGGCCTGACGCTGGGCAAGCCGGGCCTGGGCCTCGGCGATGGCCCCATAGCGTCGCGCCTTCCGGACCGGCAGGTTCAGCCGCAACGCCAGCGCCGGACGAAGCGGCTTCTCCTGCCAGAAGGCATCGTACATCGCCAGCGCCTCGAAGTCGGGGTAAAACTCCTTGTATGCCAGGGCCAGTGCCGCCTGCTCGGCGGCGACTCTCTCGGCCAGCGCCCGCAAGTCCGGGCGGCCGGCCAGGGCGGCGGCCCGCAGCACCGCGGCTTCGGGCAATCCGTCGGCTAACTCGATCCGCCGGGGCGGCGGCGGCAGCGGCGTGTCGGGCGGAAGATGCATGAGGGTGTTAAGGCGGGCGACGGCCACCTGCCGCATCCGCTCCAGGGTCAGCCGCCGCTCCCGCTCGCGGCCGATCTCCACCTCGGCCTGGAGCACATCCTGCTGATCAACGAGCCCGGTCTTGTAGCGGGTCTCGGCGTTCTGGCGGAACTCGCGGAGCAGCTCCAGGCTCCTGGCATTCACCTCCAGCACCCGTGCGATCAGGTAGTAGTCGTAAAAAGCGCTGCGGGCGCTTTCAATGAGCTGCAAGCGCATGTCCTCCACCTCGTTGCCGGCGGCCCGGGCTTCGGCCCAGGCGTTCTCCCCGCGCAACCGCAGCTTGCCGGGGAAGGGATATTTCTGGGCAATCTCAAGCCGGTAGCCGAAATCCACCTCGCGGGAACCGATTGACGCCGGGCCGATGGCCGCGCCGAACATCGGATCTTCCAGAGAGGTCACCTGCGGATAGCGGGCCGAGGCCGCTTGCCAGGCGGCCGTCATCTGAGCCAGCGACGGGTTGCGTGCCAGCACCTGCTCGACCAGCGCGTCGGCCGACAACTCCGCCATCCCCTCAAAGGGGGTGCAAGACGCCGCTGACGAAGGAAGGGCGGTCGCAGAGGTAAGCTGCAAGACCTGACGGGTTTCCG
The DNA here is from genome assembly GCA_035575035.1 of Gemmataceae bacterium. Classification (GTDB taxonomy): domain Bacteria; phylum Planctomycetota; class Planctomycetia; order Gemmatales; family Gemmataceae; genus DATLYH01. The sequence continues at coordinate 18,052 of DATLYH010000297.1, forward strand.
GGGCCTCGTCTGCGGATACGCCATGAACAAGCGGCGAAGGTTGCGGAACGCCTTCAGGGCACGATGCCGGTACAGGGCAAGAAAGTCCGGCGCAACCTGCCTGGAGACCCAACAGCAACAGGCACGCCCTGAGCCCCCTTTCGCGGGCTTGTCCCATCGAACGTCCCCTTGCTGCGGAGGTGCCGCGGTGTTGTGGTTCGGCCTCCCCAGCCCCGATCTCGCCTCTGGCCAGCGCGACGGCGAGTGCCGGACTCCTTCCCGAGGAGGAGAGGGACCAGGGCGGGGAATTGATCATGGATACTCCTCCCGATGGGCCTAGCGACCGGCGAAGGGAGGTGGCAAGCAGGGCCACCGGAAGATGGAATCGGGATCGCGCCTTACTTCCGTTATCGACCGATTCCGTCGGCATTCTCCAACCAGGCGGAGCTATCCCTCGCCAAGGGATGCGCCCACCATCTCCGGCAGGTGCAGGAGGGGATGGTCAGGGAATTTCCTGGTGCCGCAGAGGTCCGCACTCTGCGCCGCGCGTTGATCTCTTCCAAGTAATCGCACGGTTCGGGGTCCGCCTCACTTCGCCCGCTCACACTTTTCCAGGAAGTCGGCCAGCGTCAGGTAGAATTCCGGGTCGGGGGTGTGATAGTGCTCGTAGCCTTCCATGCGGAAGAGGTGCTTGGGCTCGTTGGCGGCGGCGAACAGGCGCTCGGCGTGGGCGAAGGGGACCAGCGAATCGGCGGTGCCGTGGGCGATGAAGACCGGCTGGGTACACTGGCCGATCTTGGCCAGGTTGTCAAACTGGTTGCGGACCAGCCAGCGGGCCGGCAGCCAGGGGTAGACTTCCTGGGCCATCTCGGGAATCGAGGTGAAGGCGCTGACCAGGACCAGCGCTCGGTGCGGCCGACGGACGGCAAGGTCGGTCGCCACTGCTCCGCCAAGCGAGCCGCCGTAAAGCAGAAGCCGCTCCGGCGGCACCTGCTTCTCGCGAACCAGCCAGTCATAGGCGGCGTCGGCGGCGGCGTAGCAGCCCGCCTCGGTCGGCTTGCCCTCGCTCTTGCCGTAGCCGGGGTAGTCGAAGATCAGCACGGCCTGCCGCAGCGGCGGCCGCTGCCAGCGGAGAATGCTCTCGCCGCGATGGCTGAGGTTGCCGGCATTGCCGTGACAGTAGAGTGTCGCCCCGTGGACCGGCTCCCAGCCCTCCGGCGGACACCACCAGGCGTGCAGCCGGGTGCCGTCCGCGGAGATCAGTTCCACGTCGGTGAAGCGCTCATTGGGCGGCGGGATCCAGTCCTCACTGGCACGGGTAGGCCGGAACAGCAGCCAGTTCTCCAGGAAGAGTAACACGAGAATCACTCCGAGGTAACAGCACGCCGCCAGGAAGGCGAGGCGGAGCAGACGGCGGAAGATGGAACGGCGGGGTGACGGGGCGGGGCCGGCAGGCTTTGTCGGGGTGGGTGCGTCGGCCATCGGTGTCTCTCGCTGGTGCAACGTCGCTTACCAGCCCTAAGTGCCAGCGAGGAGCGCAGCCATCCCTCGCTGGCGCTCAGGACTGGTTATCTGGCGCCTTCTCCTGTCTGGAACGAACAATCCCCCATACTAGTCCGACACCAATCAGCACCCAGCACGACCACGGCAACCAGTCGCCCCACTGAGCATAGAGGCTAGTGCGGCGATCGAGGGGGATTTCAGCCGTCAGCACACCTTGCACCTTTTTGAATTCGTGCCAGCGGGAGAGGGGCAAATCCCGTGCTTGTCCTATGGGCCGGACTTCACCCCAGGGCCGGAACCAACGCAGGGGCCAGGGATTCAGTGGCGGCAACTCGACAATCCCGGGATGGAGCCGCCTTGGGTCTATCAGGCTCCAGAGATACACGTCCTCCTGTTCGAGGTATTCCGTTGAGTACGGCTCCATCACCCGGCCGTTGCCGTCGATCACCGCCGAGATACCCATGTTCACCGCGCGGGCCACGCTGCGGCGGCACTCCACCGCGCGGAAGCGGCAGATCGCCAGGTGCTCCTCGTGCTCGCTGGTGCCGTCGAACCAGCCGTCATTGGAGATGTTCACCAAAAAATCGGCCATCGGCTCGCCGCCCGGGCGCACATACTGCCGGGCCAGATACGGGTCGGTGTCTTCATAGCAGATGAGTACACCGAAGTGATAATCGCCCAGCGCGAAGCGCGTCATCTGCTCACCGGTGCTGACGCTGTAATCAAAGTCATAAGGGGCGAACCGGTTCATCCACGGTAGCCAGTCGCGGAACGGCACGTACTCGCCGAACGGCACCCGGTGGATCTTGTCGTAGCGCCCGTCAAACTGGCCATCCTCCCGGATCAAGACGGCCGAGTTGTAGCGCCTCGACTTGTTCTCCGACTCCAACACCCGGCTGTTCAGCCCGAGCAGGGCGTCGGTCTTCCATTCCTTCACATCGTCGAGGATATCCTCATTGAGCTTCCGCACCATCCGGGCCCGCCACTCGGCCAACTCGGCCGCCGTCGGCTCCCGGCCATCACCGCCGGGCCGCCGATAGAGAGGATTGATGCGCTCGGCCGGGAAGTCTTCGGACAACTCGATCCACTCGCTCGGATAACTGGTCTCGGGCCAGACGATCAGGTCGAGCTTCAGCCCCCGCTTGAGGGCCAACCGATTCAGGTTCTGGTAATGGCCCATCATGACGCCGGCGGCATTCTCGGCCCCCGGTCCCGGCGAGGAACGCGCGTTGCGGACGCCCTGCTCCAGATTGCCCTGGATTAGAGCGACCAGCGGCCCCAGCGTGAAATTGTCCTGACCCAGCCGCCACAGCCCGTAGAGCAATGTGGCGGCGAAGAGCAGCGCCACGCCGGCCCCTTGCAACGCCAGCGCCCGGCGCGACGGCAGGCACGGTTCGGCCGGCAGCGCGAACAGCCGGCGGAACCAGCCCCACGTGTAGAGCAGCTCGAAGATCAATGCATTCACTGCGGCCACCAGGAACGTCACCGCATAGGCGCCCGCCAGGTCCGCGACCTGGATCACCGGCAGCCAGGCGTGCTGGGTGTGGCCGAGGAAGTACCAGGGAAAGCCGGTGCCGAAGTGGGCCCGGAAGAATTCCAGCGCCGTCCACACGACCGGCACCGTCACCACCAGCGGCAGCGACGTCCGCCGGTCGAGCCAGCGCACCAGGAGAACACCCACCGGCAGGTAGAGCGAGCAGTAGGTCGCCAGAGCGGCCCAGGTGTAGTACATGCGGGGATCGGCCACGCGCATCCACTGCAACACCGGCCAGAAGAAGACCAGTCCGCCCGCCCAGGCGATGAAGAAAATCCGCCGCGCCCGCACCGGCGCCCGCACCAGGCACAACAACGGCACCAGCGCCACCCACGCCAGCCAGCCCCACGCCAGCGGGAAGTGACACATCCAGAGCAGACCGCCCGTCGCCAGCGCCGGCAGCAGCCGCGGCCAGGGGAGATGGCAAGGGGACACAGGGACACGGGGATACGGGGACACGGTGACCGCCGGAGTGGAGCGATCCTGATCGGTATGCAGCGAACTTTCCATGACCATCGGATTGCTCTCCTGTTCCCGCTTCACTTCCGCACCCGATCACCTTGTCACCGTGTCACCTGGTCAGAGGTCCGAGTCGGTCCGCAGTACCGGGAACGACTGCCCCGCCCGGTGCTGGTGGTCGCCCGGCGGCAAAAGTACGAAGGCATTGGCCCGTGTCAGGCCGCGCAGGTCGGGCGAGCCGAACCACGGCACCGGCCGGACACGCCAGCCGCTCGCGGTCAGCTCTAGCCGCGCAGGGTGATAGGTCGGCCGGTCGGTACGGTAGGCGAAGTCCTCCGCCAGCACGGCCTGCACCATCGGCGGACCGGCCTCGGCATGGCCGGCCAACCGTCGGATCGCCGGCCGCACAAACAGCTCGAAGCAGACCAGGGCGCTGACCGGGTTGCCCGGCAGGCCAAAGACAAGAGGGGCCAGGGGACCGGGGTCAGGAGTCAGTAAAGACCCCAACGCTTCTTTCCTGACCCCTGACCCCTGACCCCTGACCCCTGTGCCAAAGAAGACCGGCTTGCCCGGCTTCATCTCCACCTTGTGAAAATGGGCCTCAACACCGAGTTCCTGCAAGACGCCCGGCACCAGGTCGAGCTTGCCCGCCGAGACGCCGCCGGAAAGAACCAGGATCGGATAGCGCAGCCCCTCGGCCACCAGCGGGCGTAGACTGTCAAGGTGGTCGCGGGCAATGCCGAGGTAGCGCGGCAGGCCGCCGGCGCGGGCGGCCTGGGCCACCAGCATCGGGCCGTTGCTGTTGCGGATCTGGCCTGGTCCCGGGGTCTGCGCCGCCTCGACCACCTCGTCGCCGGTCGAAAGGATGGCGACGCGCGGCGCCGGATGGACCCGGACCGCGGTTCGCCCTACGGTCGCCAGTACGCCGAACTCTTGCGGGCGCAGGACAGTCCCGGCCACCAGTACCGTTTCGCCCGGCCGCATTTCTTGCCCCCGCGGCAGGACATTCTGACCGGGCCGCGGCGGCCGATCCTCGACCTGGACCCGGCCGCCTTCAAGCAGACGGGTGCGCTCCACTATGACAACGGCGTCGGCACCGGCCGGGAGCGGCGCCCCGGTCATGATGCGGGCCGCCTGGCCGGGACCGAGCGGCCGGCGCGGTGTCTGACCGGCAGTGATTTCTTCGATCACGTTGAGCACGCCGCGCCCTTCCGGCAGGTCGGCCGACCGCACCGCGTAACCGTCCATCAGCGCCTTGTCATACGGCGGCATGTCAAGGTCGCTGACCACATCCTCGGCGAGGACCAGTCCCAGCGCCGCCGAGCTAAGCGGGACGGTTTCCGGCGGCAGCGGTCGGGCCTGCTGCAAGATAATCGCCTGGGCTTGAGAAACCGAGAGCATCGTAGCCATCTCCGGGAGCGTTTCGATGAAAGGGATTGTAGCATCCGGCCCGGAGAACAGGCCAGACGGATAGCCGGGTACAGTTGCACACCGGCAGGGTCGAGGAGATAGAGGCGGCGGCTTGCGCGGACGCTTCAGGTATCTTCTTTGCTCCGTCGCAATCCCCGAGGTAGGGCCAGGGTTTCTGCGCTCAGCCCCGGCCGCCCTCCCGCTGATCGCCCCCCCACTCCCTTCATCCGGTAGTAGCCGCCGGTGACACCCTCCTGTCCCAGACGACCCCGGATAAGCAGGTCCCCGCCTCCGGGATGGATCGCTTGAGCCTGGGCGTGCGGGTGGGGCGGACCGGTGAAGGCAAGGGAGCGAAGGCGGACGAGGTGAGTGGTTCTTTCCTTTCGCATTTACCGCCTCTGGTCGGCGATTATTTGGCGATTTGCTTTCTCTCCAGCGGCGCACCCTTGATCTCCGAACGTATGATAGGAGTGAGCGACCGCTCGAAGGGGAATGCCAAGGCCCGAGGGGGAAGTGCGATGAACGGCTCCACCGAGAATCGAGCGCCCGGCGCCCCGGAAAAGCCGGGCGGTCCCGACAATGTCTTCAGCCTGACAACCGCTCGACGGATGCTGCCGCTGGTACGGCAGATCGTCGCCGATATCCTGGGCCGCGGCCAGCGTCTGAAGCGCCTGCACGCCGAAAAGGATTGCCTGGACCGCCAGCGCCGCACGCTGGCCTGGCCGGGACGGTCTCGCCGCTACCAGCTCCAGGACGAGATCGCCGACGAGGAACGGGGTCTTCAGGAGGCGGTCGCCGAGCTGGACAGCCTCGGCCTGGTCCTCCTCGACGAAGACGAAGGCCGGGTCGGCTTCCCGACCCTGGTGAATGAGCGGCGGGCCTTCTTCACCTGGCAACCCGGTGAGGATGGCCTGAAGCACTGGCATTTCCTGGGCGAAAGCATCCGCCGGGTCATCCCGCCAAGTTGGGCCAAGGCCGACGGCCTCCGCCCCGGCAAGGTCTAAACCGCGTCGCGAGCCCCGTTGCGGGAAAAAGTTTCGAAAGGAAAATTTCTCCCTGACTCGCTTGCATTCCCCGCATTGCTGTCCTACGTTTCCAATGTGACATGGGTGAGCCATGCACCACTCGGCTCGCTCAACGGAACGGAGGAGGTCAGGGAAAATCCCCCCTCCTTCGGCACTGTGCCGCAACGGCGGCGCAGTTCAACAGTGAGCTTTCTACCGTCCGAGGGGGACGGTTTAAGGCTGCCAGGCTACCGAAGGGATGGACGGGACCCGTAAGTACGCTTGGTTTCCCGGGCTTCCGAAAGGAAGCCCGGATTTTTTTTATCCCGCCAAGACCGACAGGACCGCAGCAGCCCAGGGGGGAGGAGGAACGCCCAACAACCAAATCGGGTTCAAGGCGATCCGCGAACAAAGGGCGCCACCTTCAGACCGCAACGCCAGCGGAGGCTCGACGCGTCGAGGCCGCCGAAAAAAGGGCGCCGATCCGCCTGGGAAACGCTGGTCGCTACAAAGAAAACCGGTCCCCCCTCCCGACCACTCATGACAGCTGTCGGTGCGGCCAGGCGAGCGGCCGGTGTGAACCGGCCGGTGCGGCGTTGACAACCTAGGGGCCTCGATGGCGAGTCTGGTCGGCGTATGCCACGCCTCGTCAGGGGGCCATTACGGGGCAATAACCACTTGATCACCCCACGAAAACCTGGGTACACCCGGTCGGCTTCCTGCTCAAATTGCTCTTGACACGGCGAGATCGATTGCTATCCTCCCCCCTTTCCTCACGGTCGGATCAGGGGGGCATTCTTCTTCGGATGGAGAGGGGGTAAGCATGCGCCGATGGAAGTGGGCAGCAGTGGTCCTTGGTCTGGTGCTGGCGGCGCCGGCCTGGGCCCAGCGGACGGTGACCTTCGGCGGGGTTGATCCGCTCAAGATCGTCAACCAGCCGATCGACACCAGCAATTCAGTTGTGCCAATCGCGCAGCCGCAGCGGCTCGCCAATGTGGGCTTCAGTTTGAGGAACATCCTGCCTCGCGTCGGCTTGCCCAGCGCCAAGCCGGTCATCGGCCGGAGCCTCTTCCCCACGCCGCAGAACATGCCCGGCGCCAACTACCTCCGGGCGTTCCACTACCAGCGACCCCAGCCGGTCAAGCCGTGAGCAGTGGAGCAATGCTGGGGTGATCTCTGTCGGTGCCGTCGCAGGCGCTATCAAGGCCCGGAGCGCTAACGCCGCCACCCGTCGCTAACGCTCCGGGCTCGGACAAACCCGTCGCTAACGCTTCGGGCTCGGATAAGACCCGTCGCTAACGCTCCGGGCTCGGATAAGACCCGGCGCGGATGCTTCGGGCTGTGTAAAGGCTATGCCGGGCCGTGGCCATAAATGTGCTGGATCGGGGTCTTGTGCCCCCAGCTGATCTGGTCGCGCCTCAGGCCGAATACCGCGGCGATGCGGTCGCGCTCCTGCGGGCTCGGTGTCCAGCGGCCCAGCACAATCGCCAGCACCCGTTGCTCATCCACACCCGAACGCTCGGCCAGTTGCCGGGCATCGAGACCATGTTCAAGGCAAAGCTGATCCACACTCTTGAGCGGTTCCATCGCCATTCCCCTTCTCACGGACTCCGGCCGAACTGCGGGCCGTGGCCATACATATGATCGACCGCCGTCCGATGGCCCCAGATGACCTGCTCCGGGCTTACCCCCAGCACCGCGGCCAGGCGCTGCCGCTGCTGCGGACTGGGAGTGTAGCGGCCGTGAGCGATTGCCTCAACCACCCGTCGCTCCAGCCCCGACGCCTCCACCAGCTCGGCCAGGCGCAGGCCGCGCTCCGCCATCCATCCGGCGACTGTCTTCACTTCACCCATGACCGTCACCTCGCTCACCCGACTGGAATCAGACCACAGTCGCTGCCCGCGCGTCAAGGGTTTGTTGGCGCCGTCCGGGCCTGTTGGCGGAGTTGCGTGGACGACAGGTCGAGGTGAAATTCCGACTCGGGGATGCCCTCGAACAGGTCGCGGAACGGCCCGGGCAGGTCCAAGTCCTCTAAGGTGACGAACCGGCCCGATGCGTCAGCTCGCCCGGCGACCAGGAAGCGGCACCCCTGAGCCCGGATCTTGTTCAGCGCCTCGGCCAGGCGCTCCTTACTGTCATGGTAATAGCGTGGGGCGACCACGCGGACAGCAGTGTCGGCCCCGACCACGAAAACCACTCCGGGGAAAAGCGCTGCCTTCTCGACAAAGGTCGGCGCCCGGGTCAGCCAGAGCGGAGCGCGCCAGACAAACTGGCCGATCCGCCGACGCACCTCCTCGTCGGGCAGCAGCGGCTTGTCCACGTTGGTCACGCTTAGCTCGAAAGCGGCGGGCCGACCGGTCCGCCGGGCCGCGACTGCCGCCAACTCCCAGTGGCCCTGGTGAACCGGGTTAAACGACCCCGGCAAGAGGAGGGCCGGCGCCGGCGCGTCGGAGCGACACCGGCCGTCCGCCTCCACGCAGACAGTCGGCAGCTCGCCGCGGAGGAAGGCCGACAGCGGGTCGGCCGCTGGCCGCCGGTCTATCTGGAGCGCTTCGCCGGGCAGAAGCGGCGGTTCCAGGCGATGGGGCACAGCACACGCCTCGGCCAGGAGGTTAAGGAGCACGGCGTCCAGGACAGCCTCCTCGGCCTCGCGCGTCCGGGCGCCCTTGGTCAGGATGAGGGAGCAGGTTGTCGTCTCAGTGCCGATGTGGACGGCGACATGGAAGCGGTGCTCGCCGCGTTTGGGCCGGTCGGTTGCCAGGCTGGCAGTGCAGCCCAGACCGATGACGGGCCGTCCCGGCGCCAGTTGTCGGCCGCGCTCGTAAGCCCGCACGGCCATCGCCCGGCTGGCGTCCGCCGAGCAGAACTGCTCTGGGGTGTAGCCCAGGAAATCGACCAGGGCCCGCTCATGGTACGGCACTACCACTTCCAGGATGCTCCGCGACGCTCCGGGGACGGTCAGCAGCGCCGCTGCCGCCTTGGCCCCACCGCCCGTCACGGCGAGGACACACAGACGCCCGGCGTCATGCAGGGCCGTGATCAGCTGGCGGGTGGCGGCATCCATCGGCGTTCGGTTTCCCAGCGGCCGGCGGCCGGCGGCCCGGGCGCGGGGACCGACCGGCCCCAGGTTAGCCTACGAGCCGGGCCCGGCGCCGGACACCGCGTCGGCCGCGAAATCCGGACACCCGGCGAGGCAGAAAATGTGGTTCCGTTGATGTGCGAGAAGCTCCGGGGATGGAAGCTGGAAGCGCTGGCGCAGGCCGCCACTGCTCGAGCCGCTGCGTGAGGTGCTCCGGTACGCCCGGGCACCTGCGGCCAGAACATCAATTTACGTAGACGCCGATTGGACCGGCGGCGCCGCTCCGTGGCCGCCGCGGGGAGAATCTTCCCCAACCTACCGCTTGGAGAACTGGAAGCTCTTGCGGGCTCCCTTGCGACCGTACTTCTTCCGCTCCTTCATTCGCTGGTCACGTGTCAAGAAGCCGGAATCGCGGAGTTTCTTGATCATGCCACTGGCGGCCTGCTCGCCATCGCCGGCCTGCTCCGCCTGCGGCGCGAACATCTCCTTCAACGCCCGGGCAATCCCCTGACAAACAGCGCCGGCCTGCCCGGCAAACCCGCCCCCGTTGACCCGGACGAACACATCCAGCCGCTGACGCATCTCCGTCAACTCCAACGGCCCGAGAACGGCCGCCCGGTCCTTCTCCTCGGTGAAATAGTCGTACAATTCCCGGTTGTTGATGAGAATGCGGCCAGTCCCTTCGGCAAGGCGGACGCGGGCCACCGCGGTCTTCCGCCGGCCGGTGCCGAGGTAGTACTTGGGCGGTGTCTTGGTTTCAGCCACGGTTGCGCACTCCGGTCAACGTTCCAGTTTGAGTTCTTGCGGCTGCTGGGCCTGGTGCGGATGGGTTGCGGCGGCGTAGAGCTTCAGCTTGGTCAACTGCCGTCGCCCCAGACGATTCCGCGGCAGCATCCGCCGCACCGCTTCGTACAGGATGCGTTCCGGGTGTCGGGCGAGCAGCTCCTTGGCCTTGACCTCCTTGAGGCCGCCGGGGTAGTGCGTGTACGACTGGTAGATCTGGGTCTCCCACTTCTTACCCGTGAAGCGGACCTTGCCGGCATTGATGACGATAACAAAGTCGCCGGTGTCCTGGTGGGGGGTGTACTCCGGCTTGTGCTTGCCGCGGAGGAGGTTAGCGATGCGGACTGCCAGCCGGCCGACGACCTGGTCGGTAGCGTCGATCAGCCACCAGCGTTGCGGCACGGACCCTTGCTTGGCCATGAAGGTACGCATTGGTCTTTCCCTTCGCACCCGAGCCGTGGGGAGAGGTATTTATGATAGGGCGGCCCCGCAGGCCGTCAAGGCCAGGCCCGGGACGGACTACGAGGCCCCGTTGCCCAAGCGTCGGCTCATGTGGACGGAGTTGCCGCGTTCGTTGAAGACCACCTCGTTCATGTAATGGCGCATCAGCATCAAACCGCGACCGCAGGGGCGTTCCAGGTTCTCGGGAGTGGTGGGGTCGGGCACCTCGGCCGGGTCAAAGCCGGGCCCCTCATCGGTGATGCGGATGTCGAAGCGGTCGGGGAGGAGGCGGTAGGTGATGTGGACCTTCTTTCTGGGGTCCATCTGGTTGCCATGCTTGATGGCGTTGATCAACGCCTCTTCCACAGCCAGCTTGACGGCAAAGACATCGCTTTCGCTGAGTTGGTTCGCCTGGAGCAGTTGCTCGATCTCATTCTGGACGCGGCGTACTTCGAGCGGGTTGGTGGGAATGGCGAGTTCCGCGGCCTGGCCCGCGGGCGAATCGTTCGGAGGGGTGGGGGGTGGGGTGCGGGAAACGGGGGCCACGGCGTTTGGTCTCCTGACAAAGAGGACCGCTCCTTGGCAGCCAGGTTACAGGGGACCCAGGGCTGGGGCGGAACGGGCCGGTCCGTTGCCTGAATCAACCCTTCGTTGTCCTTCCGTCCCCTCGGGAAAGAGCAGCCTTGCCGGGGGCGAATCACGACAGGAAGGGTCCCAGCTCAATGTAGCCGAATTCACCCGTATTCGAGTGGAGACACCTTGCATTTTGGCGAATTCGACCACGTTCTCCGATGCGAGAGCGCTGGTGTATTAACTCCTTGGGCGAGTGCCGGTGTCAGGGGAACCGGAACCGGGGCGAGAACCGTTTACCATCCGACCTCATTCTGCCGCTGCGAGCCGCCCCCCCGCCGTGTGCAGGGTGGGGAAGAGCGACCGCCGCTCAGAACGCCTGCAAGGCCGTTTGCTCTTCCTTGTGGATGCGGAAAAACTTGTCCAGCTTGGTGATCTCGAATACCTCGTAAATCTGCGGGTCAATGTTGCACAGGATCAGCTGACCGCCGACTGCGGTGAGTTTCTTTTGGAGGGTAATCAGCTTACCCAGGGCTGCACTTGACAGGTATTCCACGTTGCCGAAGTTAAGCAGCAACTTGCGCCGCCCCACCTCATCGACCAGGCTGAAGAGCTGTTCGCCGATGATCTGAATGTTCTGCTCGTCGAGGATCTTGCGGTCAACGAAGTTGACGACGGTCACATCGCCGATGTCCTCCACCTCCAGGCGGCGACGGCGAGGCTGCGACGACATAGGTGAGACTCCTCACGGGTTACATGGGTATCCCGGGCTTAGTGCTTTGTGCAGAGAGGGCCGCTATTGTAAGTGCATAAGGCACTTCTCACTTTAGACTTCCTTACCCGGATGTCAAGCATTTTCCCATTCCAGCAGAAGGTCAGCTGCAGCGGCATGGGGCGAGGATAACGCCGCCCCGCCTAGATCGGGGGCAGGTCCGACGGCACATCCCGGTGGCACGGGCTGACAGCCGGCGCCTCTATGCCGCCCCGGGCCAGGGCGTTGTGGACCAGGGCCAAGGTGAACTGAGCATGGGTGATACCGGCAGCGGCCAGGCCGCCGGCAAGCCCGGCCGTGGGGCTGAAGTCGGGGTTGGCGTTCACCTCCAGCACATACGGTTTGCCCGCTGGCGAGACCCGGAAATCGACCCGGGCATAGTCGCGACAGCCGAACAGCCGGAACGCCTGCTCGGCCAGGGCCGCCAGCCGAGCAGCCAATCGGGGGCTGACCTTGGCCGGGTACGACGGCGGCGTCGCCTCGTAGTCCCTGCTCCCCGGTTTCCACTTGGCATCGTAGGTGACGATCGGCCAGACAGAAGGATCCTTCTCAAGGAAGAGGATCTCGGCCAGGGGCAGCACGCGCAGCTGGGGCGCCTCGATCAGCCCGACGTTGAACTCCCGGCCGGCGATGAACTGCTCGATCAGCACCGGCGGGCCATACCGCTCCAGGAGGTAGCCAACCCGGCGGTTAAGCCGCTCCAGGTCGGTGACCACACTTCCCTGGTCCAGCCCAATACTGGCGTCCTGATTGGCCGGCTTGACGATGACCGGCCATTTCAGCGGGCAACTCAGGACCGGCAGGCGCTCGACGACGAAGAAGGCCGGCGTCGGCAGGCCGGCGCCTCGCAAGAGCAGCTTGGCGCCGTGCTTGTTGCGGGCCAGGACCATCGCCTGCGACGGGCAGCCGGTGAACGGCACCCCTAGCCATTCCAGCAGGCCGGCCACGTGGGCCTCGGTCTCGTAGTGGTCGGCCAGGCCCTCGAAGAGATTAAAAACCACGTCGGGCCGCTCTGCTCGGAGGCCGTCCAGCAGCACCGCTGGGTCGCGTTGCACGCCCAGCCGGCCGACCTGGTAGCCCGCCTGCTTCAGGTGGCCGGCCACCACGTCAACCGTCTCCAGGATCTCATGCTCGGACTCGGCGTCCGGGTGGCCCGGGGGAAGGACCGGCTCGTTGTAAAGAATCAAAACGCGCATGGATCGTTTCGACTGCGGAAGTCGCTTGTAGTGCGCTCCAGGGCCGCCGCCAGGATCGACCCGATCAGCCGTGGGTAGCTCCAGCCGGCCAGCCGGGCCATGATGACCAGGTCGCTTGACTCCGGATTCAACCCGGGGAGCGGGTTGGCCTCCAGGAAATAAAGCCCCTCGTCGGCCAGTCGGAAGTCGATCCGGGCGACGTCCCGGCAGCCCAGCCGCTGATAGACCTCCAGGGCCGCACTTTCGATCCGGGCTAGCGTATCGGGTGAACAGGAGGAAGGCGGGCATTCATAGCGGACCTGACGCCGCCAGTCACGCTTGACCTCCAGGCTGTAGACAAATCGGCCGTTCGGGCTCCGTGGCACGACCCGCATAACGCCGATCACCTGGGGCGGCCGGTTGCCGAGGATCCCCACTGTGATTTCATCGCCGGGAATGAATTCCTCAAGCAGGATCGGCTGGCGGTGATCCCGGCGGAGCGAGGCGACAACCTCCGGCAGGTCCTCGGGGCGATCGATCAGGCACTTGCTGCGGATGCCCTTGCTCGACCCTTCCCAAGCCGGCTTGGCGATGAGGGGGAATTGCAAATGGCAAACGGCAAATGGCAAATGGTCCATTGAAGAAGACGAGGCGGGTGGGCGTGCTCCCTGCTCCAGGGCATGGTTCTTCCAATTTGCCATCTGCCATTCTTCGGCTCCGATGACCACTCCAGCAGGAACAGCAATTCCTGCCGAAGCCACCAGCCGCTTGGCACAGTCCTTGTCCAAGGTGACGGCCAGGGTCAATGGGTCGGAGCCGGTGTAGGGGATGCCGAGCATCTCCAGGACGGCCGGTACCCGCGCCTCGCGTGATCGGCCGATGCCCTGGCCCTCGGCGAAGTTGAAGACGAAGTCGGGCGGGTCGGCCAGCAGCCGCTCCAGGAGGGGCCGGCCATCGCCCAGTTTTTCGACGGTATGGCCCAGGCCGCGGAGCACCTCGGCAATGGCCTCGATGGTTGCGGGGCTATCGAACTCTTCCTGAAAGTCGTCGGGCAGGCCGGCCGGGATCGGGCCATCCGTCTTCAGGTCGTAGGTGATTCCGATGCGCATCGGTCCTTGTTTGATCCGTGGGAAAGGCCGCCGTTTGGTTGCCGGGGAACGGGCGGGGGGCCGGTGCCCCCCGCCGCCGGAAGTGTTCTCTTAACTGCCGGTCAGGCTAGTGAGCGAAACCAACTCCTCTGCCGGCCTGCTGCCGTGGCCGCCGCCGTTGGCCAGACCATCCAGGGGCAGCAGCTCCTCACTGGGGCCGTTGCCGCCACAGCAGCCGTTCCCCCGGGCGGGCGGCTCCTCGTCGCCGGGGTGGTTGGTGATGACGCGCAGCCGCCGCCGAGCCATGCGCTCGCTGTTCTCGGGCATGAGCACCGACTGGCTCCCCTGCAGCAGGGCGCTGACGCCGCGGGTAGCGGTCGGCCGGGCCGTGATTGGCTTGTCCTCTGCCTGGTAGCGAACCAGCATGCCTTCAAAGTTCCGCAACACGACCGCGTCGTCGGAGGCGGAGACCAGGTAGTTGGGCCCCAGCGGGATCTTGCCGCCGCCGTGCGGGCTGTCCACGACGTAGGCAGGGATGCCCAGTCCGGACAGGTGGCCCCGCAGACCTTCCATGATCTCCAGGCCCTTCCAGATCGAGGTACGGAAATGGCCCGCCCCGATGACCGGGTCACAGTGGAAGAGATAGTACGGGCGGACCTTGATGCGCAGCAGCGCCCGCATCAGCCGCCGCATGGTTTCCAGCGAGTCGTTCACCCCCTTCAAAAGGACGGTGTGATTGTTGACCGGCATTCCCGCTCGCAACAGGGCCTGGCAGACGCGGGCCGCCTCGGGCGTGACCTCGCGCGGGTGGTTGAAGTGCGTCTGGATCCAGACCTTGCCGGCCGAGGCGAGCAGGTCGATTAACTCCTGGTCGAACAGTTTCTGGGGCAGCGTGACCGGCACCCGGGTGCCGATGCGGATGACGTCCACATGCGGGATGTCGGCTAGGTTGTCGAGGAAGAAGCGGAGCTTGGCCGTCGGTAGGGTCAGCGGATCGCCGCCGGAGACAATGACATCGCGGATCTCGGGGTGGTCGCGGATGTACTCGATCATCCGCTCGTCGTTGCGGCTAACGGCATCCCAGCCCCCGCGCACCATGGTGGCCCGCTTGCGGGTGCAGAAGCGGCAATACATGGTGCAGACATGAGTGGTCACCAACAGAACCCGGTCGGGGTAGCGGTGCGTCAACCCCGGCACCGGGGCATCCTGGTCCTCCTCGAGGGGATCTTCCAGCTCGTACCCCGACTGGTTGCACAACTCCAGCGGCGACGGCACAGCTTGCAGCCGGATGGGGTCATTGGGGTCGTCAGGGTCGATCAGAGAGAAGTAGTACGGCGGAATGGCTAGCTTGTAGTGGGCCTCCAGGGCCCCGATCGCTTCGAGCTCCTCGGGCGTGAAGGAGAGCAGGTCGCGAAGCTGTCGCACCGAGCGGATGGCGTTTTGTGACTGCCATCGCCAGTCGTCCCACAGGTGATCGGGGACGTGGCGCCAGAGCGGATGGCGCCGCGGTTTACCGGGAGGTTCTTCTTCCTCGATCCCACCGACTGCCTGCCGGACAGACCGGGGATCGAGCCCGGTGCGCTCTTCGGATTCACTCATCGTTTGGGAAACCTCCAAAAAGACTCAGATACCAGGGGCTCGCTGTCGCGCGGGGCCGGGGCGGTCGGAACCTAGCCGCAGCTGACAGAAGCACCGCCGCCGTCAAATGCAGCATGCTAACGTCAACCTAGCAAATTACAAGGTCTAGCGGGGCCGGTTCCGACGGTTTCATCAATTTTTTGCCCCATTTTTCTGCTAGGGACCGCAGAGTCTCCCGCTTGCCTCCCTGCCGGCGCCCTGGCCGTTCGCCGAAACCATCCTTCCACCCGCCGACGATGTCCCAGACGAGATGCAGCTGGACAAGGGTCCGCCGGTGACGGACGGGGTGGCGCTAAGCCGCAAGCGGCAAAGCCTGTCCTTGGGTGGCGCTAAGCTGCAAGCGGCAAAGCTTGTCCTTCAACATCGTCCATGTCCCGGGAAAAACTCAAGAAATGTTCCACAGGATGAGCCGACCGCCGCCACTGCCCGCTAGCGGGACGGCCGGCGAGAGCGTACACTGGCGGACATGAAACCTGACACCCCCTCCCCGCAACCCGGTCTGGTGCGCGCCCTGGGTCCGCTGATGGCGACGGCCGTGGTCGTCGGCACGGTCATCGGCTCAGGCATCTTCAAAAAACCGCAGTCGGTGGCGGCCCATGTGCCGGACTTCGCCACCGCTGCTCTGGTCTGGGTCTTGGGGGGCGTGCTGGCCCTCTTGGGCGGCCTGGCCCTGGCGGAGATCGCCGTCCTCTATCCCAAGGCAGGAGGCAACTACGTCTTCCTCCGCGAGGGCTTCGGGCGGCTGGCCGGCTTCCTTTGGGGCTGGGTCGAGTTCTGGATCATCCGCGGTGCCAGCCTGGCCGCCCTGGCCACCATTTTCAGCGAGTCGCTCCACGATATTCTCCGGAACCCCTCGTTTCAGCAAACCCTCGGCCTGAGCCTGGGCCCGCGGCCGCTGGGTCCTGGACAGTTGCAGGGCCTGACGGTGGCCGTCATCCTCGCCCTGACGCTGGTCAACATCCGGGGGGTCCGCTGGGGAGGAGGGCTGCAACTTTTCATCACCACCATCAAGGTTGCCTCGCTCCTGGCCATCACCGTGCTCCCCTTTGTGGCCTGGTCGCTGGCCTGGCCGGTGAGCCCGCGGGTTTCTCCCGAGTTCCTGGGGACCCTCGCCGGGGCGCCGGCGGCCGGCTTCCCCGCCAACCTGCCGTGGGGGGCTTTGTACGAGATCGCGGAGCACAGTCCGCCGGCCATCGTGGATTTCCGCCTGGTGGGGACGGCCCTGCTGGGGGTGCTGTGGGCGTACCACGGCTGGATGAACATCGCCCCGGTGGCCGAGGAGGTGCGCAATCCCAGGAAGAACATCCCCCTGTCCCTGCTGGCCGGGATCGGCATCGTGATCGCCGTCTATCTGGGGGCCAACCTGGCCTACCACCTGGTCATCCCCCAGTACCAGATGACCGGCCTGACAGACACGACCGTGGCGACCGACTTCTGCCTCCGCCTGCTGGGGCCGATCGGGGCGGCGGTGGCGTCGGCAGCGGTGATGTGCTCGGTGTTCGGGGCGCTGAACGGCAACCTGTTGGTGGCGCCGCGCCTGCTGTACGCCATGGGCGAGGACGGGTTGGCCCCGCGGGCCTTGGGGGCCATTCACCCTCGCTACCGTACGCCGGCCCGGGCCATTGCGGTCATGGGGGGATGGGCGGCCCTGCTGGTGCTGGCGGCGGCGGTGCTGACCCGGACCCGACTGCCGATCCTCGACCTGGGTCTCTTCCAGCTCAACCTTAACGTGCCGCGGAACAAGTCGCTCTTTGACATCCTGACCGACTTCGCCATGTTCGGGGCGATTATCTTCGAGACCATGGCGGTGGCGTCGATTTTCGTCTTCCGCTGGCGGTTGCCGCACGTCGAGCGCCCCTACCGCTGCCCCGGCTACCCGGTGGTACCGGCGCTGTACATCGGCATCATGGCGCTGGTGGTGGTGAACACCTTCGTCAGCCAGCGGACCGAGGCAGTGGTCGGCGTCGGCTTCATCGCAGCGGGGGCGGTGGTGTATTACCTGATGTTCACCCGGTGTCGGGATGAAAAGGACGGAAAAGACCTCCTGGTCACGGATACAGCCCGCGGCGGAATTTCTCCTTGGCGATCTTCATCACCCCCAGGCTGAGGGCGGCCAAGCGGTTGGGGATGCCGCGCTCCCGGGCCAGGCTGCGCACCTGATGGAACGCTTTCAGCATCAGCTCCCGTAGCTTCTCGTTGACCTGCTCCTCGCTCCAGAGGAACTGTTGAATGTCTTGCACCCACTCGAAGTAAGAAACGGTCACGCCGCCGGCGTTGCAGAGGACGTCGGGGATGATGTAGATGTCGCTGTCCTGGAGGATGGCATCAGCCTCGGGCGTGGTCGGGCCGTTGGCGGCCTCGGCCAGGATGCGGCAGCGGAGGCGGTAGGCGTTCTTGCCGGTGATGACCCGTTCGACGGCCGCCGGCACCAGGATGGTGCAGGGGATGGTGAGCAGCTCGTCGCTGGGGATCGGCTCGGCCTGCGGGAAATCGAGCAGCCGTTTGCCCGCCGCCATGTGCCGGCTCAGGGCGGCGATGTCCAGGCCGTGGGGATTGGAGATGGAGCCGTAGCGGTCGCCCACGGCAATGATGCGGACGCCGCGCTGGCTCAGTTCCTGGCAGACGACCGAGCCGACATTGCCGAAGCCCTGGACCACCGCGGTCGCCTCGCCGGGCTTGAGGCCCAGTTCGTCGAGCGCTGCCAGGATGCAAAAGGTAACGCCGCGCCCCGTCGCCTCGCGCCGGCCGTGGATGCCCCCCACCTCGACCGGCTTGCCGGTGACGACTTCCGGGCAAGCGTAGCCGACGCTCATGCTGTAGGTGTCGTAGATCCAGGCCATGGTCTGCTCGTCGGTCCCCAGGTCGGGGGCCATGACATCGACGCGTGGGCCGATAATCGACAGGACCTCCTCGGTGAAGCGGCGGGTCAGGCGTTCCTTCTCGCCGGCGCTAAGGACGGCCGGGTCGCAGGCGATGCCCCCCTTGGCGCCGCCGAAAGGCAGGTTCATGATGCCGCACTTCCATGACATCCACATGGCCAGGGCGGCGACCTCGCCGAGGTCCACGCGACTGTCGTAGCGCAGGCCCCCCTTGGACGGACCGCTGGTCAGGCTGTGCTGGACGCGGTAGCCGGTGAAGACCTCGGTGTGGCCGTCATCCATGCGGATGGGGACGGCAACGACCATGGCCCGTTTGGGCATCTTCAGCCGCTGGAGCACGCCTTCGTCGATATCGACGTGCTCGGCGACCAGCTCGAGCTGGCGGCAGGCCATGCGGAAGGTGGGGGAGTTGCCATAAACGGGGTTCGGCTCGTGATCGACGGCGTGTTCGTTAGTGGTGCCAACGACAGGGGCAGTAGTAGTGGCCACTCGAACCTCCTTCGGCTAGAGAACCCTGTACAGGGATCAAGTGCCGCGCCTCGTGCGCGGCCGTCTACAGGAATTGTAGCCTCTCTCATACAGATCCGCGGGACCGGGCTCA
>DATLYH010000298.1:0-12022 GCA_035575035.1 Gemmataceae bacterium
CCCGCCTGAACCGCGCCCGTCGGCAAACCGAGAGCCCCGGCGAGAGGGCCCGCGAGCGGCAGCGCCAGGCCCAGACGCTGGAGCAGCTGGCTGAGGACAAGGAACGCGAGGCCCGCCAGGCCGAGCGGCAGACGGCCGACCGACCGGACACCGACCCGGTGAAGAACGCTGCCCGGGAAGGGGCCAAGCTGCTCCGGCAACAGGCGCAGGAGCTGCGGCAGACCGCCCAGGCTCTGCGGCAGGGGCGTGAGGACCAACCCGAGGAACGCGCCCGCCGGGCCCAACTCCTGGAGCAATTGGCCCAGGAGAAGGACCGCGCGGCAGCCCGCGCCGAGCAAGCCGCGGAACGCCGACCCGAGAACGACCCGGCCCGGGTGATGGCCGAGGAAGAGGCCCGCCGGTTGCGGCAGCAGGCGCAGGAACTGCGCCAGACGGCCGAGGAGCTGCGCCAGGGCGAGGCCGCCAGGGATGACGTTCGGGCGATGTTGGCCGAGGCCCGCCGGCACCAGGAGGAGGTGGAGAAGACCCTCTCCGACCTGCTCAACCGCGTCCTCGACCCGTTCGCCAGCACCATGGAGATCAAGGGGGAGGCCCGGGCCATCCTCCAGGAACAGCGCCGGCTGCTCCAGCAGACCGAGGAGCTGAACAAGCAACTCCAGGGCAAGGCGCCCGAGGAGCTTCCCAAGCCGCAGCAGGCCCAGCTGGAGCAGGTCAAAGACGACCAGCGCCGCCTGGAGAGCCGCACCAATCAATTGCTCGATCGGATGGAGCAGGTCCGTCAGGACCGGCAAAGCAAGGGGGACCAGGATACCGCCCGGGAGCTCCAGCAAGCCCTGGACACGGCCCGGAAAGGGGAGATCGCCCGCCACATGAGATCGGCCCGTGACCAGATCCAGCAGAATCAGCTTAACCAGGCGGTCAAGAGCCAGCAGGCGAGCGCCCGGCAACTGGAGGAGTTGGTCAAACAGTTGGAAGACCGCCGCGAGGCCGAGTTGGACCGGCTGGCCAAGCGGCTACGCGAGCTGGAGCGGGAGTTGGAGAAGCTGACCGCCGAGCAGGAGCAATTGCAAAAGAAGGTCAAGGAGGCGGCTGCGATCACCGACCCGCAGAAACGTGCGGAGGAACTGAAGCGGTTGTCGCGCGAGCAGGAGCGGCTGCACCAGCGGGCCCAGGACATGGCCGAGCGGTTGTCGCGCATGCGGCAGGAGCGGGCCGGTCAGGAGATGGGCCGAGCGGTCGGGCAGATGGAGCAGGCCCTTCGCCAGCTGGAGCGCGGCCAAAACCCGGACGAGCAGCAGGACGAGGCTCTGGAGCGGCTCAACGAGACGCAGCGCGAGCTGGCGCAGGCCCGCGAGCAGGTGGAAGAGGAGTTGGCCCGCGAGCAGCTGGCCAAGATCGCTGATATCCTCAAGAATATCAAGGAGCGGCATGAAGCGCAGCTCGCCGAGGCCCGCCGCATTCAGGGCGAGGTGGAACCGCAGGGCTGGACCGGTGGTCGGGCCGGCAGTTGGGGGCGGCTCGGCCAGGCTCAGAAAGGGCTCGCCAAAGAAACCGCGACCCTGGCCGAGGAGAAGCTGACCGGCGCCCCGGTCTTTGCCCGCATCCTCGACCGTGTCGCCCAGGCGATGGAGCAGGCCGGCCAGGGGATCATCGACCACCGCGATCGGCTGCGGCAGCGGCTGAACGACGCCCCGGTCGAGGAGTTGACCCGGGGGTTGAAGTTCCAGCCCGAGGACAAGGCCGCCTTCGAGCGGACCACTCGGCTACAGCAGGAGGCGCTGCGCCGGCTGGAGCAGCTGCTGGAAGCGCTCAAGGAGCAGCAGGCCGTTGCCGGCATGGGACGCCGGCCCGAGGGCGAGCCGGGCGGCGAGGGGGGCGAAGGCGGTGAAAGCGGCGGCCGGCCTCCAGGCGACGGCATCCCGCCGGTGGCCCAGCTCAAGCTGTTGCGCGCCCTCCAGGCCGAGGTCAACCAGCGCACCGCGGAGTTCCACGACAAGCACCCCGACCCCAGCAAGTTGACCAAGGAAGAATTGACCGAGCTGCAGGCCATTCGCCGCGACCAGCAAGACATCGCCGACCTTCTGGACGAAATGACCCGACCGGCCGACCGCCGAGGAGACCGACCGTGACCCGCCGCATCGCTTTCAGCCTCCTTGTCGGACTGTTCGGAGTCGCCGTGCTGCTCGCCGCCGACGACCCGCCGGGCGACCAGCCCGAGCCGCCGGTGCGGCTGAAGAGGAAGGCCCGGCCCGCGGCGGAGCCCCCCGCCAAGGAAGATCCCCCGGCCGCGAAAGAGGAGCCGAAGGCCCGCCCGCCGGAGGAACGCCCGGCGACAGAGAAACCGCCCATGCCCGGCGAGAAGAAGCGGCCCGCCGAGGACGAACCGCCGATACCGGCCGAGCCCGAGATGGATGAACAGGAGCTGCTGGCCCGGGTCTCGCGCAACATGCGCACCTCGGAGGACCGCCTGGCCAACAAGGAGCTGGGCGAACCAACACGCCAACTTCAGCGCGACATCCTCGAGGACCTCGATAAACTGATCAACAAGCTGAACCAGCAGCAGAGCGGCGGTGGCGCTTCCTCGTTCAGTGCGCCGAAGCAGCGCGGCCAGCAAGTGAAAGGGAGCAAATCGTCGTCGAAACAAGTGGCTCAGGGCCAGCGTCAGCAGAAGCAGGGCGGGCCAGCGGGAAGCCAGCAGGCGCAGAGGAACCGGGGCAATCAGGAAGGGCAGGCCCCCAACCAGATGGCCGGCCCAGGCACCGGCAACACCCCGGGCGCCGGCGGCAAAAGTCCCGAAGGGCCGAACAAGCTGGCCGACATTTACAAGGATGTCTGGGGCCACCTCCCCGAGACGCTCCGGGCGGAGATGAACGCCTACTCGCGGCAGGAGTACATGGCGAAATACGCCGAGGCCATCAAGCAGTATTATGCGACGGTTGCAGAGAAGGGCCGTCGCAAAGGGGATTAAGCAGCGGGAGGCAAGCAAGCCCGGAGCGCCAGCGACGGGTATTACCAGCCCGGAGCGCCAGCGACGGGTGACGCCGGAGGGTGCCTCATGTTGACGCGACGCCAGTTCCTCTCGCGGACCGGTATGCTGACGCTGGGAGCGGCCGGCAGCGCCCTGGCCCTGGCCGGCGACACGCCGCCCGAAAGCCTGCCCGACGGCAGCGCCTCGCGCGGCATGATCACTCCGCAGACCGAGCAGGCCATCGAGCGCGGTCTTGCTTACCTCAACAGCCGCAAACTGGCCAACGGCTCGTTCGGCACCAACCAGTACGCCGGCAATGTGGCGGTCACCAGTCTGGCGGCCTTGGCATTCATGGCCGGCGGCCATCAGCCCGGCCGCGGCGCTTACGGCCAGGTGGTGACCGACGCTCTGAAGGCGGTCCTGGCCCAGGAAGACCGCAACCTCCCCGGCTACCTGTACTCGCGGGCCACGCCGCACGGCCCGATGTACGGCCACGGCTTTGGCACCCTCTTTTTGGCCGAGGTCTGCGGCATGGTGCCCGATGCCCAACTCCGCCACCAGGTGCGCGAAACCCTCAAGCGGGCCGTTAATGTCATTCTCAAGGCCCAGAACGCCGAGGGGGGCTGGCGCTACACCCCGTTCAGCCGCGATGCCGACATCTCGGTCACCATTTGCCAGATCATGGCCCTGCGGGCTGCCCGTAACGCCGGCGTCGCTGTCCCCAAGTCGCAGGTCGATCGCTGCGTGGAGTACGTCCGCCGTTGCCAGGACAAGCGCGAGGGCTGGTTCCGCTATCAGGCGCAAGGGGGTGGCGGGCCCCACCAGGCTTTTGCCCGCACTGCCGCCGGCGTCTGCGCCCTGTACTCGGCCGGCATTTACAAGGGCCCCGAGATTGACGCCGGCCTGAAATACCTGATGCAGTACAAGCCCAACGGCGCCTTTGCCCCGCGCCATGACATGCACTATTTCTACGGCCATTATTACGCTGCCCAGGTGATGTGGACGGCCGGCGGCGACTACTGGGCCCAGTGGTTCCCCGCCATCCGCGACGAACTCCTCGCCCGCCAGCGCCCCGAGGGCTTCTGGCCGGACCTGATCTGCCACCACTACGGCACTGCCATGGCCTGCATCATCCTCCAGATCCCCAACAACTACCTGCCCATTCTGCAGAAGTGAGTGAATGACAAGGTGACAAGGTGAAGCGAACGGGGCGAGAGTTGATCGGAAGGGCGAAGATCGGGCGGTTCTTGCCGTGGGCACTTGGCGTGATCTTCCTCGGTCACCTTGTCACCTTGTCACCGTGTCACCGTGTCACCGTGTCAGCGGCGGAGCCGAACGACCCCATCTTCCTTCTCCAGACGGCAAGCGGGCCGGCGGCTTCCGGGCCGCTGCAAGAGCTGGGCGAACAATGGCGGGTGCGCCTTGGCGGACCGAATCCGGTTCACACGGAGGCGGATGACCTCCTCGAGTTGCGGCGAGTCGGCCGGCGGTTGCCGCCGCTCCCCGAGGGCGAGCAGCTGGTCTTCGTCAACGGCGACCGCGTGCCCGGGACCGCCTTGCAACTGGTCGGCGAACGCCTTGTCTTCCGCCCCCACCTGACGGAGCGATCACGCGATGACAAGCCGGTCGCGGTCCCGGTGTCGGCCGTGTCGGTCCTTTGGCTGGCCGATCCGGAGACCGACCATCCCGGCCTGCTGCGCCGCCGCTTGGCGGCCGGCCGCCGGCCGCGCGACCTCGTTTACCTGCGCAACGGCGACACCATCGAAGGAACGCTGACCGACCTGAATGAGCAGTCGGTGGCGGTCGAGATCGGCAAGGAGGTCATGACCCTCCCGCGCGGCCGGGTGGCGGTCATCGCCTTCAACACCGAGCTGACCAGTTCGCTGCGTCCCCGAGGCCCTTATGGCCGGCTGGTGCTGGTCAACGGCGGCCGGCTCTCGCTCGCCTCGGCTGCTTGCGCTGATGGCCGAACGCTCACCGGCACCACTCTCTTCAAGGCCCCGGTGCGCATCCCGCTGGACGAGGTGGCAGCGCTGTACGTTTACCAGGGGCGGGCGGTCTATCTTTCCGATCTCAAGCCGTTGCGCTACGAGTACACGTCGTTCCTCCCCACGGCACTGCCCGGCGGCTATGTGGCCGACGGCAGCTTCGGCGGCCGCGACCTGCGCCTGGGGGGGAACACGCACGATAAGGGATTGGGCATGCACAGCGCCGGCCGACTGACCTACGACCTGAGCGGCGACTACCGGCGCTTCGAGGCACTGGTCGGACTCGATGACCGCGACGGGCGCCGGGGCAGCGTCCGTGTCCGGGTGCTGGTGGATGGCAAGCCGAAGGATGCCGGCGCCGACCGGGAACTGACCGGCGGCAGTGAGCCGCTGCCGCTGCGGGTCGATGTCACGGGGGCCAAGGAGCTGACGCTGGTGGTCGAGTTCGGCCGGGCCGGTGATGTCGAGGACCACGTCAACTGGGCCGACGCCCGCCTGGTCCGGTAGCCGACTGCCGCGCTGAGCCGGGCGGCGGCAAGCGGGGTTTACACCTTTACGCCCAGACGGCGGCCAAAATAATTTGACAAACGATATCGTCTAACAGATGCTGGCGGGTTAGAAGTTGGGGCAGTGGTTCGAGGGCGGATCATGAGGTCAATCCGGTGGTGGGAAATGGGATGGCTAGCGGTCGCGGGACTGTTTGCCGGCGTGCTCCTGCTGCCGATTAACTCCGCCTCGTCGCGGGCCGTCGAGTCGTCGGCCGACGGCTTCATCCCGGTCGCCCCCGCCGCGGCCATCCACACCGCCCTTCGGCTCAACCTGAAAATCACCAATGACTGGCTCGACGAGAGGGACTACGCCTCGGCCGCCCAGTCGGCCCATGTCCTGCTCGCCTTGGCCCAGCTGTACAGCCACCAGAGCACGGCCCCTCGCTGGCGGGACCGCACCGGCGCCCTGCGCGAGGCACTCGGCCGGCTGCTGGCCGCGGCCCGGGCCAAGGACGCAGCCGGCTGCCGCAAGGCCGTCCAGGAGTGTGACGCCCTCCTGACCGAACTGGCCAAGGACCCGCCCCCGGCCGCCCGGACCGCCGACCCGGCGTTCAAGCCGGTGGGCGACCTGCGCCACTGGATGCTCTTGCTGGACGGCACCTACGCCGACGCCAAGACGGCCGACAGCAAAGAGACAGAACACCTGGCATACACGATCGCAGAAGGAGCCAATGCCGTGCAGTACCTGCGCAGCGATCCGCGCTGGCGGGAGAAGGCGGCGACCGTCCGTCAGGCAGCGCTCCAGGCGGCGAAGCTCGCCCATGAGGGCGAATTGGCCCCGGCGCGGCAGGCCCTCAAGGCCGTCTATCAGCGCTGCCAGGAGTGCCACGAAGGCTTCAAGCGCTGACGGGCAGACCCGCCGGCGCTTCGCGGCGCAAACTCTTTGGCGAGCGGCCGGTGTGAACCGGCCGGTTGACACCGGCCGCTCGCCAGTGCGTTAGGCCGGTTGACACCGGCCGCTCGCCCGTGCGTTAGGCCGGTTGACACCGGCCGCTCGCCCGTGCGTTAGAAGCTCACAACAAGTAAGATTCTCGGCGACAGACGCTTCCGAGGTCCGGTTTTCCCCAAGGGAGGTTCCCCATGAAGCAGGCGAAGCAAGTGGTCTGCCCCGACTGCGGCGAGGCGGTCGAGGGCGCGGAACTGAATCGCCGCGAGTTCCTCAAGAGTGCGGCCGCGGCCGCCGCTGCGGTGGCCACCACCGGCACCACCCTATGGGCGGTCCCCAAGGTAACCGCCGCCCCCACGCCAACCAGCCCCCCCGAAACCCTGGTCAAGGTCCTGTACGAGAAGCTGACCGACGCCCAGAAGAGCCAGATCTGCTTCGACTGGGACTACAAGGACCCGCAACGCGGCCTGCTGCGGACCCACGTGTCCAACAACTGGCACATCACCAAGCCGACCATCGACAGCGAGTTCTTCACCAGCGAGCAGCGGGCGATCATCTTCGACATCTTCAAGGGGATCTTCAACCCCGACTGGCACGCCCGCATCCTGAAGCAGCTCCGCGACGACACCAACGGCCGGCCGTGGGGCGCTGAGCAGAACATCGCTCTGTTCGGCAAACCGGGCAGCGGCAAATTCATGTTCGTCATGACCGGCCGGCACCTGACCATCCGCTGCGACGGTGACAGCGAGGAGCACGTCGCCCTGGGCGGCCCGATCTTCCACGGCCACCAGGCCAGCCGGGTCAGCGGCCTGATCGAGAAGACCTACCACCCCGGCAACATCTTCTGGCACCAGGCAGTGATGGCCAACCGGGTCTACAAGATCCTCGACGGCAAGCAGCAACAGCGGGCCCTGGTGGCGCGTCGGCCGGCCGAGTCGGCGGTCGGCTTCCGTGGCCCGGACGGCAAGTTCCCCGGCCTGCCGGTCGCGGAGATGAGCGCCGATCAAAAGTTCGCCGTCGAGGAAGTCCTGAGGTGCCTGCTGGCCCCCTATCGCAAGGAGGACCAGGACGAGATCATGGAATGCCTGAAGAAGCGGGGCGGCCTGGAAGCGTGCAGCCTGGCCTTCTACAAGGATGGCGACATGGGCGACGACGGCGAGTGGGACAACTGGCGGCTGGAAGGGCCGGCTTTCGTCTGGTACTTCCGGGGCGAGCCGCACGTCCACATCTGGATCAACGTGGCCGACGATCCCTCGGTGCCGCTGAACGCCCGGGGCTAACGCCCTGAGGTCCTGCCTTAGGGCCGCTTGCGGCTTAGCGGACCCCGGCCGGCTTCCGCTGAGCCGCAAGCGGCGAATCGTTCCCCCGAATAATTGTTGAGGTAATCCTGTGCTCATCAACCGCCGCCAGGCGGTGCGCTGGGGCGCCGCCGTTTTCGGGATCGTGGCTTGCACTGGTCTGGTGCAGGCGGAGTTCAACTGGCCCCGCTGGCGCGGCCCCGAGGGAACCGGCCACACGACCGAAACCGGACTCCCCGTCAAGTGGGACGCCGGCTCGGTCGTCTGGAAGACGCCGCTCAAGGGGCGCGGCCAGTCGTCACCGATCATCTGGGGCGAGCGCATCTTTCTGACCAGCGCCCTGGAGAACGGCCGGCAGCGCCTGGTCTTCTGCATTGACCGCCGCGACGGCAAGGTGCTCTGGGAGCGGGTAGCGTGGGAGGGGACGCCCGAGAAGAGCCATCCGATGAACGGCTGGGCCTCGGCGACCTGCTGCACCGACGGCGAACGGGTGGTCGCTTTCTTCGGCCGGGGCGGCCTGCACTGCTACAGCGTCGAGGGCCAGCCGCTCTGGTCGCGCACCGACCTGGGACCGTTCGAGGGCCCCTGGGGCACCGCCGCCTCGCCGGTGATGGTCGGCGACCTGGTCATTCAAAACTGCGACGCCCAGGACCAGGCTTACTTGCTGGCCGTTGACAAGCGAACCGGGCGGACGGTCTGGAAGACGCCGCGCGACGTACCGGAGCGCGGCGGCTGGAGCACGCCGGTGCTGGTGAACGTGGATGGCCGGCAGGAATTGGTGCTTAACGGCGAGACGGCCGTGACCGCTTACGACCCGGCCAGCGGCAAGAAGCTGTGGTGGTGCCGGAGTTTCGTCGGCCGCGGCGAACCGACGCCGGCGCCGGCCAACGGGCTGGTGTATGTGGTCAGCGGCCTCCGGCACGACATGTACGCGGTTCGGCCGGGCGGCAGCGGCGACGTCACCCAGACACACATGGTCTGGCGGGCGCCGCGCCGGGTCGGCCGCGATCAGCCGTCCCCCATCGTGGTCGGCAACTGCCTCATCGTGACCAACATGGACGGCATTGCCACCGGCTATGATTCGGCCACCGGCAAGGAGTTGTGGAAGGAGCGGTTGAGCGGCAAGTTCAGCTCCTCGCCGATCGCCGCGGGAGGGCTGGTCTATTTCCAGAACGACGCCGGTGAAACATACGTCCTGGAGCCCGGCCCTCGGGCAAAGGTGGTCGCCCGCAACTCGCTGGGCGCGACCGACGAGGTCTTCCGCGCCTCGCTGACGCCGAGCGACGGGCAAATCTTCTCGCGCTCGGACCGGACGCTGTACTGCATCGGCCAGCGCCGGAACGCGGGCGGCAAGTAAGGGACAAGACCCGTCGCTCACGCTCCGGGCTCGGACAAACCCGGCGCTAATGCTCCGGGCTCGGACAAACCCGGCGCTAACGCTCCGGGCTCGGACAAACCCGGCGCGGCAAGGGATATAATCGCGGGGTAGTCTTGCGCCGCCTCGGTCGCGGTGACGTCCAGGGAAGAGTGAGAGTAAAGGGACCCGATGATGACGGGAGCGCAGCTTGCCGACTGGGTGTGGGAGGCCCGGCAGCGGACCTGCGAGTTGGTCGCCGATCTCACCGATCACCAGCTTTTCGGTCCCCGGCTTCCCATCGTCAATCCCCTGCTCTGGGAGATCGGCCATGTCGCCTGGTTCCAGGAGAAGTGGGTCCTGCGGCATGTCGGCAAGCACGGACCCATCCGCGCCGACGCCGACGCCCTCTATGATTCCGCCGCTGTCCCCCACGATACCCGCTGGGACTTGCCTTTGCCTGATCGGGAAGAGACGCTCCGCTACCTGGCCGAAGTGCGGGACCGCGTGATCGAGCGGCTGCTGCGGCAGGAGCCGAGTCCGGAGGACATTTACTTCACCCTGCTGGCCGTGTTCCATGAGGACATGCATACCGAGGCGTTCACCTACACCCGGCAGACGCTGGGCTACCCCGCCCCGAAGCTGACCGTGCCCAACCGGGCCGATGCCGATGAAGGGGGCCCGCTCCCCGGAGACGTGGTGATACCCGGCGGGACCTTCCTGCTCGGGGCCACACCGGACGAGCCCTTCGTGTTCGACAACGAGAAGTGGGCCCATCCGGTCGAGATCGGCCCCTTCGCCATCGCCCGGGCGCCGGTGACGCAGGCGGAGTTCGCCGCCTTTGTCGAGGAGGACGGCTACCTCCGGCGGCAGTTCTGGGATGACGAGGGCTGGCGCTGGCGCGAGCAGGTCGGCGCCCGGCATCCGGTTTACTGGGAACGTCAGGCCGCCGGCCGCTGGCTGCGGCGCGACTTCGACCGCTGGGTGCCGCTGGAGCCGCACCGGCCGGTGCTGCATGTCAACTGGTACGAGGCCAACGCTTACTGCCGCTGGGCCGGCCGGCGGCTCCCCACCGAGGCCGAGTGGGAGGCCGCGGCCGCAGCCCCCTCTCCCCCTCTTCCCCACGCTAGGGGAGAGGGTAGGGTGAGGGGGCCAGACTCGTCGGGACGCTGCCTTGCCGGCCGCAAGCGCCGCTTCCCCTGGGGAGACGAGCCGCCCACGCCGCCGCAAGCCAACCTCGACTGGAGCGCCGGGGGCTGCGTGGATGTCGGTGCCCTGGCGGCGGGCGACAGCGCCTTCGGCTGCCGGCAGATGATCGGCAACGTCTGGGAATGGACCGCCAGCGCCTTCCTTCCCTACCCCGGCTTCGTCGCCGACCCCTACAAGGAATACTCGGAGCCGTGGTTCGGCACGCACAAGGTCCTGCGGGGCGGTTGCTGGGCGAGTCGGTCCCGGCTGCTGCGGAACACCTGGCGCAACTTCTACCGCCCGGACCGGCGCGACGTCTGGGCCGGCTTCCGCACCTGCGCGCTGCGGCCATGAAGATTACCCTCATCACCCCGGCCCCGCCCGGCTCGCGGAAGGGGAACCGGGTCACCGCCGTCCGCTGGGCCCGTCTGCTGCGGCAACTCGGCCACCGCGTCACCGTCCGCCAGGCGTACCGCGGCGAGCCCTGCGACGTGCTGGTCGCGCTGCATGCCCGCCGCAGTTTCGCCGCCGTCCGGGCCTTCCGCCGCGCTCACCCCGACCGCCCGGTCCTTGTCGCCCTGACCGGGACCGACCTCTACGATGAGATCCACACCAGCCCGATTGCCCGTCGGGCGCTGGAGGAGGCATCGCGGCTGATCGTGCTCCAGCCGCTGGGCATCGCGGAATTGCCCGAGCATCTGCGGCCCAAGGCACGGGTCATCATCCAGTCCGCCGAGGTGCCGCGCGGCCGGATCGCCCCTCGGAAGGGAGTCTTCGAGGTCTGCGTGCTGGGGCACCTGCGGCCGGTGAAGGACCCGTTCCGGACGGCGCGGGCGGCTCGGCTGCTGCCGCCGGAGTCGCGGCTACGGGTACTGCACGTCGGCGGCGCCCTCAGCCCCGCCATGGAGAAACAGGCCCGGGCCGAGGCCGCCGTCAATCCCCGCTACCGCTGGCTGGGCGACCTCCCCCGCAGCCAGGCGCTGCGCGTCCTGGCCCGCTGCCGGCTGTTGGTCCTGACCTCGCGGCTGGAGGGCGGGGCCAACGTGGTCTCGGAGGCCATCGCCGCCGCGGTGCCGGTGATCTCCTCACGTATCGCCGGCTCGGTGGGGCTTCTCGGTGCCGACTATCCCGGTTACTTCCCCGTGGGCAACACGCGGGCCCTCGCCGCGCTTCTGCACCGCGCCGAGACCAACGCCCGTTTCTACAATTCGCTGAAGGCATGGTGCCGGCGGCTGCGTCCGCTGGTCCGGCCGGCCCGCGAGCGTGAAAGCTGGCGACGGCTGCTGCGCGAGCTACGGGATGAGGGGGAGAGATGATGACCCGATCGCCGCACGAGCGGTTCACCCTGATCGGTTTGCCGGCCGAGAAGCGCCGGGCCCGGTTCGCCCGTGATGTCGCCGCCGGGCTGACCGCCGCGCCGAAATATCTCCCCTGCTGTTATTTCTACGACCGCCTCGGCTCGCTCCTGTTCGAGGCCATCTGCGAACTGCCCGAGTACTACCTC
The DNA here is from genome assembly GCA_035575035.1 of Gemmataceae bacterium. GTDB lineage: Bacteria > Planctomycetota > Planctomycetia > Gemmatales > Gemmataceae > DATLYH01. The sequence goes on from DATLYH010000298.1 coordinate 11,735, forward strand.
ACTCGAGCCGAGACGGCCATTCTGCGGGAGCATGCCGACGAGATCGTCAGCCTCTTCCCGGAAGCCACCGACCTGATCGAACTAGGCAGCGGCAGCGCGGCCAAGACCCGGCTGCTGATCGAGGCGTTCCTCCGCCGGCATCCGACCCTGCGCTATGTGCCCCTGGACATCTGCCGGCCCGTGTTGGAGCAGAGCGCGCTGGACCTGCTGCGGACTTATCCGACCCTGGAAATCCTGGCCATCGCCGGCGAGTATCACGAGGGGCTGGGATACCTCCAGCCCCCCTCA
>DATLYH010000299.1:0-44918 GCA_035575035.1 Gemmataceae bacterium
GCGGCGGGCCGCCGCCGTAGTAGGGTAGGAGAGGACGCCGATGTCCCGGAGCCAGACCAGCTGATTGCCGTTGGCCCCGATGTCCCGGTTCAACTGTGGGATGTTGAAGGCGAGGGTGTGCTCCGGCCACGGGTTGTGGCAGCGGGCACACAGCGCCCGGCCGGCGAAGGTCCAGGTCTGACGCCGTCGGCCCCCCGGCGCCGCCGGATCGATGACGGTCAACTCTCGCGTCTCTCCGTCGGCACCGACCAAGATGGCGTCGGTCTGCTCGTCGTTCCACCGGAAGGAATAGCCGTTCCAGACCGTGCCGGTGAAGTGGAGCAGCTGCGTCTCGATGCGGCGGCTGGCCGGATTGCCCAGCTCGATTTCCAGCGACAGCGTCTTGACCAGAACCGTGTCCTTGGGGAACTCCAGCAGCCGGGTGAACATCGACCGCGGGATGGGCACCGGCCGATCATGCACCACCACGGACGAATCCCCCGGCAGGGCGATGAGGCGCTCGGCAGTCGCGTGGTCGGCCCACTGCTCGGCATTGATGACGAACGGCACCACGCCCGCGGCCGGCCGATGGTCCGCCACCGACGCGAACAGGCCGGTCTCGCTCAGCCGGCGCGGGAATTCCTGGTGCTGTCCCCGGGCGTCGTTGACGGCAAGTTGGTAGATGGTGCCGTCATCGTAATCGAGGATGTACAGCTCGCCGTCACGGTCTTCCCCGAAAGCGATGACGCGCACGGTCGGCTCGGTCAGCTCCACGAGGGAGACGAGCTTGCCGTCGTCGAAGTGGGCCGCCCAGATCCGGCGGGTCTCCCAGTCGCCGAAGATGTACCGGCCGACCAACTCCTTGAGGCGCCGGCCGCGGTAGACGTAGCCGCCGGTGATGGACGCGGCCTTGGAATGGGGCAGTGCAAGGGCCGGCGGCCGGATCGGCGTCGGGCCGCGCTTCGCCTCGGGACGGACGGGCTGCGGCCCCTCCATGATGCTCCAGCCGTAGTTGCCGCCGCGCTCCACGCGGTAGATCATCTCCCACAACTCCCAGCCGACGTCGCCGACCCATAGCTCGCCGGTCTGACGGTCGAAGCTCATCTTCCACGGATTGCGGAAGCCGTAGGCCCACTTCTCGCCGCGGGCGCCCGGCAGATTGACGAAGGGATTGTCGGCCGGGATGGTGTAGGGCCGATCCTTGCCGGGGCGATCAACATCAATACGGAGGATGCTGGAGAGCAGGCGGGTCATGTCCTGGCCGGCGTCGAGGGCGTCAGGCGGGTTGGGCGGGGTGCCGTCGCCGGTGGAGATGTACAGATAGCCGTCGGGACCGAACTTCAGACAGCCGCCATTGTGCCCGCCCCCCAGCCAGGTGAGGATGATCTGTTCGCTGGCCGGGTCGATGCGCGGCGGGTCGGTGCGGCTGACGGTGAAGCGCGACACGCGCGTTCCGTCGGGCAATTCCTCGCCGCGCGTCTTGCTGTTCAGCACGTAGCAGATGTAACAGTAGCGGTTCTTGGCGAAGTCGGGGTGGAAGGCCAGCCCGTAACAGTCGCGGACGTCGGCGGCGGGGCCGGCCGGGTCGATGCTCTTCAGGTCCTTGCGGAGGTCGATGAGCAGGTCCGCTGCTGGGGCGTGGTCTCCAGACCACGCCCCAACCCGGGGGTCGGCCTGCTTGCACGAAGGATCGTTGGGGAAGGAAAAGATCCGACCGTGCTGTTCGACCACAAAGAGCCGGTCGGTCCCCGGCGCACTACTGATCTCCACCGGTTTGTCGAACTTGAGATGGGGGAAGGCGAGGACGGCCCGGTAGGGGGGCGGCGGCTCGGGCGAGCCGGTGATGCGCGAGGTGGTCCACGCCGGCCGGCGGGATACCGGCGGAGCGTCCGGCGAAGGATCCTCGGCGCGGCCCGCCCCGCGCCGGAAAGCAGCCCCCAACGGGACCAACACAACCATCAACACCAGCGCAGGCTTCTTCATCCGTGGCTCCGGACGGACCCGCTTGCCCTGTGACCGCGAAGGTGGAATAAGGGCGGAATTTCTGGGCGGTTCTCTACCGCTGTCCCCATGCTGCCGATAGCATACGGGCATCGGCGGCGTCAAGCAACCACGGCGCTTCGGGCGAGTGCAATGGGTGAGGTAAGCATGGCGCGACTCGAAAGCAATCGCGGCGTCCGGTCCGGCGGCGGCATGACGCGGCGCGATTTCCTCTGGGCGGGCGGGGTGGCGGCCGGCCTGGGTCTGACCGAGTGGACCCAGCTGCGGGCCGCGGGCGCAACCCGCCGGTCGGACGAGAAGGCCTGTATCCATCTCTTTCTGGTCGGCGGTCCCAGCCACCTCGACACCTGGGACCCTAAGCCCAACGCTCCCGAAGAAGTCCGCGGTCCGTTCCGTCCCATCAAGACCAACGTACCGGGAATCCAGATCAGCGAGCCTTTCCCGCTCCTGGCCCGCCGGGCCGACCGCTGCGCGATCATCCGTTCGGTGTATCACCAGGAGGCGCCCATCCACGAGACCGGCCAGCAGCTGATGCAGACCGGCCGCCTGTGCCACCGCAGCATCGAATGGCCGCATTATGGCGCCGTTCTCAGCAAGTTGCGGCCGGCAACCGACGGCGTTCCCTCCTGGGTAGTACTGCCCGGCCCGATCGGCAACACCGGCGTCGCCATCAGCCACGGCCAGTCGGCCGGCTTCCTGGGATCGGCCTACGGGCCGCTCGTTCTCGGCGATGGGGAGGCCGTCCCGGCTGAGCCGGAGGCGGTGCGCCAGCGGTACGGCATGAACCCCTTCGGCCAGTCGTGCCTGTTGGCCCGCCGCCTGATCGAGGTCGGCGTTCGGGTGGTGACGGTGAACATGTTCGACACCGTCTTCAACCGAGTGACCTGGGACTGTCACGCCAACGGCGGCGACCTGACGAGTACGCTGGCGGATTACCGGACGACCCTCTGTCCGATGCTGGACCGAGCCTGGGCGGCGCTGCTGGACGACCTGGAGGCGCGGGGCCTGCTTGCCACAACCCTGGTGCTGTGCGCCGGGGAGTTCGGCCGCACACCGCGGGTGAACCGCAACTTCGGCCGCGACCACTGGCCGGGCTGTTGGAGCGTGCTCATGGCCGGCGGCGGCATCCGCGGCGGGCAGGTGATCGGCGCCAGCGACCGGCACGGCGCCGAGCCGCGCGACCGGCCGGTGCATGTATCCGCCATCGCCGCCACGGTGTACCACGCGCTGGGAATCGACCCGCAGACGCGGCTGCCCGGCGCAGATGGCCGGCCGCTGGTCGAGGCGGCGCCGGTGGCGGAGTTGTTCTAATCATTTCGCCGCGCCCCGGGCCGGCGCCCCCTCGGAGGATTTCTGGTGTGATCCGGCAGGAGTTCGCCGATGAGCGAGGTTGTCAAACCTGATCCGACCATCCTTCATCATTTGGAGGAGCCGGTGACGCGGCACATGCGGCGGGATTTCGTCCGCCTGCACGTCAAGCAGACCATCGGGGAGGCCCTTGCTTCCATCCGTCAGAACCCGCCCAAGGAGCGTGTCATCTATTTCTATGTCGTTGACGACGATGACCGCCTCCAGGGCGTGGTTCCCACCCGTCGCCTACTGCTCAACCCGCCGGAAACCCTCGTGGCTGACGTCATGGTGCGCGAAGTCATCTCCATTCCGATGCGAGCAACCGTGCTGGAGGCGTGCGAATTCTTTACCCTGTACCGCCTCCTGGCCTTCCCGGTCGTCGATGAAGACCGCCATGTTGTTGGCGTGGTCGATGTGGAGCTGTACACCACCGAGCTAAGCGAACTCGACCGGAGCGAGCGGAACGATTACCTGTTCCAGCTCATCGGCGTGCATCTCGCCGAGGCCCAGCTGGCTTCCCCCGTCGCGTCCTTTCGCAGCCGTTTTCCGTGGCTGCTGTGCAACATCGCCGGCGGCGTCCTGGCGGCCTTTCTGTCTGGAGTGTTTGAAAAGGAGCTGCAAAAGGCCGTCGCCCTCGCTCTGTTCATCCCTGTCGTCCTCGCCCTGGCGGAGAGCGTCAGCATCCAGTCGGTCAGCCTGTCACTGCAACTGCTCTTCGGACAGCAGCCGACGCTGAAGACGCTGCTGCCGAAACTGCGAAAAGAGCTGCTGGTAGGGCTGCTGTTGGGCCTCGCCAGCGGAACGCTCGTCGGTCTGGTAGCGATCCTGTGGCTTGGTCAGTTCCAGGTTATGCTCTGCGTGCTCGGCGGCATCGCGGGGGGTGTCACGGGTGCTGCCGTCATCGGCGTGGCGATGCCGAATGTGTTACGCATCCTCCAGCGCGACCCCCAGGTCGCTGCCGGTCCCATCGCCCTGGCGTCCACCGATATGGTGACGCTGCTGATTTACTTCAACCTGGCGCGGTGGCTGCTGGGCTGATGCCGCTTGCCCGGCCCGCCTCCGGGCCCGCACCGGACGGACCGGGCGCCTCTGAGTCCGGCCGGTCTGCCCCTTTACAGCGGATACTTTTCGAGCACGAAGTAACCGGCCGGCTTCAGGCCGAGGCGGGCATACACCTCCTGGGCCGCCCGATTGCCGTTCTCCACGTACAGGCGAAGTCCGATCACCTCGGGGTCGCGGCGGGCGGCCTGATGGACATGTTCGAACAGCGCCCGGAAGACGCCGCGGCGCCGGACCTCCGGCCGGACGTAGACACTCTGAATCCACCAGAACCAGCCGTTGCGCCAGTCGCTCCATTCGAAGGTGATCATCATCTGGCCGACGACGGCACCGTCCAGCTCGGCCACGAAGTAAAGCGCCTTGCGCTCATCGGCCAGGGCCGCCGCCACGCCTGGCGTCAGCAGGGATGGATCGAGTCTTTTCCCCTCGCTCTCCTCGGCCAGCAGGCGGTTGAACTCGACAATCACAGCGGCATCGGCGGGACCGGCGCGGCGGACAGTCACCGGCATGGTTGCCTCGTCTGCGGGAACTTAGTATCCTGTTACCACTCACTGTCCCAGCGAAAGGGAACCTTCATGGACCTGGCGCGGTACATTCGCGACGTCCCCGATTTTCCCAAGCCGGGCATCCTGTTCAAGGATATTACGCCGCTGTTGGCCGAGCCAGCCGCCTTCCGCCATGCCATCGAGTTGATGTGTGCGCACTATCGGGGCCGGCGGGTGGACGCGGTGGCGGCGGCCGAGGCGCGCGGCTTCTTGTTCGCCGCCCCGTTGGCGCTGCTACTGGAGCGGCCCCTGGTCCCGCTGCGCAAGCCGGGCAAGCTCCCCTATCGGACGCACGCCTTGCAGTATGACCTGGAGTACGGCAGCGCCGAACTCCAGATGCACATCGACGGTGTGGCGGAAGGTGCCCATGTATTGATGGTCGATGACGTGCTGGCGACCGGCGGTACAATGGCGGCCGGCTGCCGCCTCGTCGAGAAGGCCGGCGGCAAGGTGGCCGGCTGCGCCTTCCTCGTCGAGCTGACCTTTCTCAAGGGAGCAGAGAAGCTGAGACCGCACGAAGTGTTTAGCCTGATCAAGTATTAGCAGCAATGAGTCCGTAGTCCGCCGCAGTCTTTGCTACGGACTACGGACCACGGACTACGAACGATGATCGACTTCGACAAATCCGGCGGGCTGGTGCCGGCGATTGCTCAGGACGCCGACACCGGCGAGGTGCTGATGCTGGCCTGGATGAACCGTGAGGCGTATGAGGAAACGCTGCGCACCGGCCGGGCCTGCTACTACAGCCGCAGCCGTGGCCGGCTCTGGCGCAAGGGGGAAGAGAGCGGCCACATCCAGGAGGTGCGCGGCGTCTACCTCGACTGCGACGCCGACACCATCCTGCTCAAGGTCCGCCAGGTCGGCGGCGCCGCCTGTCACGAAGGCTACCGATCGTGCTTCTTCCGCCAGGTCAAGGATGGCGATTGGCAAATCATCGGCGAGCGGGTCTTCGATCCCCAGGCAGTGTACCAGCGATGAGCGCACCGATTCTCAAGCTCGGGCTCCCGGCCGGCAGCCTCCAGGAGGCCGCCGCCGAGCTGTTCCGCAAGGCCGGGTACAAGATTACCTACGCCAGCCGCAGCTATTCTCCTCTCATCGACGATCCGGAGATCCAGTGTACTTTGATCCGCGCCCAGGAGATTCCCCGTTATGTGCAAGACGGCTCGCTCGATTGCGGCCTGACCGGCTATGACTGGATCTTGGAGAACGACGCCCGGGTCGTCGAGCTGGCCGAGTTGGTCTTCAGCAAGGTGAGCAAGCGGCCGGTACGCTGGGTGCTGGCGGTGCCCAATGACTCGCCGGTGCAGTCGGTCAAGGACCTGCAAGGCAAGCGCATCGCCACCGAGGTGGTCAACCTGACGCGGCGCTGGCTGGCCCGGCACGGCGTCGAGGCGGTGGTTGAGTTCAGCTGGGGCGCCACCGAGGTCAAACCGCCGCGCTTGGCCGACGCCATCGTCGAGGTGACGGAAACCGGCTCATCGCTGCGGGCCAACAACCTGCGCATTGTCGCCGAGTTGCTCCAGAGCACGCCGCGCTTCATCGCCAACGAGCGCGCCTACGCCGACCCCTGGAAGAAGCAGAAGATGGACGACCTGGTCCTGATGCTGCAAGGAGCGATGGCCGCCGAGGGGAAGGTCGGGCTGATGATGAACGTCCGCCGGGTCGATTTGCCGGCCGTGCTCCAGATCCTGCCGGCCCTCCAGAATCCCACGGTTTCGTCGCTCTCCGATCCCGACTGGGTCGCTGTCAATACGGTCATCGACGAAGACACTGTCCGCCACATCGTGCCGCAGCTCAAGCAGGCCGGGGCGCGCGGCATCGTCGAATACCCGCTCAGCAAGATCATCGACTAAATGAAGCTAGCTCGTGTTGGGGGCGTGGCAGTTTTGAAGGAAGCGAGCGGGCGTTGAGGTTGTAGCCGTGGTGCGGCCGGTCTTTGACCTTAACCGAATAGCAGCAACACGCTCCAGGAGGGAGTCTTGAGGAACTGGCAGCCCAGCTCCCAGGCGTTGCCGTCGGGTCGGCAGTGCTTGACCTCCACCCGGGTCCAGGGGACGGTCTTGGGAGCGCTGGCGCTGCGGACGCTCAGCACCGTGCCGGGCAAGATCTGCTCGCCCTCCACGCGCAGACAGAGTCCGTGCAGGGAACGGTCCACCACCCAGGCCTCCTGAGGGTTCCCCTGGACATCGGCGTCGGTCAGCAGCACCTTGACGGGGTTGCCCCGCCGCCGGTGCAGCGTCCGCCTCTCCGGGGGACGGCTGGGGACGGACAGGACCTCCTCGTCCCGCGGTTGTTGGGGGCGCCGCGCCAGGATAAAAGCTAGAAGCAAGGTCAGCGCCGCCGAGGTCACCCCGACAAGGGCCACGGCCAATGTTTGCCAGGACGGCGAGGTCAGACTCGCTGCTTGTGCCAGCATGTCAAGATTATGGTGTCTGGGTCAGGCGAACCGAGTCTTTAGAGACATCCTCCACCTTCCAGCGCAAACCTAGCACGTAGGGACGGAAGGGGCAAATGGCCGGGTACGGGACTTCGCGTCCGGCGGAACGCGGCGAGGGCCGTTACAGCCAGAGCTTGACCCGATCGCGCAGGATCGGCGGCAGCCTGGCCGTTACCAGCCGCCGGGCCTCCTCGGGATGGTAGCGCGTGCTGAAATGGGCGCAAATGATCAGCTCGTTCTGAAAACGGTCGGCCCGCTCCAGGAAATCGTCCAGGTGCATGTGGCCGAACTTGTGGATCTTTTCGCGGCGGTGGCCCGGCCGGATAAAACTTAGCTCGGTGATCAGCACCTTGGCTTGATAGACCGGCGGGTAGCTGTCCAGTCCGGCGGGGCTGGTGTCGCCGGTATAGGCCAGCAACGGCGTCCGCACCTCGCGCGTCACGGCCACGCCCGAGAGGCGCAGGTCGCGGATGCGCTCGCCCGGCAGGCCGTGGTACTCTTCCTTCAGTTTGAAGCGCCGGTCCCAGACCAGGTAGCCGACCGACACGATGGTGTGAGTGGTGGCAAAGACGGTGATCACATGGTCGCGGGACAGCTCGATCTCGTCGCCCGGCTTGACCCCTTTCAGTTGGCAGAGCATCCGTCCCCGGTCGAGCCGCTGCACGACCAGCAACAGCCGACGCACGTCCTCGACCGCCTCGGCCGGCAGGTAAATCGTCGGCGGCTCCATGCGCATCATGCGCCGGCGAGCAACGTAGACCGGCAAGGCGGCCACATGGTCAAGGTGAGTGTGGGTCACCAGCCAGGTCGGTGTTCCCATGAAGTCCCACGGCTGAGCCCCCAGGTCGAAACCGATCTTCAGCTCCGGGATGCGCCAGTAGGTCTGGACGGCCGCTCGCGAGTAACCCTCGATGGTCAGGCCGGCGTGCCGGCATGTCAGGATGGGAGCGTTCTCGACCATGATTGGCGCTCACTGGACCCTCAGTTGGGACGGTTGCCGCCTCAGACGGCTCCTTGCCACTATAGCAAGGGAAGACACAAAACCAAGGTGCCGGGTTCCAGGGCGGCCCGAGCCGAGGCACCCCCTGGAGCGCTTGGAAAGGGTGGAAGTCTACCAGCCGGGTTTGCGGTGGTTTGATCCGCGAAGATGGGTTGAACCTTTACCGTGGTCAGCTAGAATATGCGGGTGAGGGATGCCGCAACCCGGCAAAGGGGCGGCCCCGCGGAACTTCCGGCCGTGCTAATCTAGCTGTCCCCGTAGCTCAATTGGATAGAGCGGCAGCCTCCGGAGCTGCAGGCTACAGGTTCGAGTCCTGTCGGGGATACCTGAAGGGCACTTGTGGAAACCACAAGTGCCTTTCTACTTGGGGCATGGTTTCAACTTATGCCCGGCCGGGACGCCGCCGACCCATTCGCCGCGCCTGCCAACCCCTCGGGGAGGCCGACCGGTGGCTGCGACCGCACAGACGCTCCGCACCGCACCACCGCACGATTCGAGCCCGCCCCGCTGCCGTCCCCACCGATCCCACTGGTTCGGCCGCGCCGCCGGCTTGTCCCCAAGCCGTCTCGCGGGCCGCAGCTAGCGGCCGGGTCACGGATTGCTGGGAAGACTTGGGGAAAGTTCACGGCGCGGCCCGGTTGGTACTGCCTTGTACTTGCAGCCAAAGAGCGGAAGCAATCACGCCTCTCTTCATACGGCGCTCCCGATGGTTCCTCACGCCTGCGGGTCGAAATTCCTGCTGGCAGCCCCATTCGCGGCTTGGTATGCTACTACCACCTGCCCGAAGCGGACGCCTGGCCGGTCCCCTTGGTTCGGCAGGCAGTGTTCCGGCCTTCCCTACCTCTGGGTTCTGCAATGAAGCGGATGATCTTCCTCCCGATTCTCCTGATCCTGGTGGCGGGGCCGTCGGCTGCCGAGGAGCCTCGGCCGACGCCCGAGCAGGTGCAGTTCTTCGAGGCCAAGGTGCGGCCGCTGCTGTTCAATCATTGCCAGCGTTGCCACGGCCCCGAGAAACAAAGCAGCGGCCTACGGCTTGACTCGGCGGCGGCCGTGCGCAAGGGGGGCGACTCCGGCCCAGTCCTTGTGCCGGGCAAACCGGAGGAGAGTCGGCTGATCAGGGCCGTGCGCCGCCGTGACGAAACCCTTCAGATGCCGCCCAAGGAGCCGCTCAAGCCGGAGGAGGTCGCCATCCTGACCGAGTGGGTCCGGATGGGCGCTCCCTGGCCGGAAGCGCCGGCATCCACGGCCACACGGCCGGACATCGATACGGCCCGCCGGAATCATTGGTCATTCCGGCCGCTGGCCGAGGTCCGCATCCCGGAGGTACGGGACGTGGCCTGGCCGCTCAACGAAGTCGATCGCTTCATCCTGGCCCAACTCGAAGCGCAGGGGTTAACGCCGGTCGAACCGGCCGACAAGCGCACCCTCATTCGCCGTGTCACCTTTGACCTGATCGGCCTGCCGCCGACCCCGGAGGAGATCGCCGCTTTTGAGGCCGATTCCTCCCCCGACGCCTTCGCCCGGGTGGTGGACCGGCTGCTGGCCAGCCCGCACTACGGCGAGCGCTGGGGCCGGCACTGGCTCGACGTTGTCCGTTACGCCGACACGGCTGGCGACAACTCCGACTACCCGGTGCCGCAGCTTTACAAGTATCGCAACTGGGTTATTCAGGCGTTCAACCAGGACAAGCCATATGATCAGTTCCTTCGTGAACAGATCGCTGGCGATCTGCTGCCGGCCCGCGACGACCAGGACCGATACGACAAGCTCATCGCCACCGGCTACCTGGCCAATTCGCGCCGCTTCGGCTCTTACGAGGATGCCCGCTACCAGTGGTACCTGACCTACGAGGATACCATCGATAATCTGGGCCGTACCATCCTGGGTCTGACGATCAGCTGCGCCCGCTGCCACGACCACAAGTTCGATCCGATCACGACCGAGGATTACTATGCCTTGTATGGCTTCTTCCAGAGCACGCGCTACCCCTGGCCGGGGACCGAACTTTCCAAGGCGCCGTATGACCTGGTACCGCTGGTGCCCCCGGAGGTGTCCGAACCGGTAATGAAAGAGCGGCAAGCGAAGCTGGCGGTCTTCGACGCCGAGATCCAACAGTTGGAGAAGGCAAAGGCCGCTGTTGCCAAGGCGGTCAAGGAGGCTGAGGCGGCCCTGCCCTCTTTCTCCGAGGAAAGCGACGGTAAGGAAGAGGGCGAGCGCCGGCTCGCCGAAGCCCGCCAACAATTCGAGGAACTCACCAAGGCAGTGCAGGCCGCCAAGATCCGGCGCGAGCGCTTCGCCAAGACTCCCTTGCCGTTCGAGACGGCCTATGCGGTGGCCGAGGGGACCCGCTGGGTCGGCAATGCGCGGATCCAGATCAAGGGCGATCCGGGGCGGCTCGGTCCCGAGGTACCGCGGCGCTTCCTGACGGTGCTGGGCGGCCAGGTGCTGCCGGCGGGCGTCAAGGGAAGCGGACGGCTGGAGCTGGCCGGCTGGCTGACCGACCCGCACAACCCGCTGACGGCGCGGGTGATGGTCAACCGCATCTGGCAGTACCACTTCGGCCGGGGGATCGTCGCCACGCCCAGCGACTTCGGCGTCCGTGGCGAGAAACCAACCCACCCTGAGCTGCTCGATTGGCTGGCCCGGCGCTTTATCGACAGCGGCTGGTCGATCAAGGCGATGCACCGGTTGATCGTACTATCACGGACGTATCAGCTCTCCAGTCGAGACCATCCGGCCAACGCGATGGCGGACCCTGGCAACACTCTGCGGTGGCGCTATAACCGCCACCGTCTCGACGCCGAGTCGATCCGCGACGCGATGCTGGCGGTCAGCGGCGGGCTGGACCGGTCGCCCGGCGGCCCGCACCCCTTCCCCAACCAGACGACCTGGGACTTTACCCAGCACAAGCCGTTCAAGGCCGTTTACGAGACGAACCGCCGCAGCGTCTACCTGATGACGCAGCGCATCCAGCGCCATCCGTACCTGGCTCTGTTCGACGGCCCGGACACCAACGCCAGCACGGCGGTGCGGCTGACAAGCACCACGCCGCTGCAAGCGCTGTTTCTGTTCAATGACCCGTTTGTCCACGAGCAGGCGCGGAAGTTCGCCGCCCGTCTGCTGGCCGAGTACCCGGAGGACACCGGGCGGATTGAGCGGGCGTATCTGCTGGCGTTCGGCCGCCCGGCCACCGCTGCGGAGCATGCCGCCGGGAAGAGCTATCTGGCCCGGGTCCGCGCGAAGCTGGCTTCCACCGGCGTCGTGGGAGAGGAGCAGACGGCCGCGGCGTGGGAGAGCTATGTGCGGGCGATCCTGATGGCGAACGAGTTCGTGTATGTGAATTGAGGCCCGGGTTTGTCTTGCCACTTGCGGCTTAGCGGTCGGCCACGCTAAGCCGCAAGCAGCCGGGAGTTTCACCATGGCCCAGCAACCACTCGTCATCGCGCATCACCTCATTTGGACCGCCTACGGGTGGTGGCTGCCGAATGATCCGCGCGGGAGCGGTTCTCGTGAAATCCGCAAGGAGGCCATTGCGGAATTAGGTCAACTCCACCAAGGGCGGAAGCGGCTCCAGCCAGCCGGGCGCGTCGTGCGCCAGTTCTACGAGCGAGCCGCCGCGCTACTCCAGCACCCGTTGCTCCCCCTCGACGAGGCCGCTCGTGAGGAGGTCGGCCGGGCGTTCCGCCAAGTAATCGACGAACAACGTTATACGTGCTATGGGTGCGCGATCATGCCTGACCATGTTCACATTCTGATCCGTAAGCATAAGCACCCGGCAGAAGACATGATCGACGTGCTCAAGGAAGTCAGCCGCTCACGGCTTATCGCCGCGGGGTACCGTCCCACGGACCATCCGGTCTGGACCGGGGGAGGCGGCTGGAAGGTCTTTCTCGATCACCCCGAAGAGGTCCGCCGGACGATCCGGTACATCGAGAAAAACCCGCTCTCGGTGGGGCTAGGGGAGCAACGATGGCCTTTTGTGCAGGTGTATGACGGCTGGCCGTTACACCCGGGTCATAGTCCGAATTCCCCCTACGCCAAACGACTGCGCGAGCGAGGCCTTTATCCGTACTGAATCGCGCTCGCTGTATTGCCGCTTGCGGCTTAGCGACGCCAACGCTAAGCCACAAGCGGCACTGAGGACACAACCATGAACCACCATTACACCCGCCGCACGGTTCTTCGTTCGCTGATCGGTGGCTCCCTGCTGTTGCCTGGCATCCTGGCGCAGCTGTTCGCTGCCGAGGAAGGGCGCCGCTCCAGTGCCGACCCGCTCGCCCCGAAATTGCCGCACCACCCGCCCCGGGCCAAGCGGGTCATCCTCTTGCTGAGCAGCGGCGGCGTCTCCCACCTGGACACCTTCGACCCCAAACCCAAACTCTTCGCTGCCGACGGCAAGATGACCGGGGTCGGCGGCGGGCTTTCCAACGTACTCCGGCCGCTTCTCCGGCCGCGCTGGCCATTCCGGCCGGGCGGTCGGTGCGGCACCCTGGTCAGTGACCTGTTCCCCCATATCCGCGAGTGCATGGATGATATCTGTCTCATCCGCTCGATGAAGACCGATGACAATGAACACTTCCAGGCCACCCTTGCCCTGCACACCGGCTCGTTCTTCTTTGCCCGCCCCAGCCTTGGCTCCTGGGTCAGCTACGGCCTCGGCACGTTCAATCAGAACCTGCCGTCGTTCATCGTGATCGCACCGTATCTGCCCTATGCCGGCGGCCAGGTCTGGTCCAACGACTTCCTGCCCGCCTACCATCAGGGAACGCGAGTCGTGCCGGGACCGGAGCCGATCCCGAACCTGAAGCGGCGCACGCCTCCCGAGCTACAGGAGATGGAGTTGGGGCTGGTCGAGGCCTTCAACCGCGAGCACCTGAAGCGCAACGGCCACGACGCCGAGTTGGCCGCCCGCATCCGCTCCTTCGAGACCGCCTTCCAGATGCAGACCGAGGCCCCTGACGTTTTCGATCTTTCGCGCGAGACCGACGAAACGCTCCGCCTCTACGGGTTGCAGCGCGGCCAGACCGACACCTTCGCCTGGCAGTGCCTCGTCGCCCGCCGGCTGGCGGAGCGCGGCGTCCGCTTCATCGAACTGATTGACAGCGGCGCGTCCAACAACTGGGATTCGCACCAGGACATGGCCGCCCACGAGCCCTTGGCCCGGAAGATTGACCAGCCGATCGCCGGGCTGCTGCGCGACCTGAAGCGGCGCGGCCTGCTCGACGACACCCTGGTCATCTGGACGACCGAGTTCGGCCGCACCCCCGGTCAGGACGGGCCAAAAGGGCGCGGCCACCACGGAGCGTGTTTCTCCTCTTGGCTGGCTGGCGGCGGCGTCAAGGGGGGCATCGTTTACGGCCAGACCGACGACATCGGCGCGACCGTGGCAGAGAACAGGGTCCACGTCCACGACTTCCACGCCACCATCCTGCACCTGCTGGGGCTGGACCACGAACGGCTGACCTACCGCCACGCCGGCCGTGATTTCCGCCTCACCGATGTCCACGGCAACGTCGTCACGGACATCCTGGCGTGACCCCTGAATGCGCTCCGGCCGGCGCGGTAAGCTGGTGGGGCGCGGCTCACACCGGCAGAACGCGCATGTCCTGGCAGAGCTCGGCCACGCGCTGCTGGTTGCCAATCTCCTGCACGACCCGCTCTCGCATCCCCAGGAAGGCGGCAGCGCACCGCGGGTCGAATTGTTTGCCCGCCTGCTTCTCCAATTCGGCGAACGCTACCTCGGCCGCCATCCCCTTGCGGTAAGGGCGGTCCGAGGTCATGGCGTCGAAGGCGTCGGCCACGGCCACGATGCGGGCCAGAAGGGGGATATTGTCGCCGGCCAACCCGTCCGGGTAGCCCTTGCCGTCCCAGCGCTCGTGGTGCGAGCGCGCGATCGGGATCACCGGGTGCAGGTCGGGCACCTGCTCCAGGATGCGGGCCCCCTTGGTCGTGTGCGACTTCATGATCTCGAACTCCTCCGGCGTCAGCCGGTCCGGCTTACGCAGGATGGCGTCGTCGATGCCGATCTTGCCGATGTCATGCAGCGGCGTGCCGATGCGCACCAACTCGATCTCGCTGGAGCGGAGGCCAAGCTCCTCGGCCAGCAGGACTGCGTAGCTGGTCACACGCTGGGTATGGCCGCCGGTGTATTCATCGCGCAGCTCGACGGCCTGAGCCAGGATGGTGATGGTGTTCAGGAACAGGTCGCGCTGTTTGTGCAGCAGCTGGGCGCACTCGATGCCGGCGGAGACATTGGCGGCCAAGGCGTCGGCCAGGCGAAGGTCATCCATGGTGAAGACCTTCTGCCAGGGACCGCGGTCCAGGTGGAGCACGCCGAGACGGCGGCGGGGAGTCCGCAGGAGCACGCACAGGACCGAGGCCATCGCCCCCTCGGCGATGCTCTGGGCCATGGCCAACTCGGGGTCGTCGGCGACGCTGTGGCACAGCACCGACTCGCCGCGGCTGAAGGAGCGCTGGGCGATGCTCTGGCTGAAGCAGTGACGCGTGCCCGGCTCGCTGCGGCCGGCGGCCAGAGCCCGGGCTGTGCCCCGCCCGGTGGCCAGCGCCCGCAGGCGCAGCGTGCCGTTGGCGTCGGCCAGGACGATGGCGCCGCGCTGGGCGTCGAGCACCGCGACGGCATCGTTGAGAATCGACTGAAGCAGCTCCTCCTCGCTCTCCAGGTTGACCAGGTGCTGGCCGGCCCGCAACAGGGCCATCAGCTGGTCGCCGGGACGCGGGCAGGCATTGCTGTCAAAGGCGATCCCCTGGAGCGCCTCCTCCCACGAGGCGCGGGCCGTTGCCTCAACGCGGAGTTCCTCGCCGCCGCCAGACCGGTCTTCCGGCGTGGCGACATCTTCGAGGATCTCCACCACCACCGCCACCTCGCCGAACTGGATCAGGTCGCGGGCACGGATGGGCCACTGACCGCTGCCCAGCCGGACGCCGTTGAGGTGCGTGCCGTTGGTGCTGCCCAGGTCGCGCACGCGCCAGCCCCGCTCGGTGTGGCGGATCTCGGCGTGGGTGCGGCTGACCGAGGGGTCGGTGAGAACGATCTCCAGCGACTCCAGGCGGCCGACCCGCAGCAGGGCGGATGCCTCCCAGACTTTACCCTTCACGGACCCGTTGAGACCGCGCAGGCGAATGCGCCGCTTCACACTGACCTCCCTCGTTCCGAACCCCCGCAGCTCGACGTTGGGCAGCGATCGGGTGCTGCGCGCGAATCTCCTCCAACTATAGCTTTTGAAAGGCGATCGCTGCGGCTGTCGCCATCCGGGACCGCCTGGCTCCCGATCCACCCCGGCCATTCCTTTCGTGTCGAACCTGAATGGTATGGCCCCGCCAAAAACAGGCCCTGCGCGCGGGGGCTGGCCGAAGTCCGCCCCGGGCGGCGCAAACTTTTCGGGCCGCGCACCCTGCCCTGTCTGCCGGCCGCTGCCCGACAAGGCGAGTGCTCTGCCGATTCGTCTTTTCCCGTTCCCGGGCGATCGGGTATGATGCCGCGGTCGCCGACATGGAACAGTCGGCGCGGGCCACGGAAGGCCTTGGAGAAGAGGCACGGATGAGACGCCTGATCACGGCCGGAACACCCGCTTTCAGAACCCCGGCGGCCGGCATCACCCCAGTCGATTCACCCCAACCATCCCCCTTGGGGGGCAGCATCCCTCACCCTGTCGCGGCCGCACCTGCCCGGCCTTTTTCCGACCACCGCCCCGTGGAAATCGACTTTCCCCTGCGACCAGGCCCGGGCCCATGAACCGTGACGGAAAAAGGCGGCACGGACGCTCCGGGCTCTGAGCAAAGACCCGTCGCTGAGGCTTTAGGCTCTGACCAACGATGTTCCCGCTGTCGGAGCCGGGAGCGTCAGCGCTGAGTAGTGGCACTCCCTTTTTTCAGGAACAGAGGCATGAACCGAGACCCAATTCTGATCCGGGTCGATGGCACGACCCGCACGGGATGGGAGCATCTGTCCCGCTGCCTGACGCTGGCGGCCGCTTTGCAGCGGCGGCGCCGACCCACCTATTTTCTGTCGCAGCTAGAGCCGGGCTACCTCGCCCTGAACATCAAGCGCGGCGGCAGCGAGTGGCTCGAGGCCGACAGCCCTGCCGGTACACCGGAGGACCTGGAAGAAACCATCCAGGAGATCCGCCGGCTCAACCCCGCCGCCGTCATCGTGGACGCGCCCGAGGCCAACGAGGCTTACCTCAGCGCCCTGCGGGCCACCGGCGTACTGCTCGTCTCGCTTGACAACCAGGCCAACATCCGCTTCCCATCCCGGTTGGTGATCAACCCGCTCCTCGGGCCAGGCCGTGAGGCTTACGTTCACGAGCCCGGCACGCAGCTGTTGCTGGGACACCGTTACGCTCTGGTCCGCTCCGAGATCCGCCGGGTCCGGCCGCTGCGAGCCCAGGAGCCGCCCCAGCCGTTCCGCGCCCTCGTCGCCCTGGGGGATGACGACCCCAACAACCAATCGGGCGCGCTGGCCCGGCTGCTGCTTAACATTGCCAAGGTGGGCCGGGTTGATGTGGTGGTCCGGCCGCAGCACCCCCACCTGGCCAAGTTGCAGGCCCTGGCGGCCAGCTATCCGGACCGGCTGGAAGTGGCTGTGGAGCCGGCCGAGGTGACCGCCCGCATCGCCCGCTGCCACTTCGCTCTGACGGCCGGCAATACCTGGTCCTTGGAGCTGGCCTGTGTCGGCGTGCCCCAGCTGGTCATCGTCCAGACCGAGGCCCACTGGCCGACCGCCCAGCGCCTGGAAGAGGAAGGAGTAGCGGTCTGCCTCGGCTGGCATGCCACCGTCTCGCCGGTGACTATCCGCCAGGCGGTCCAGGACCTGCTCGGCGACAACTTTGAGCGGCTGGCGATGGCCCGCTGCGGCCGCAAGCTGATCGACGGCCGCGGCAACGACCGCCTGGTCACCGCCTTGGAGATCCTGCTGCACCCCTCGCGGCAGGTCGAGCTCAGCGACGCTGCATAGTCCGTAGTCCGTAGTTAGTTGCCAGTTGTTAATCGCCAGCAAGAAGGGTAAGGTATCTCCATCCACTCGCCAGCGTCCGACAGCCAACTACGGACTGCTAACTACGGACTACGGACTATCATGGACAAAGAACAGGTCGCCGCCATCCTTGATGAGATCGGCACCCTTCTGGAAATCCAGGGTGAGAACCCTTTCCGCTGCAACGCCTACCACAACGCCGCCCGCACCATTGCGCAGCTCGGCGAAAACCTCGAGGACATCGTCCGGGAGAAACGTCTCGGCGAGCTGCCCGGCATCGGTGAGACCCTGCGTGAGAAGATCACCACCCTGGTGACAACGGGGCGGCTGCCGTACTACGAGGATCTCCGCCAGCAGATTCCGTCCGGCCTGCTGGAAATGCTCCGCATCCCGGGGCTGGGCCCCAAGAAGGTCAAGGCCCTCTACGACGAACTGGGCATCGATACCCTCGACAAGCTCAAGGCCGCTTGCGAGGCCGGCCGGGTCGCTGGGCTGCGCGGCTTCGGTGCCAAGACCCAGCAAAAGATCCTTGAGGGGATCGCCTTCCTCAGCCAGATGGGGGACCGGGTCCGCATCGACCAGGCAATGGCCGTCGCCGAGGTCATCCTCGACGGGTTGAAGGGGTGTCCGGGGATCATCCGGATGGAGATCTGCGGCAGTCTCCGGCGGCGCAAGGAGACCGTCAAGGACATTGATGTCCTGGTCAGCTCCGACAAACCGGAGCCGATCATGGAGCGTTTCGTCAAGCTGCCCGGCGTCCGGCAGGTGATTGTCCAGGGGGACACCAAGTCGAGTGTGGTGCTGGCCGGCCGGTCCTTCCTGATCAACGCCGACCTGCGTGTCGTCCGCGACCAGCAATTCCCCTTCGCGCTGCATTACTTCACCGGCAGCAAGGAGCACAACATCCGCATGCGCGAACGGGCCATCAAGTACGGCCTGAAGCTCAATGAGTACGAACTGGCTGGCAAGGGCAAGAGCATTCCCTGCAAGGAGGAGGCGGACATCTTCCACGCCCTCGACCTGGACTACATTCCGCCGGAACTGCGCGAGGACACCGGCGAGCTGGAAGCGGCTGAGAAACACACCCTCCCCAAACTGATCGAGCCGACCGACATCCAGGGGGTCTTCCACTGCCATACCGACTGGAGCGACGGGGCCGCCACTCTGGAGGCGATGGCCGAGGCCGCCCGTCGGCTGGGACTGAAGTACCTCGGCATCGCCGATCACTCGCAGTCGCTGACGGTGGCCAACGGCATGAGTCCCGATCGGGCGCGCCGGCAACAGGCCGAGATTGACAAGCTCAACGACCGGCTTAAGGGCATCCGCCTGTTCAAAGGGATCGAATGCGACATCCTGCCTGACGGCCGACTCGACTACGACGACCAGCTGCTGGCAACGTTTGACTACGTGGTGGCCAGCGTCCACAGTCACTTCAAGCAGTCGCGGGAAGAGATGACCCGGCGGATCATCCGGGCGATCGCCAACCCGCACGTGACCATGCTCGGCCATGCCACCGGCCGGCTGCTGCTGCGGCGTGATGCCTACCAGGTGGACCTGGAGGCAGTCTTACAGGTGGCGGCCAAGCACGGCACCCTGGTCGAGATCAACGCCCATCCGGAGCGGCTGGACATCGACTGGATTCACGCCAAGCGGGCCAAGGCGCTGGGCGTCGGGCTGGTAATCAACCCCGATGCCCACAGCACCGACGAGATCGCCCTGTACCGCTTCGGCGTGGACGTGGCCCGGCGCGGCTGGCTGGAGAAGGACAACGTGTTCAACACGCGGACGGCGGCCCAGGTGGCCAAGGCGCTGGCCGCTCGTCGGAAGCACAACGAAGCAGCGGGGCGCGGTTGGGGATGACTTTCTTTCGGAGCCCGGAGCAATACCCGTCGCTAACGCTCCGGGCTCGGAAGTCACCCGTCGCTGGCGCTCCGGGCTCCGAAGTCACCCGTTGCTAACGCTCCGGGCTGGTAGCCAATGCGCCCTGAGAGATCGAATTCCATTCGATTCGATGCCCCCCTCTTGACATTCGGTTAAGCAAATTTATTATTTAGTCCCAGCTAATCAAAAACACAGGCGATCCTAAGGGAGGACTCCGTGATGCGACGCGCCTTCACCTTGATTGAGCTGTTGGTGGTGATCGCCATTATCGGCATGCTAATTGGCCTGTTGCTGCCGGCGGTGCAAAGAGTCCGGGAGGCCGCCGCCCGCACGCAAAGCAGCAACAACCTCAAGCAAATCGGGTTGGCGATGCATCACTTCCACGACGCCAACCAGCGCTTCCCCGCTGGCTACCTGGCCAACACGCGCGACCCGGCCGCGAACCCGGAAACCCTCGATGCCCCGCCGGGCTGGGGGTGGGGGGCGCAGCTCCTCCCCTACCTGGAACAGGACAACCTTCACCGGCAGCTCCGGCTCGACTTGCCGGCCTGGCATCCCGCCAACGCCGACCTGGTGAAGGCCCATCTCAAGGTGTTCCTTAACCCGGGCGCTCCGAACCAGGGGGCGACGATGCTGGTCAAGACCGAGTCCGGGGTGGTGCTGGCCGAGTGGGGGCGGTCGCACTACGTGGCCAACAACGGTCAGGACGAATCCTGGGCTTACCTGCGGCACGACCTGTCCGGCCTTCCGGGCACCGGCCCGTTCTACCGCAACTCGAAGGTGCGAGCGGCGGACGTGATCGACGGGCTGAGCAACACGGTGTTCGTCGGCGAACACACCACCGTCAGCGATAAAACATGGGTCGGCGTCCACCCCAACGCCGCATCCTGTCCCCTTGATCCGAACCGATTCCCGTTCACCGAGTGCGACGCCCCGGCGACATTGGTCCTGTGCCACAGCGGTCCGGCGGCCAGCGAGCCGGGCGTCGTCCATCCGCCGAGCTTCCCGACCTGCCACGTTTGCCAGATGTACGCGCCGTGGTCCAGCGGCGGCGGACAGGTGCTGTTCGGCGATGGGCATGTGCAGTTCATCCCAACGTCGATCAACCTCAACACCTGGGCGGCCCTGTCCAGCATGAACATGGGGGACGTGCCCGGTAACTTCTGAGCGTTGCCGGACAGGCCTGTTCTGGGGGATGCGGTTCCGTAACCACAAGCGGCTCGCGTGCAACTCCGAATGGTTCTGGGGGAGGTGCCCGGTGATTTCTAACCATGACGATGGGGCTCCCGACCGCCGCCGGCTATGGTCGCTGGTCGGGGTGGCGGGAGTGCTCGCCATCCCTTTCCTGGTCATCTGGTGGCCGGGGTGCCGGGAGTACCCAGCCGTGTCGAGCCGGGAGAGCCTTTACCTGATGAAGCTGCTCTACACCGCTTGCAATACCAAAGACCCCGCCCGGCTGGCCAAGGTGGAGCAGGGAGTCGAGAAGGCGGCCCGCGACGGCAAGCTCTCCCCTCCCGAACAAGAGGCGTTCGCCAAGATCATCGGCATGGCCAAGAGGGGGGAGTGGCAAGACGCCGAACGGGCGGCATTCCGGTTCGCCCAGGACCAGGTTGGCCAGGGCCACCCCGCCCCGCATGGAGACAAGGAGATACGGAGACAAGGAGACAAGGAGATTGGGAGACACGGAGACAAGGAGACAAGGAGATGAGCGGGTGATCTATGGTAACGCCTGAGTACGGAGTACTCTGGACTCGGTGGAGAGTCTGATTTTTGGAGATACCGCCCTTCCCGGCCTGGGGTACTTACGCCGTTCATCTGGTCTGCGTGTCTCTCCCTCATCCCGGTAGCCGGTACTTCGGGTTTGCCTCCAGGTAGCGCTGCACCCGGTCGGTGCGGGTCACCGCCTCGGCCAGGAAGCGCACCGCCTGGCGCAGCCGGTCGTCCGGCTCGGCGCAGCTGAGGCGCAGGAATCCCTGCCCGGCCGGGCCGAAGCACTCACCCCCCAGACAGGCTACCCCGAAACGGTCATCCGCTCCTTCCAGCAGGTACATGGCCAGGCCGTGCGACGTGATCCCCAGCCGCCGGCAAACGGCCGACACATCGGGAAAGGCGTAGAATGTCCCGGCCGGCATCAGCACCTTCACGCCGTCCACCCCCCGCAATCCCTCGACCAGCAATTCCACCTTCCGGCGGAAGCGCTGCATTGCCTCGTCGCGCTCGGCGGCATCGTGCTCCAAGGCCGCCTGGCCCGCCCACTGTGCCAGGGGCGGCACGCATGACAGCGCCGTGTTAATCATCTTGCCGATGGTCTGGACCAGCCGTGGGTTGCTGATGGCGTAGCCGACGCGCCAGCCGCTCATGCTGTACGACTTGCTGAAGGTGTAGGCCGCTACCACCTGGTCAAGGAGGCCGGGCTCGGCCAAGAGCGGATGATGCCGGCCCTGCCAGACCATATGGCAATACGGTTCGTCGCTGAAGACGGCCACGTCCCGGCCGCGGACCAACTCGGCCAGGCCGCGCAGATCCTCGGCGGTGGCCACGCCCCCGGTCGGATTGTGCGGCGTGTTGAGAAAGATCGCCTTGGCCCGCGGCTCTCTTTTCAGGAAGCGCTCCACGTCGTTGAGGTCGGGCCGAAACTGGTTCTCCTGTCGCAGCGGACTGTAGACCGGCCGCGCCTGCCGCCGTTCGATGTTTGGTCCATAAGTGGGGAAGTGGGGGGTGAAGACTAGGACCGCATCGCCCGGATCGAGGACGGCCTCGCAGAAGAACTGCTCGAAGACCTTGGCCCCCGGCCCGATGACAACGTTGTCAGCCGTCACCTCGATGCCGTATTCGCGGCGGTAATTGGCGGCGACCGCCTCGCGGAAGGCAGGCAGGCCGAGCGACGGGCAGTAGTGGGTGGCCCCCTCCTGGATGGCCCGGATGCCGGCCGCGCGGGCGGCGCGGGTACTGGGGAATGGGCTGTCGCCGATTTGCAGCTCGACGACATCTTTGCCCTGTGCCTTGAGGCGCTGGGCGACGGCCAGGACATCAAAGGCGGTTTCGGCGGTCAGACCCTGGGCGAACTGGCTGAGAGTTATCGAAGTCATGGTCCGTAGTCCGTAGTTCGTAGTCCGTAGTATATTCGGCTGCGGACTACCGACTACGGACCATGGATAGATTACTGCCGGGCGTCGATCGTCTGGGCCAGCGGGCGGATGACCGCGGGGATGATGTGGCCATCGATCAATTCCTGGATGATGCGGCGCTGGTTGCGGTATGACTCGACGTAGGTCTTGAACGGCTGCCGGCCCCAGTACTGCCGGACCGTGAAATAGACGCTAATCGGTGCCTCGGGAAACTGACCGGTGCGGATCTGATAGGCAGAGGTTCGGGTCTCGACGCTCAGCCGGCACTGCAGCCGGCAAGTGTCGTCCAGGGCCAGCATCAACGACGGCTCGTAGTTTATCACCCGGCTGCCCGGGATGTGCAACAGGTTCTCCAGAGTGGTGTTCAGGCCCAGCGCCTCGGCCACCACCTCGTCATGATTACCGCTGAAGAGGAAGTCAAAGGTGAACAGAACGTCGAGTGCCTCGCCATCGAGGGTGCTGAAGTCGGAAAGGTAGTAGGGGATCAGCTCCAGGACGTACTCATGCAGGGCATCGGCTTCCTCGAGGGAAGGCGGGTTGACGAAGCCGCTGCCGACCCGGCGCGGCTCCAGGGAGGCCCAACGGTAGCTGCCTTGCTCCCGATCCTCTTCCAGCACGTACTCGCCCCCGTCCCGGCAGTCGAAGTCAACCATCTGAGGGAATTTTTTGCGCAGCCCCTCGAAGAAGTGCAGGACGGTTTCCCGATTGGCCGACCGCTCCAGCTTGGTATTTACATAGGCAAATACCCCGAAATCATCGCACAGGGAGCTGTACGGGTTCATCTCGAGTTCCTCGATTTGGGAAGGAGCGCCAAACGGCGCTGGTTAGTGCCCCCTACCCCTTACTCATTGTTCGTCCTTTCGCCGGCAGATGCAAGAGCGGTAGCAAGTTTTCGACGGGTTGTATAAAGTAACTGTCAGAACGGGCGATTGGTGAAACGGTATCACGCCATGCTTACACCGTGGAGTCGGGGGTTCAACTCCCTCATCGCCCATTTCCCGGTCGAAGACCGGTTCTCAGACGTTTGCCACGGCCCTAGGCTGTGGCTGCATTGAAGTCCCTCCTCCTGGTGCCCACCGCCCGCCTTGAAAACCGCGCCTACCAAGCCGGCGGATCGCCCGAGGCGGTGCTCCAATCTATCTCCACGCTTCCGCTATAATGGGCGAGATTGATTCTCTCATGGAGCCACTCGAATGACCTTGACCACCCAACTGGCCGGTCAAGTTTCCAAGGAAATCCGGCAGCGGGGCCGGTTGTATTTCCTCGAAGGGGCCGTCCGCATCCTCGCTGGCGACGACCGGTCTGTCCGGGCGACGGTCCGCGGAAGCCAGCCCTACAGCGTCAGCCTGTCGCGCACGAGGAACTCGCTGAAAGTGGGCTGTACCTGTCCGTACTTCCAGGACCACCTCTACACTTGCAAGCACATCTGGGCGGCCATCCTGGCTGCGGAAAACCACGGCTTCCTGGGATCGAGCCCCACCGGCCGGCTGCAAATTGTCGAGGATGAGGATTTTATCGCAGAAGAGGATGAGGCGGATTGGGAAGAAGAGGCAGAGCAAGACGGCTACGACTGGGGCGAGTGGGATAACGGGTTCGCAGACGACCGTCCCGGTCGGGTGATCCCTCATCCGACCCGCCCCGTGCGGCCGTCGGTGCGGGGCCGGCAACGGCGTCGGGACTGGAAGGAAGAGCTGGCCAGGCTGCGCCAGGCCAGTGCATCAGCAACGGCGGGACCATCGAACAGCTGGCCGGCCGGGCGGGAGATCCTCTACATCGTGGACGTGCCTGCCACGCTGACCGGCCAGGGGTTGACGGTCGAGGTGGCCTACCGCGAGCGCAAGCGGGACGGCGAATGGGGCAAGCCGAAGTTCCAGCGGTTGCCGGTGGCATCAATTCCCCTGCTGCCCAATCCGGCCGACCGTCGTATCCTCTCCCTCTTGGTCGGCACCCGGGAACAGATCAACTATGCGTACTCCTACGACTACTTGTATCCTTCCTACGACTGGGCCTCATGCCGCTACCGGCTCTCTGAGCCGTTGGCCGACGCGCTGATCCCGGAGATGTGCCGGACGGGGCGATGCCGGCTTCGTGTGCAGGAGGACGCCGACCTGCGGGATCTCCGCTGGGACGAGGGCGGGCCGTGGGAGTTCTGGCTGGTGGTGGCCCCCGACAGCACCGGCAAGCACTACGTTGGGGAAGGCTGGCTACGGCGCGGGGCGGAGCGCGTGCCTCTTGCCGAACCGCGGATGCTGGCCGAGGGGTTGGTCTTCTGGGATGACCGGGCCGCCTGCTTCGAGGACTGTGGCGCCTTTGACTGGGTCCGCTTGCTGCGGCAGCGCGGCCCGCTCCAGGTGCCGGTCAAGCAGGGAGGCGAATTGATCAAGGAGTTGCTCCGCCTGCCGCACCTACCGCGGCTGGAGCTGCCGTCCGAGCTGCGTTATGAAGAAGTCGCGCTGCCGCCCCGGCCCTATCTGAAGGTGCGGCCCCCCGAGCGTCGGGTTCTGGCGAGCAGCCGGTGGCAGCCGGCCGGTTCGAACGGGAACGATCGGCTCCGCGGCGAGCTGTTCTTTGACTACGACGGCGAGGTGATCGCCGCCGACCAGCCCGAGCGGGGGATCTACCAGGCCGACCGACGCCGGCTGATCGTGCGCGACCGGGCCGCGGAGGAGGCGGCCGCCGAGCAGCTGCGACAGCTCGGCTTCAGGCCGCAGAAGTACTCCTATGAGTCGAAGCCTCGGCTGGAGCTGGCCCCCCGCAATCTCCCCCGCGTCATTCGCACCTTGCTTGAGGCCGGCTGGCATGTCGAGGCTGAGGGCAAACTCTACCGCCAGCCCGGCGCGATTCACATGGAGGTCGCCTCGGGCATCGACTGGTTCGACCTGAAGGGGACGGTCGAATTTGGCAACACGACCGCCGCGCTTCCCGCGCTGTTGGCGGCCTTGAAAAAGGGGGAGAACACCGTCCGCCTTGACGACGGCACCTACGGCATGCTTCCCGAGGAGTGGCTGAAGAAATATGGCCTGCTGGCGGGGCTGGGCAAGGTCGAGGGGGACCGCCTGCGCTTCACGCGCAGCCAGGTCGGCCTGCTCGACGCCCTTCTGGCGGCGCAGCCGGAGGCATGCTGCGACGAGACGTTTGCCCGGGCGCGCGAGGAGCTGCGCCGGTTCGAGGGGATCAAGCCGGCCGACGCACCGGCCGGGTTTGTCGGCGAGCTGCGCGGCTACCAGCGCGAGGGGTTGGGCTGGCTCTACTTCTTGCAACGGTTCGGCTTCGGCGGCTGCCTGGCTGACGACATGGGACTGGGCAAGACGGTGCAGGTGCTGGCCCTGCTCGAATCGCGCCGCGAGCTGCGCGAGAAGCGGTCGAAGAAGAATGGCGCCGAACAGCCCGGCCCGTCGCTCGTGGTGGTGCCGCGATCGCTGGTGTTCAACTGGAAACAGGAGGCCGCCCGGTTCACGCCGAAGCTGCGCGTGCTCGATCACACCGGCACCGGCCGGCTCCAGCCCGGCCAGCACTTCAACGACTATGACGTGATCCTCACCACCTACGGCACACTGCGGCGCGACGCCGCCCATTTCAAGGATGTGCTATTCGACTACTGCATCCTCGACGAGGCCCAGGCGATCAAGAACGCCCGGACCGAGGCGGCCAAGGCGGTGCGGCTGCTGCGCGGCAACCATCGGCTGGCGCTGAGCGGTACGCCGGTGGAAAATCACTTGGGCGAACTCTGGAGTCTGTTCGAGTTCCTCAATCCGGGGATGCTGGGCGGCGCGTCGGCCTTCCGGCTCGGCGGCGTGGGGGCGCACAACCCCGATGAGGATACCCGCGCTCTGCTGGCCCGGGCGCTGCGGCCGTTCATCCTGCGGCGCACCAAGGAGCAGGTGGCCGCGGACCTGCCGGCCAAGACGGAGCAGACCCTCTACTGCGAGCTGGAGCCGGCGCAGCGCAAGCAGTACAACGACCTCCGCGAGCACTACCGCCGCACCCTCTTGGGCAAGGTCGAGGAGGAGGGGATCGCCAAGGCGAAGATCCAGGTGCTTGAAGCGCTGCTCCGGCTGCGTCAGGCCGCTTGCCATCCCGGCCTGATCGACCCGGCCAAGGTCAGCGAGTCCAGCGCCAAGCTCGACCTGCTCTTGCCGCAGCTCGACGAGGTGCTGGAG
Organism: Gemmataceae bacterium; assembly: GCA_035575035.1. Classification (GTDB taxonomy): domain Bacteria; phylum Planctomycetota; class Planctomycetia; order Gemmatales; family Gemmataceae; genus DATLYH01. The sequence continues at coordinate 26,533 of DATLYH010000299.1, forward strand.
GAGGGGCACAAGGCGCTGGTCTTTTCGCAGTTCACCAGTCTGCTGGCGATCGTGCGCGACCGGCTCGACCGGCAAGGGGTGCCTTACGAGTACCTCGATGGCAAGACGCGCGACCGGGAGGCCCGCGTCGAGCGCTTCCAGAATGACCCGGACTGCAAGCTGTTCCTAATCAGCCTCAGAGCAGGCGGCCTGGGGTTGAACCTGACCGCGGCCGAGTATGTCTTCCTGCTCGACCCGTGGTGGAACCCGGCGGTCGAGGCGCAGGCCATTGACCGGGCCCACCGCCTCGGCCAGAAGCGGGCGGTGTTCGCCTATCGGCTGATCGCCCGGGACACGGTCGAGGAAAAAGTGCTGGAGTTGCAAAAGACCAAGCGCGACCTGGCCGACGCCATCATCAACGCCGACAACAGCCTGATCCGCGACCTGACCGCCGACGACCTGCGGCTGCTGCTGTCGTAAGAGGCGTAACTGTTTGGCGAGCGGCCGGCGTCAGCCGGCCGGTGAGTCTTACTGGCGAGCGGCCGGCGTCAGCCGGCCGGTGGGTGGCCAGAACATCATGGCACTCCGCCCCGGCCACCCCCGGATGGCGCAACCCCCTGTTGGGGCCGCTCGCCGGCTGACTCGTCGCCGTGCCGGTGGGCGCGTCCGGTGCCTGACTTTTCGGGATGCGCCTGATTGCCTGTCTGCGCCGACCCCTCCGTCCTTTGCCAGCACCAATCCGCTGTCGTTCCGGCCGACGAGGGCAACTTCACCTATCGCCGTTGCCGACCATAACTGGCGCCCTTTGCCGTCGCGCTCCGACTACGGGAGGGGAGCCGTGTTCGAGGTCTTCTTCAAGGACAAGCTCGCGCCGCTGGCTCTGCGGCTGGCGCTGGGGTTGGTCTTTGCCTCCCACGGTTACGTCAAGATCATGGCCAACGGCGGTACCGCGTGGACCAGCGGGCTGTCCACCCCCTGGCAGCTGCTGATCGCCTGGGGCGAGTTCGCCGCCGGCCTGGCCATCTTGGTCGGCTTCCGCTGCCGCACGGCCACCGCCGCTGCCCTGCTCCTTACCACCGGAACCCTTCTTTGGTGGCAAGGGTGGCGCGTCTTTGATCTGCCCCTTGCCACTCTGGAACCCACCTTCTTGCTGCTGATCATGGGACTGGCGCTGATCTTCCTGGGGGCCGGCGAAATCTCGGTTGATGGTCGCAGCAGCGGCCGATCCACGGCTACCGGTAGAGCCGCCCGCCGGGCCGGATAAGGGCGACCACCGGGATGCCTCGGGTTGGCCGTCGGCCACTTGACGCCAGGCCGCAGGCAGCAACTTGGCCGCCCGCACCGGACCGCTTATGATGAAGGGGCCAGGGCCAGAGGTCAGAAACCGCAGCCCGCAGGGATCAGACCTCGGATCACGGATCGCTATCCCTCTGGGAGCGCGGGCGTCCTACCTGCCGCATGAGACGGCCGCGCTCCCCAGGAGCGCGGGCAGGAAACCAGTGCCCATGAACAACGGTACCCAGCCCTCGCTGACGCCGCCCCCTGCCGCCGGGGTACCGGCCGCCGAGCCGGACCTGACCGGCCGAACGCTGGGCGACTTCCATGTCCTGCGCCGGCTGGGGCACGGGGGTATGGGACAGGTTTACCTGGCCGAACAGGTCTCGCTCAAGCGCAAGGTCGCCCTCAAGATCCTGCGGGCCGACTTGGCCGCCAACCCCGACGCGCTGCAGCGCTTCCAGCAAGAAGCCCTGGCCGTCGCCCGCGCCACCCACGCCAACATTGTCCAGGTGTACGCGATCGGCGAGTGCGACGGGCTGCACTACATGGCCCTGGAGTACGTCGAGGGGCGCAACCTCCGCGAGTATCTAGCCCGCAAGGGGCCGCCCGATGTGCCGCAGGTGCTGGCCATTATGCGCCAGGTGGCGGCGGCCTTGCAGCGGGCCGGCGAACTCGGCATCATCCATCGCGACATCAAGCCGGAGAACATCCTGCTGACGCGCAAGGGGGAGGTCAAGGTCGCCGACTTCGGCCTGTCGCGCTGCCTGGCCCCCGACCAGGCGCCGCTCAGCCTGACGCAGAGCGGCGTCACCCTGGGCACACCACTGTACATGAGCCCCGAGCAGGTCGAGGGCCGGCCGGTTGACCCGCGCACCGACATCTACTCCTTCGGCGTCACCTGCTACCACCTGCTGGCCGGCCACCCGCCGTTCCAGGGGCAGACCGCTTTTCAGGTCGCCTTGCAGCACGTGCAGGCCGAGCCAGTGCCCCTGGAGGTGATCCGACCCGACCTGCCGGCCGAGCTGTGCGCCGTCGTCAAGAAGATGATGGCCAAGGACCCGGCCGAGCGCTACCAGACGGCGGGCGAGCTGCTCCAGGACCTGACCCGCCTGCGCGAGACGCTGACCGGGCTTTCCTCCGGCCTGCACTCGCAGGTATTGGAAATGTCGTCCCTGAGCGGGACGCCGGCGGCCGTCCCGGCGGCACCGTCCCGGCGGCGCGGGTTGCCGTGGGCGGCTGCTTTGAGCGTGGTCCTGGCGCTGGCCGGCGGGGCAGCCGTTGCCTGGTTTCGGCATGCCTCCCGCAACCTGCCTCCACCTTCGGAGCCGCCGGCGAGCAATGCCGAGTTGGAAAAGATCGAGGCGATGTTCTCGCCGCAGAAGCGCGAGCAGGTCCTGCAAGCAGGCGTGGAGCTGTACATCAACCCCGGCAATGACCCGCAAATGATCCGCCTCGGTGCCCGCCACTGCGCCGAGTTGGGGGTCTTTTACCTGGAGCATCGTCGTCTCGATGCGGCCGAACGTTTCTTTGCCAAACTCGAAGGGCATGCGGCGCGGCCGTACCGCCTGCTGGGCCGTTTGGGCCAGGCGATGGTGCTGGCCTTCCAGGACCAACCGGACGAATCCAACCGCCGCTTCCTGGAATTGCTGAACGAGAAACGGCCGGAGCCGACCCGCAAGGAACTGGAAACGCTGCTGCGGCAGAACCCGAAGCTGCATCAGATGGTGGCCGAGGCACTGGAGCACAACGCCGCCAACGCCACCGCCGACAGCCCCTTCCCGCACGAACTGGATTTCCTGCGCAAGCCGCCGGTGCCGCTCCGCCTGCGCGGCGACAAACCCGCTGCCAAGGGAACCTGACCCGGGATGCCCCGATGCGGCTACCTAGGCGGGGCCGGCTGCGCCCCTGCAAGGGACAGAACAACACCTCCAATACTCACCCCTTGCATCGCCTTTTTCCCCGGCTAACATGGGATGGGCGCAGCCCTGCTTTCCTACCATTGGGCAAGTGCAGCGGTTATTCTTCACCTTTACCAGAAGGTGACCCTCATTTCTAAGGAGCGTCTCATGATCACCATCAGTGGCAAGGCCCTAGGGAGGAAGAGACCGCTCTTCGCGGACTGGTCCATCCCCCTTCCGCCCGGCCTCGACAAAAGCGGCGGCCGGCTCACGCTGCGCGACCTGATCGCGCACGTGGTCCGGGGCGAGGTGGAGGCCTTCCGCGAGCGGCAGGAGGAGCGGAAGCTGCTCCGCGCCCTGACGGCTAGCGACATCGAGAAGGGAGCGGCCCGCGGCAAGGTGGACATGGGCGGCCGCGACCTGAAACAGCCGGTGGACGAAGAGGAAGCGGTGGCCGTGGCTTTGCAGGCCTTCGAGGATGGTCTGTACCTGGTGATCGTCGATGGCGAGGAGCAGCGGGATCTGGACCGCGAGGTCTATCTGCAGCCGGACAGCCGATTGACGTTCGTGCGCCTGGTGATGCTGGCGGGAGGGTAAGATGTTGAAGCCGCAGCAGGCCCGGGAAGCACTCAAGCAGTTCTATCACGAGGACGGCGAGCAACGGCGGCTGGCCGCGCTCAAACCGCTCCCACCGCGTCTGGCCGAGATCGGGCGGGGCCTGATGGGCCGCGACCCTGAAGGCAACGCGATCGAGGAATGGGAGGAAGAGAGCAAGGTCAAGCGGTCCGCGTGCAGGCAGCTGGATGCGCTGTCCCCACCGGAACGGAGCGAAGTCTTTGAGGCGCTCTTCCCGAAGCTGGGCCGGTACATCGAGGCGGGCTGGCAGATCCATCGCCGCTTGCCCTACCAGACGGACTACTACGACCGCAAGGCGTTCCGCGCTCCCAACAACCCGGCCGCCCTCCTCGCGGCACGGAGCGACTGGGTGTGCTCCTTGCTGATACAACTCGAAGGCTACGAGGAAGACATCACCTGGCTGGCGGCCTGGGCGGCGCATCTGGGTTTCAGAGCGGACGCGGTCGGGATTCTCCTGGCCGCTGCCATCGACACAGGCGGCAGCGAAGGCGAGACCGTCTTCGAAATCTTGTGCGACTCGGCCCGGGGTACGCATGAGATCGGCGGCATGGGCCGGCACGTGCCCCGGGCCCTGCTGGTTGCCGCGCGGCCCGACGGCTGGGAGTTCGTCGAGAGACTGCTGCTGGCCGCCCAGCGCCAGGAGGGACTGCGGCAGACGATCTTGGAAACCATCGACGAGGCCCATCCCGAGGCGTTCCGCCGGATGCTGCGGCTGATCCGGGAGCACAACCTGACTCGCTTCAGCGCCACAGTACGGGCCGTGGATACCTGGTTCGGCTTCCGCTGGGACTCGGCCAGCGCCCGCGTGGTCAACCAGGCGATCGAACACGCCCTGAAGTTCCTCGAAGACCCGAATGCCCGCGCCCGGGCCATCGGCAAGGAGACCGGCGACGCGCTCTACCTGGCGCTGTGGGCCCAGGCCTTCGAGGATGCAGACGCCGTCATCGAGCCGACAGTCCGACTGCTGAACGATACTCGCGCGGAGCAGCGCTTTGTCGGCGTTCACCTGTTGGCGCAACTGAAACTTCCGGCCGCCCGCGAACGCCTGCGGACAGCCCTCGACGATGAGGACCTGCGTGTGGCCCTGTATGCCCTGGAGCACTGCCGGGATGACGGTTCCGAGGATGAGGAAGCCGACCCCGGCGACCTGTTCGAGCGTGTCGAGCGGCTGCTGGCCCGGGTGCCGGAGAAAGAGGTGAACTTGAAGCCGCTGGTCTGGCCCTGGACCGGGCGGAGGGTGGACCGTAAATCGGTGGCCGGGCACCTGATCATTCACCTGGGGAAGCACCCGCCCACTCGTTTGATTCCCTACCTGCCGTTGTTCGACCCGTGGAAACGGGCTTATGTGGTGGATCGGCTTGCGGAGATGGAGAAGTGGGACGCGGCCATCCGCGAGACGTTGCTGGCCCTGGTCGGCGACAAGGCCGGCAACGTGCGCGAGTCGGCCGTCCAGGCGCTGAAGAAATGCCCGATCACTCCCGCCGAGGCCGAGCGGCTGGAGGAATTGCTCACGCGCAAGGCCGGCGACTTGCGTCGCGGCGTCCTGGCACTACTGCTCAACCAGACCGACGATGCGGCCCTGGCCAGCGCCGAGCGGTTGCTGACGGCCGGGCAGCTGCCGCTGCGCCTGGCCGGGCTCGATTTGCTCCGGCAAATGGCGGAGGCGGGGCGCCAGGGCGAGCGCTGCCGCGCCCGCGCCGAGCGCTACCGCACGGAGCGCGGCCGGCTCAGCGACGAGGAAGAGAAGCAGCTCACGGCCATTCTCGACACGGCCCGCCCGCAAGCCCGGCTGGACGATGCGCTCGGCCTGCTCAAGCCGGAGGAGCGCACGCCCCCGGTTCCGCCGCGCGGCAACCTCAAGGTGGCCTTCCGCACGCCCGCCGCCATTGCCTGCCTGGAATCGCTCGACGAGTTGGTCCACGAGCACCGCCAGACGCCGGTGGTCATCAAGTATCTGCCCGACCCCGATGACCCGGAAGACCAGGAGAGCGAGAGCGAGCCGACCCCGCTGGGAAACCTCGGCTACCGGTTCCCCTCGCCGAACACCGACACACCAGTGGAGAAGGACATCGTTCGCCTCCCCCTGCGCGAGCTGTGGGAGCGGTGGTGGGCGGAACGGCCGCGGGAGTTGCGCGATCCCGACGGCTTCGAGCTTCTGCGCGCCCTGGCCTGCTTCGAGTGGGAGGCCGACGACTGGCGCGAGCCGCGCAAGCGAAGCCCCCAACTGAAGCAGGCGCTGGAAGTGCTCACCGGCGGGCTGAAACCCAAGGAGCTGCGCTACGAGGAGATCGTCAAAGGCGTGCTGGAGTGGCTGCTGCGGCTCCACCCGCCCGAGGGAGCGCCGGATTTTTTGCTCGACGCGGTGGAAGCCTCATTCGCCCTGGTCCCGCCGCAGGAGTTGGAGCACGTCCCTGACGAGGACCGCTGGGAGGACCGCGACTGGCGCAGTTACGACTCGCCCTTCGTCCTCTGGCTGGACCAGGCCCGATCACACCGGGACTCTTACCCCGCAGTCTGGCGGCCCGAGCACCATGTCCGGCTCTGGCGGCTGCTGCGCTGGAAGGACGAGCCGGGACCGAAGGTTCCGCGCAACCGGCCCGAATTGAACGAGATCGTGGCGGCTTACCGGGCTGGCGGCGCCACCGAGGCCGACCTGATCGACCAACTCCTGGGACCGCACGATGACGATTACGGGGGCCGCTTCCACGAACTGGGAACCCTGACTGAGCGCAAGCTGCCGCCTAAGCTGGCAGAGTGCCCCGGCCTGGCCGCGGTGGTGGAACGCTGCCGCCAGCGCGTCCTGGAGATCGAGCTGGCGCGGGGCGAGGCGGAAACTCCCGCCTCCGGCGCCGCTCTGTCCCTGAACTCGGTCGAGGGCATCGACATCTTGATCCGGCTGCTGCAGGCGCTGGGCAAGGATTCCTTCGTCCGCGGCTACCTGTGGAACAACCAGAGCCGGGCCGCCGTTTTCAGCCACCTGATCAAGGTGGCCTACCCGGGCAAGGACGAGACCGAGGCGGACTTCGCGGCGAAGGTCAAGGCCGCGGGGATCAACCAGGAGCGGCTGATCCAGCTGGCCTTTCACGCGCCGCAGTGGGTCAAGCATGTGGAGCAGGCGCTCGGCTGGCCCGGTTTCGCGGAAGGAGTGTGGTGGTTCATCGCCCACACGCGCGACAGCAACAGGAATGAGGACGAGGATAAATGGAAGGCGCTGCTCAGCGAACGCACCGCCCTGACGCCGGAGGAGCTGGCCGAGGGGGCAGTTGATGTGGCCTGGTTCCATCGCACCTATGAGGCGTTGGGGGCGGAGCGCTGGGCGGCACTGAGCGCGGCGGCCAAGTTCGCCTCGACCCGCCAGGGCTACAAGCGCGCCCTGTTCCTGGCCGAGGTGATGCGAGGCAAGGTCGCCAAGAAGAGCCTGGTCAGCGCCATCCGGCAGAAACGGCGGCGCGAGGAGGTGCGGGCGCTGGGTCTGTTGCCCCTGGCGAAGGGGAAGGCCCGCGAGGCCGACCTGCTCGACCGCTACCAGGTTTACCAGGACTACCTCCGTTACGCCCGCAAGCTTGGCTCGATGTCGCGCGATAGCGCCCTGCGGGCGGCCGCCATCGGCATGCAGAACCTGGCCCGCACCGCCGGCTACCCCGATCCGATCCGCCTGGAGTGGGCCATGGAGACCCGCACTAGCTCCGACCTGGCCGACGGCCCTGTGACCGTCACCGTCAAGGAGGTGAGCGTCACTCTCGGCATCGACCACCTGGGACAGCCGGAGATCACCGTCCGCAAGAAGGACAAGCCGCTCAAGAACATCCCGCCGGCTATCAAGAAGCACAAGAAGGTGGCGGCGCTCCTGGAGCGCAAGGCAGAGCTGAAGCGGCAATCGGCACGCGTCCGGCGGTCGCTGGAGAACATGATGTGCCGCGGCGATCCGCTCACAGGGGCCGAGCTCCAGCAGCTGTTCGGCCACCCCGTGCTCGCCCCCCTACTGGAACGGCTGGTCCTGATCGGGGATGGGATCATCGGCTACCCGACGAAACGCGGCAAGGCGCTGCGAGACCACGCGGGCCGGCTGGAGCCGGTCACGAAGGACGAGTTGCTCCGCATCGCCCACCCCTACGACCTGCTGCGGACGAAGAAGTGGCACCTCTGGCAGCATGACTGCTTCCGCCGGGAGTTGGTGCAGCCGTTCAAGCAGGTCTTCCGCGAGCTGTATGTGCTCACCGAGGCGGAGAAGGCCGACGACACGGTCTCGCGCCGCTATGCTGGCCAGCAGGTCAACCCGCGCCAGGCGGTGGCGCTGTGGACCAGCCGCGGCTGGGCGGCCGGCTACGGCGAGGGCGTGAGCCGCACCTTCCACGATGCCGACCTGTCGGTCCACGTTTCGTTTCTCGGCGGCTACTTCACTCCTGCCGAGGTGGAGGGATTGACGATCGAGGGGGTTTACTTCACGAAGCGCGGCGAGTGGAAGCCGCTGCCCCTGGTGAAGGTGCCGCCGCGCCTCTTCAGCGAGGTGATGCGCGACTTGGACCTGGTGGTGAGCGTCGCCCACCGCGGCGGCGTGGACCCGGAAGCCAGCGCCTCGACAGTCGAGATGCGCTCGGCTCTGCTCCGCGAGACTTGTGCCCTGCTGAAGCTGGACAACGTCCGGGTCCAGGGCTCGCACGTGCTGATCGACGGCGAGTTGGGCAACTACTCGGTCCATCTGGGCAGCGCCGTCGTCCACCGCCAGCCGGGCGGCTCGCTCTGTCTGGTGCCGGTCCATGCCCAGCACCGCGGCCGGCTCTTCCTCCCCTTTGCGGACGACGACCCCAAGACGGCCGAGGTGATCTCCAAGGTGATCCTGCTGGCCCGCGACAGCGAGATCCAGGACCCCACCATCCTGGACCAGCTGCGGGCGAGTCCCTGATGAGTCCCGGCGCATCTTTGATCGGAGCCCAGAGCGTTGGCGACGATTACTCCGAGCCCGGAGCGTCAGCGACGGGCAGGCGCTCTCCCTCGTCGGTTACGCTCCGGGTTCTGCCATTCGCAAGTGCGAAGCCTGTTTGTCATATCCCCTCCGCTCCCGGCGCCGGTTGGTGGGTGAGGCGCTCGGCGTCCTTGCCGCTGAAGCGCCAGAAGATCCCCGGATGGATCAGGAACTCGCACAACGTCGAGGTGATCAGGCCCCCCAGGATGACCGTGGCCACCGGGTAGAGGATCTCTCGCCCCGGCTGATGGCCGCCCACCACCAGCGGCACCAGACCAATACCGGCCGTCAACGCCGTCATCAGCACCGGCGGCAGTCGCTCCAGGCTGCCGCGCAAAATCATCTGCGGCGTGAAGCCTTCCCCCTCGTGACGCATCAGGTGGAAGTAATGGCTGACCAGCAGGATGCCATTGCGGGTCGCGATGCCGCCCAGCGAGATGAAGCCGACCAGGCTCGCCACCGTCAGCGTCTGGCCGGTCAGCCACAGCGCCAGGACCCCGCCGATGAAGGCGGCCGGCACCGCGTTGAGGATTTGCAATACGATCCGCGCTGACGGATAGAGCATGTACAGCACCACGAACATACCGACGACCGCCACGCCGGCCAAGATGCCGATGACCAGCGTCGCCCGGCGCTGGCTCTCGAACTGACCGCCATACTCGATGAAATAGCCCGGCGGCAGCGCGACGCGCTCCCGGATGCGCCGCTGGATGTCGTGGACAGCGCCGGCCAGGTCGCGGTCGGTGGTGTTGCAACGGACCACGATTCGGCGGCGGGCATCCTCCCGGCTGATGGTGTTGGGACCGAGCCCGGGGCCGATGTCCACTAGCTCGCCCAGCGCCACCGGGCCGCGCCGGTCGTCCAGACCCAGCCGGAGCCGGCCCAGGGCCTCGTAGTCGCTGCGGTACGGCTCATCCAGCCGCAGCACCAGGTCGAAGCGCCGCTGTCCTTCGACCACCTCGGAGACGACCCGGCCGTGCAGCGCCGTCTGGGCAAACCGGGAGACGTGCTCCCAGTCCACGCCGTAGCGAGCCAGGGCCTCCGGCTTGCGGCGGAGGTGTAGCTCGTCGATCCGCTGCTGGGCCTCGACCACCGGCGGCGTGATCCCCTCGACATCGCGGATGGCCGCCCGGACCTGCTCCGCCGTCCGCCGCAGCGTGTCCAGGTCGTCGCCATAGACCTTGATGGCGATCTGGGCCGTCACGCCGGAAAGCATGTGGCTGATCAGGTGAGCCAACGGCTGCTCCGCCTCCAGGTCGGCGCCGGGCACCTCCTCCTTGAGTTCGTCCAGGAGATGCTTGAGGATCTCGTCCCGGCCGCGGCCGGCCTCCGGGTTGATGGTCAGGATGTAGTGGGTGTTGTTGGGCAGCTCGACATGCTCGTCCAACTCGGCCCGGCCAGTGCGGCGGGAGAAGTGGAGGATTTCTCCCTGCGGGTTGGAGCGGGATTTTTGCATCTGCCGGAGCTTGGCGTCAATGATCGCCGTGGCCTTGTTGGAGGCGTCCAGCGAGGCGCCCGGCGGCAGCACTACGTTGAGCTGCACGCTCCCTTCGTCGAACCTTGGGAGGAAGTCGGCTCCGAGCCGGGTCAGCACCACGGCGCACACCCCGACCAGTACCCAGGTCGCCAGCAGGATGGTGCCCGGCCGGGCTATGCTCAGACGGATCAGATAGGTGGCCCCCCATTTCAGCAGGCGCACGAGAGGGCTGTCGTACCGGCGATGCGTCGCTCGGGCCTGGGGGAGAAGGTAATAAGAGAGCACCGGGGTCACCGTCAGCGACACCAGCAGCGACGCTAGGATCGACACGATGTAGGCAATGCCCAGCGGCGTGAAGAGCCGGCCTTCCATGCCCGACAGGGCGAACAGCGGCACAAAGACCAGGATCACCATTAGGGTGCCGAAGACGATGGCGCTGCGGATCTCGACGCTGGCGTCGTAGATCACCTGGAGCGCGGGCCGCCTCCATCTCCCCTCGCCCCCGTCTTCGGGGGAGAGGGGTTGGGGGTGAGGGGGCGAAGGGGGAAGCACGTTGTTCTCGCGGAGTCGGCGGAAGATGTTCTCGACATCCACGATGGCATCATCCACCAAGGCGCCCATTGCCACGGCGATGCCGCCCAGCGTCATCACGTTAATCGACATCGGCGTTCCGGTCAGCCAGCCGATCGCCTTGAACGTCAGAGCCGTGATCGCCAGCGACAGCGGGATGGCGGTCAGGGAGATGAAGGTGGTGCGCAAGTTGAGCAGGAAGAGGAAGAGGACCAGCAGCACGAGCACGGCCCCGACCACCAGCGCCTCGCCGACGTTGTAGACCCCGCGGTCGATGAAGCCGCGCACCTGGAACAATTCGGGGTTGATGACCACGTGGGCCGGCAAGGTGGCCTCGGCCTCACGCAGAGCGGCGACGATCCGGTCGGTCAAGTCGCGCGTGTCGGAGTGCGGCTGCTTGGTGACGTTGAGGACGACGCCGGGCTGGCCGTTGACGCTGGCGTCGCCGCGCTGCGGCTGCGGACCGAGCCGGACGCGGGCCACCTGCTCCAACAGGATGGTCCGCTGGGGGGTGTGGCGGACCGGGATCAGGCGCAGGTCGGCCAGCACCTGGTCGGGCTCTGGGCCGAGCCGGCCCTGGATGCGGATCGGCACCTCCTTGCCGTCGCGCTGAGCGTAGCCGCCGGTGGCGTTGTGATTGTTCCGCCGCAGCGCTTCCTCGACCTCCTCCAGGGAGACATCATAGGCGAGCAGAGCGTTGGGATTGACCAGCACCTGATACTGCCGAGGCGGGCTGCCAATCGTGGCCACGTGGGCGATGCCGGTGATCTTGCGCAGCCGCGGCCGGATCACCCAGTCGGCCATGGTCCGCAACTCCATCTGTCGGCGGATCGACGAGGGGAAGGACACCTCCACCCGCTTGCCGTTCAGCGTGATGCTCACCTGCCGGTCAAGGTCCGCCAGCGGTTGGTCGAGCTGCGCCAACCGGGAGTCGTGGCCACGGAACGAAACCGCTGTCGGGCCATCGCGTCGGTCGGGCAGGAGTGAAACGGGCGGCCCCTGCTGCCCATCCCAGGTCAGCGACACGGGCATGGCGTCCACCGCTACCGGCCGCCACTCGTGTGCATCGCTCCGGCGGCCGCCGTCCGGACCGCGCGGGTCCCACAGGTGGAGCGCGGCCTGTCCCTCGCCGGGTGAGTGGACCAACTCGGCCAGGTAGTTGGTGGGCGGCACCGGGGCCAGTTCGCCGCCGTGCGGTCCCGGCTGGTAGTACAAGCCGATGTGGATGATCTCCCCCATGAGCGAGGCGATGGGGGCCGGCTGCGGTTGGATGCCGGGCGGCAGTGCTTGCTGGGCGGCGGTCAGGCGCTCGACCACCACCTGGCGGGCAGTGTGAATGTGGGTTCCCCAGTCGAACTCGACGGTGACCATGGACAGCCCGGCGATGGTCTGGCTGCGGACCGTCTGCACTCCGGTGGCCCCGAGCAAAGACGACTCGATCGGCGCTGTGACCTGGGTCTCGACATCATCGGCCGCCATGCCGGGACACTCGGTCATCACCACCACCCGCGGCCGGTCGAGGTCGGGAAAGACATCGATCGGCAGCGTGGCGGCGACGAACGTGCCATAGACCAGTACGGCCAGACTGAGGAAGACGATCAGCGGCCGGTAGCGCAGCGCGAAGCGGATGACGGCGTTGAGCATATCCCGTTTCCTCAATGGCGCTGGGGGTATTCGCCTTGCACCTTCCTCCCCTTGCCCCCTGTGGGGGAGAGGGGTAGGGGGTGAGGGGGAGAGGGGAGCAAACCCCGCGGCACGCTCCTCTAGTGGTCATGATGATGCTCATGGCCCTCCCCCTCGGCGGACTGGGCCTTCAGGGCGAAGTTCAGCTGGGCGGCGGCATTGTGGGCGATGTGGTTGCCCGGGCTGATGCTGCCGTCGTTGGCGATGACGGCGTGGCGGCGGTCAAGGTGGAGAAGGCGGACCGGCCTACGCTCGAAGAAGTCGCCGTTCTGCCGGAAGACGTAGACCTCTGCCCCCTCACGCACCACCGCTTCGGCCGGCAAGACGAAGACATCGTCGAACCGCTCGACCGGCACGTGCAGCAGCACCCGCTGGCCCGGCCGGTAGCGCCAGATGCGATAGGTCTTGCCGGCACTGACGTACTCGCGGTACTGGTTGGTCAGGGGCAAGTAGAATGGGTACGTCTGGCTGGCAGGGTCCACCGTGTTGGCCAGAAAGCCGATTTGCAACAGGCCGTCCGGCGGAAACAGCGGCACCAGGCTGCCGGGCTGAAGCAGACGGGCCAGGACCAACGCCGGAAGCTCCCTGCGAGCAGAGAGCCAGGCGGCCGTCTCATCCGCGGCGAACTCGGCCCGCACAAACCAACCCTGTCGGGCCGCCTGCTCCAACAGCGGCACCTCCGACTTGAAGCCTCGGCCCTCGACGTACAGCTCCTGGTGGTCGGTCAGGTAACACAGGAGTTGGCCGGCCTGGACCTGCTCACCGAGGTTGACCTTAAGCTCCTGCACCTCATAGAGGGGGGAGGACTCCGCTTCCATCAAGGGACCGGCCGAGGTCAGGAGTAAAGGCGAGCGTGGCTCCGGCGGTCGGCCAGGCACGCGCACGGTGATCTCGGTGACGAACTTCCCCTCGGTCACCCCCTGGATTTGCTCCGGGGTCAAGCCGCGGGCGGCGAGTTGATGACGGTAGGCTGTCAGGGCAGCGTTAAGGCGGCGCTGCTGGTAGTCCAGTTCCAGTAGCCGCGCCGCTGGCACCGCCCCGGACCGGGACGCCTCGGCCAGTCGTTCCCGCTCTTCCTGGTTGATTTGCAGGTCGCGGGCAGTCTTGAACAGCTCCGCCTGGGCGCCCAGGGTGATCTCACCGACCAGCGCCAGGGTAAATAGCTCGTCGCCGGGTCGAACCGTGTCCCAGGGAAAGACGGCCACGCGCTTGACGACGCCGGCCGTCGGGGAGGTCACGGCGTGGTCGCTCCGGCCGGGCAATTCCGTCACCGTCCCCGGCACCTCGATGCCGCGCCAGTACGAGGTCAAACGGACCGGCCGGACGACCAGCCGCAGGTTGGCCTGGGCCTGAGGGCTGAGTTGGACCTGATCTTCATTGCCGTGATCGTGATGGTCGTTCGCTGCGGTTGGTCCCGGGGATAGGACGGGGAAGAGCCACGGCCGCCAGATGTTGTAGGTGAGCAGGCCCGCGCCGGCGCCGGCCGCGGCCAGCAGCACCAGCACAGGGAGCAAGGTCCGGGTTCTCATCAGCTTTCTCCGGTGGGACGGGGTGAAGCGCGGCAAAGTCAAGTGACAAGTGACAAGTGACAAGGAGGCTGGTCTGCATCCCGCGCTTGTCACTAGTAGCCGAAGTCGCCAGACTTCGGGAGGTAGCCAAGGACCCGAATGTTGGCGCGTTCGGCTACCGGGCTGTCGCTGGTCACTTGTTAGAGAAGCAGCGCGCGCAGTGTCAGATAGAGAGGTTGATCCGGCGGGCCGAGGTTGACCGGGTAGAACGCGACTGGAGCGACATCAGGGTCCGTCGGTTGGGAGCCTGTGTCCATCACGGCTAGAAGGAGGTGCGGGGCGGGCGAAAGACGAGGGGGCTCCGACTTGAAGCTGCACAGGGTCATCCCCATTTTGGACGCGGGACAGCCGGGGAGGTGATCATCCTCGTCGTGGTGATGCGGGACCGCTTCCGGCCGCAACAGGTGGCAAATGCAGATGCCCGGCGGCCAGAGCAGTCGAAGGAAGATCAGGAACAGCAGGACATTTCGCAGCATGAGAACGTCCGCACTCCCCGAGGCAGTACTGAATGGTGAAACCTATCGCTCTAAGCGGGAAAAGTCAACGCCCTCTCTCCCAAGGATGCTCTCCACTCTCCGGGAGCACGGCCGTCTCGACCGCCTCGTGCTCCATCGTCGTTCGGCGGTCGGGGCGTCCCTCCTCAGGGGAGACGAGTCAGAGATCAGAAATCAGCCGGAGCGATCCGCGGTCCGATTTCTGTGGATGACGGCTTCGGACTTCAGTCGCGCTCCTTGGGGGAAAAGCCCGCCTGCTCCGCCCGGCTGCGGATGCGCTCAAAGATGCGGCGGATGGCGCGGTCGTTGGTGAGGCCGAGCTTGGCGACGATCTCGTCGTTACTGTAGCCTTGCAGCCGCATCTCCAGGACCTGGCGCTCGCGCGGCGTCATGGTGTTGAAGAGGGCTTCCAGTTGATCGAGGAAGGCAACGGCTGCCTCGGGGGACGGGTCGCGGTCGAGCAGCTCCATCAGCCGTTCCTGCGACCGGCTGCCCTGCTCGGCCTCCAGGTGCGGATCGCGCTTGGCGGCCTGGTGAAACTCAACCTGGCGGAGGACCTTGTGTACGGTGATACGCACCAGGAGCTTGCAGAGGTCGTCCTGGTCCTCGATGTGAAACTTGCCGGCCTTGACCCGACCAAAGAAAGTACGGAAGACCGACTGGACCACATCTTCCGGATCGACGCGGCTAGCTAGCCGCTGGCTGAGGCGCTGACGGGCGAGGGCGACCAGGCGGTTGATGTAGCGATCGACGACCTGGCGGGCCGCCTCCTCATCCCCGGCCCCCAGGAGTTCCAGGAGCGCTCGGCCCTCGGGTAACTTGGGCATGGGGTTCTCTCCCTGCTGACGGCGTCCCTCTCCTTCCAAGGGGTCCAGGGACCAGGGGGCCGCAAGACGAATCACGGTCCCCGAGGTGGGAAGCGGCCCGTTCTTTTCCCTCCCCCTCACCCCTGGGGAGCGAGCGTCCCACCCGCCGAACAACAACGAGCGCAAGTTGGCCGGGATGGCCGCGCCCCTCTTCCCTGACTCCTCACCCTGACCCCGAGGGAGGAAGTGAGCCGGATCTTTGCGTCTGGGGTCATCGTACCGCAAGAAGTAGCCTGATCCAACAGGATTCCACGCGGGACTCAAAATAAGTGACAAGTGACAAGTAGTAACAAGTACTTGCAGCCGAAGTCGCCCGACTTCGGGGGATGTCAGGGTTGCCCGAACTCAGGCGAGTTCGGCTACCTGGCTCTGGAAGAGCCCCGAACAAGTAACAAGTGCAGGATGCCGGCCAACCTCCTTGTCACTTGTAACTAGTTACTTGTCACTTATCACTTGCGGCTCGCCGCCCGCACGGGTGGCCAGCGGCAGCGTGAGGGGGCTAGCGCCGTAGCCCAGCCAGCGCACCGATCCATCGGCGAAGGCCCAGTGGCCGCCGCCGGGGTGCAGGCTCCAGAAGTGGTGGAAATCGCAGTCATTGCTCAATGAGCCGGGCCCGAACCGCTGTGGACCCCGCGGACACGGCCCCAGCGCTCCGCTCAGGTAGACCCGCCGGCTGTCGGCCGTCCCCAGTTGGGTGTCGGTGATGATGAATCCCCACCAGCCCCAGGCCAGGTCAGCGGGCGGCGGCCGTTCCCCAATCAGCAAGGTGTTGCTCAGCCCGTCGGTCACCTGGACGATCCGAACCGGCTTCCCCGTCGTTACCACTCCCAATCCATCGGGGACGAAGGTGTCGAGATAGGTGTCCAGCCCTTCCACAAAGGCATAGTCCGTCAGCCCGACGGTCCCGAAGGGCGGATAGGCAGCGGTGAAGCTGTTACTGCGGGGGTCGGACGGGCAGGCAAGCAGGGCAATCCGCTGGCTGACCGGGACGTCCTTCTGTGCGATGAAGGGGCGGAGATGCCAGAAGTTCGAGGCCTTGTAAGTCCCGCCGGTGAGAGGATTGACCACCCCATTGTTGGTGCCGCGCACGCCGTCGGGGAAGAGCGCAAACGGGAAAACCTGGTGGGCATCGTGGAAGGCGTGGCAGGCCAGTCCCAGCTGGCGGAGGTTGTTCTTGCAGCCGGCGGCCGCCGCTGCCTCGCGCACCTTCTGCACCGCCGGCAGCAACAGGGCGAGGAGCACGCCGACGATGGCGATGACCAATAACAACTCGATCAGGGTGAAGGCCGTTCGGCAGGAGAAGCGCCCCATGAACCCTCTCTTCCAAGCAGTCCGGCAGCGGCTGGCGGCAGGGGGAAGGCTGCGGACAATTCCCGGGGCACCACCCGCACTTTACCCCCGCCCCGATCCGACTTCAACAAGATTCGCCCCGCGTCAGGCGAGCGCGGCCTTCTCCCGGTCAAGGTCGGCAAACGTCCTCCCCTCCGCCGCGAGCCGCTTCAGCAGCGGCGCCGGCGCCCAGAGCTCGCCGTGCCGCTGCTCCAACTCCACGATGCGTTGGTAGACCTTCTTCAATCCCACACTGTCGGCGTACCACATCGGGCCGCCGCGATAGGCCGGGAAGCCGTAGCCGTTGATGTAAATGATGTCGATGTCCACCGCCCGCAGGGCAATCCCCTCTTCCAGCACCCGGGCCCCCTCATTGATCAGAGCGTAGATGGTCTGCTCCACGATCTCGGATCGGTCGATCTTCCGCCGTGGGATGCCGGCCTCGCGGGCGCATTCCTCGATAATTGTCTGCACCGCCGGATCGGGAAGCGGCACACGGCTGCCTGGCTCGTAGCGGTACCAGCCAGCCCCGGTCTTCTGACCGAAGCGGCCTATCTCGCAAAGCCGATCCGCCACCCGCGGCTGGCGCTGCCCCGGCGGGATGAGGGAGCGGTGCTCCCGGCGGATGCGCCAGCCGACATCCAGCCCGGACAGGTCGCCCACCGCCAGCGGGCCCATCGCCATACCGAACTCCACCAACGCCGCGTCCACTTCCTCGACCGTCGCCCCTTCCTCCAGCAGGAACTGCGCCTCGCGCTGGTAGGGGCCGTACAGCCGGTTACCGACGAAACCTCGGCCATTGCCGACCAATACCCCCACCTTTCCCAGCGTCTTGGCCAGGGCCATCGAGGTTGCAATCACCGATGGACTGGTGGCCCTGCCGCGCACGATTTCCAGCAAGCGCATCACGTGAGCCGGGCTGAAGAAGTGATGGCCGACCACCTGCGCCGGCCGGGAGGTGGCCGCGGCGAGCGCGTCAATGTCCAGACTCGAAGTGTTCGATGCCAGGATCGCGTCGGGCCGGGTGACGCTGTCCAGTTCGGCGAAGACCCGTTGCTTCAGCTGCATCTCCTCGAAAACCGCTTCGACCACGATGTCCACCTCGCCGAAGCCGTCGTAGGTGAGCGTCGGCCGGATCAGGCTCAGGCGCTGGTCCGCCTGTTCCGGCGTCAGCCGGCCCTTGCTCACCGCGGCAGCGTAATTCTTGCGGATGGCCGCCAGGCCGCGATCGAGCGCTTCCTGATTCACTTCCTTGAGCAGCACCGGGATGCCGGCGTTAGCGTAGGTCATGGCGATGCCGGTGCCCATCGTGCCGGCGCCGACCACGGCAGCGCGGCGGATCGGCAGCAGGGGAGTGTCTTTCGCCAGGCCGGGCACTTTCGCCACTGCCCGCTCGCCGAAGAAGACGTGGATCAGCGCCTTTGACTGGTCGGAGAAAAGACACTCTTGAAACAACTCCGCCTCCTTCTTTAACCCCTCGGCGAACGGCAACCGAGTGGCGGCCTCGACGGCTTCGATCGCCTTCCCGGGGGCAAGCTGGTTGCGGGCGCGCTCCTTGATCCGGGCTCGCACAGCGTCGAGAGCGGCGGCGTTGGCCTGCGGGTCGCCGAGCTTGTCGGCCCGATCGCGCGTTCGTGGGGGCGGC
>DATLYH010000300.1:0-42696 GCA_035575035.1 Gemmataceae bacterium
CCCCCCGCCGACGGTCAGCACGGCTGCAAGCAGCAGACCACCGGTACAGCGCAGCATGGCGGCTTCCTCCTTCAGGATGTTTGGTACGGTCGATGAGGTTCCCCTTCATAACCGCGTTCGGGGGAGGGATCAAGCCGGCTCGGGATGCGGGACAAACCAGAAGCCGCCGCCCGCACAACCTTCCCGGATTCTCTGCGCGTCCTGCACCATCCAGGGCCGGCTGCTCTTCTCAGGTTCGCCACGTCGGACGGTCCGCGGTTACTCAGCAGAGCCCGGAGCGTCCGCGCCGGGTCATCCGAGCCCGGAGCATCCGCGCCGGGTCATCCGAGCCCGGAGCGTCAGCGCCGGGGGTAACGCCTCTTCCCATCGTTGACGCTCCGGGCTCTGAAAGCTCCGGGGGCGGCTAGGGCTTGACGGCCGTTCTTTTTTGTCGCTCGATGGCATTCCAGTTGCCTCTCTTGGGGGAAGGTCGAGGAAGAGGCCGCCGCGAGCAGCGTTGCCGGCGGCGATACCATCCGTGCCCCGAGCCTGGCCGCCAGCTGCCGTGAAGCGGCCGAGGGAACCCAACCCCATGAAAGTTCAAGCAATCTTCGAGTTATTGAAGGCCACGTATCAAGAGTGGACCAACGACAGGACGTCCCGGCTGGGCGCTGCCCTGGCCTACTATGCGGTCTTCTCGTTAGCGCCGGTGTTGGTTATCGTCATCGCGGTCGCCAGCCTGGTGTTTGGCGAGAAGGCCGCGCGGGGCCAGGTGGCCGCGGAAGTGCAGCTGGTCGCCGGCCCTGAGGTTGGTCGGGCCGTTGAAGAGATGCTCAGCCACACCCATGCGACAGGCGCGGGCTGGTGGGCGACTGCCGTCAGCATCGTCGTGCTGCTGTTCAGCGCCACCGCTGTCTTCGCCGAACTCCAGGACGGACTGAACACCATCTGGGGGGTCAAGGCTCGACCGGACCGCGGCTGGCTGAACACGATCCGGACCCGCTTCTGGTCGTTCATGATCGTGCTCGGCCTGGCTCTGCTGCTTCTGCTGGCCCTGGCCGCCGCGACGGCCGTGACGGCGGTGAACACGTTCCTGGGCCCCTCGCTGCCGGCCGGCACCGCGTTCCTGTGGCGGCTGCTCGACCTGGCGATCACGCTGGGCCTGCTGACGCTACTGTTCGCCATGATTTACAAGGTCCTGCCCGATGTGAAGATTGCCTGGCGGGACGTCTGGGTCGGGGCGGTGATCACGGCGGTTCTGTTCACGGCAGGCACCTACCTGATCGGGCTGTACCTGGGTTGGAGCAGCGTCGCATCGGCTTACGGGGCGGCCGGCTCGCCGATGGTGTTGTTGTTATGGGTGTACTACTCGTCGCAAGTGCTGCTGTTCGGGGCCGAGTTCACCCAGGTGTACGCTTGCAAATACGGCCGGCCACTGGTGCGCGAGGACCGGGCCGAGCCGGTCACCCCCGAGGCGCGGGCCCGACAGGGGATGTCGGGAACCAAGTCGGCCGCGGAACGCTTCTGCACGGCGGTGGGCGCTGAAAGGACGGACGCGGCCAGGACGGTCTAGCAGGAAAGCAAAACGGCCGGGCAAACAGGCCCAACCGCCACTGGCCGAGGTGGGATTCGAACCCACACGCCCTTTCGGGCACATGATTTTGAGTCATGCATGTCTGCCGGTTCCATCACTCGGCCGCCACCCTAATTGTAGCCGGCGCCGGGGGCCTTGAGGAGTCATGTCCGGGAAAAGGCATTGCCCACCGCCTTGATCCCCCCGACATTTAGCGCGCCAGGTAGCCGCCGTCCACCACCAGGGTCTGGCCGGTGATGTAGCTGCCGGCGTCGCTGGCCAGTAGCAGTACCGGGCCGACCAGCTCCTCGGGATCGCCCCAGCGCCCCAGGGCGGTCCGGTCGGCGAAGGCCTTCTTCTCGGCCTCGGAAAGCACCGTTGCCGGCAGGTCGGTGAGGAATGGTCCCGGGGCGATGCAGTTGACCGTGATGCCGTAAGCGCCCAGGTCCAAAGCACTGGCCCGGGCCAGGCCGAGCAGGGCGCTCTTGGTGGCCGAATAGACGTTCCGCTTTTCCTTCGAGACCAGCGCCATAATCGACGCGATGTGAATGATCCGCCCCCAGCGACGGGCCTTCATCTGCGGTACCAGCGCCCGCGTCAGGGCCATCACCGACGTCAGGTTCAGTTCAAGCACCTCGTCCCAGACCTCGTCGGTGATCTCGTCGATGGCCTGCGGCCGATTGGTACCGGCATTGTTGACCAGGATATCGACCCGGCCCATCTCGTCGAGAGCGGCGCGGGCCAGGCGGACGGCATCCTCGCGGTGGCTGAGATCGGCCACGACGCAGGCGCCGCGTCGGCCGGTGCCCCGCAAGATGTCGTCCAGCGCTCGGCGCAGCTCGTCCTCGTGCCGGCTGGCGATGACAATATCGGCCCCGGCCCGGGCCAGTCCGCGGGCCATCGCCTTGCCCAGCCCCTTGCTGCCCCCCGTCACCAAAGCCACCTTGCCGTTCAGGTTGAAGATCTCCCGCTCCACGTGCCTTCCCTCCGCTTGCAAAGATGAACGTTGTACTCGGGGTAAGCAGGACAGCCTTCCGGCCAAGCAATGAACCTTCGCAGTTGAATGATCATCAAGATAGGGAAACGGCGGCCAAAGGCACCGTCCTCGTGCCTGGTCAAGCGGCCTTGTTGGCGATGGCCTTACGGGTTGGATGGCCCGGGGTGGAGTCTGCGAAGCCCCGCCCGCCCTGGATGTGACCCGGTGACCAGAAGCAGGTCAGCTTCTCTTCTCCGTGTCACCTTGCCATGTGGGCCGTGCCCTTGACCGACCCGACCGTAGTCGTTATGGTCCTGCCTCTTTACCCAGGGACGGGAGCCGGGCAGCGGCAAGGATGGCGTGCCATGGCTGGGCGGGGCCTCGTACTGGCGCTGGTGACCGGGTTGCTCGCGGGCTGTGCTACCGCGCAGCCGGAGCGAACCTCGTCCTGGCTGAGCCGGCTCCGTCCCTTGCAACTCCCCGGCAGCGCTAACATGGTGGTGATGGAGGTCGCCTTGATCGAACGGCCGGTGGGCGACCCGTACATCAATGAAGAACTGTGGGACCTGGCCGATGAGCAGGTCATTCCGCTGGAGCGCAAAGCGCTGGTGGCCGACAACGGCTTCCGGGTGGCCCAGATCGCGGGCATGGGGCCGGCCGGGTTCCGGGCCTTGCTCACCTCGGAGCGCAGCTGCGCCAACCCGCGGCGCATCCAGCGCCAGGCCGGCGACCCAACCACGCTGCTGCTCGGCCTGACCATGCCTCGCTGCCGCTTCCGCCTGGTGCAAGACGGCCGGGCGGAGGAGGTCGAGCTGGAGCAGGCCCTGTGCACACTGCTCGTGGTCCCAACCTTGACCAACGACGGCCGGACCCGCCTCCGTTTCACCCCGCAGCTCCGCCACGGCGAGACGGCGCTGTTGCCCCGGCCCACGGCAGATCGCTCCGGCACCTATTCCTGGGCGCTGCGGGAACATCGGCCGACGGAGGCCTACCCCAACCTGAGCTGGGAGGTGACGCTGGCGCCCAACGAGTATGTGGTGGTTGGGGGCCGCTTCGACCGACCGGAGACGCTCGGGCATCGGTTTTTTGTCCGCAGCGATGAGCCGAATCCCGTGCAACGGCTGCTGGTAATCCGGACCAGCCGGGCTGCGCCCGGCCTCGCCGACGACGGCGACTCCCTGAGCCGCTCGCCCCCGCTGGCCCTGCAAGCCCAGTTGAGCGGCGGCAAGGAATAACATCCCGAGCAGGCGACGGCTGACCGGTCATGCTCCATACTTGCCCAGCCGCTGCGCGTGGGCCATCGCCAGGGGGAGCAGATACATCGCCTGGAACTGGCCGAGCCCGCCGCGGAGGCACTGCGACTCGCCGAATTCCGTCACCCCATCCGGCCGGCACGTCGCCGGTGCCCACAGCAGGGTCGGCACCGGGTGCCAGCTGTGACTCTTCAGCCGGCTCGGCGTGCTGTGGTCCCCCGTCACGATGAGTACGTCCGGACCAAGGGCCCGGATCTTCGCTACCTCCGCGTCCAGCCGCTCGATCATCTCCACCTTGGCCGCGAAGTTGCCGTCCTCACCGGTGCTGTCGGTGTACTTGTAGTGCAGGAAGAAAAAGTCGTACTGGCCCCAGAGCTTCCGCAGCGTTTCCACCTGGTCGCCGAGGGTGGCGCCGGCATCGGCGATGTCCATTCCCACCAGCCGGGCCAGTCCCTTGTACATCGGGTAGACAGCGATCGCTACCGGCTTGAGCCCGTAGATTTCCTGCATGGTCGCAATCTTCGGGTAGCGGGCGAAACCGCGCAGCGTCACCATGTTGGTCGGGGTCTCGTCCTTCAGCACCTTCGCTGCCTCCGCCACGAAGCGGTTGACGGCCCGGGCGGTGTTCTCCGAGGCAGCGTCGGCCCCCTGGGCCGGCAGGGGCGCCTGGCCGGTCTGCTGCGGGTCGGTGTCGTTGACGGCGTCGCCGAGCCCCTCGCCGCGGAGGACAAGCACAAAGCGGTGCTCGCGCACCGGTTCGACGAAGACCTCCACGTCGGGGATCTGGATCTGTTGCAGTTTGCGGCACATGGCCACGCAGCGCTCGGTCGTCGGGCGACCGGCCCGTCGGTCAGTGATTCGGCCGGCGTCATCGACGGTGCAGAAATTCCCGCGCACCGCCACGTCTTTCGGCCCGACCGGAAAATTGATGCCCAGTGCCTCCAGGATGCCGCGGCCGATGCGGTACGCCAGCGGGTCGTAGCCGAACAGCCCGAGGTGGCCGGGGCCGCTGCCGGGGGTGATGCCGGGCAGCACCGGAATGCTCAGGCCGCAGACACCCTCGCGGGCCAGGGCGTCCAGGTTGGGGGTACGGGCCGACTCCAGCTCGGTTTTGCCGCCTGGCTCGACCGGCAGCCCGCCCAGGCCGTCGGCCACCAGGAGGACAATCTTGGTCGAAGCCGGCTCCCGCAGTTCGCGAATGAGGTCGTGAATGTTCATGCTTCGAGTGTATCCGTGAGCTAGGCTGGAGTACACAGTATTGTCTGTGTCCAGCGGTGGGGGAAGCGCGAACGGCTCGCCGCCCGCCCTCACCACGCACCGCGCCCTACTGACCAAATGACCATGCAACTTCCCGACGAAGCGATTGTCTACGATTACCAGTCGCTCCTGGTGCCGCCCGGCGAGGGGTGGGACCCAGCGGCCGAACTTCGGGCCCGGCACTTCCTGCCGCCGGCCCGGCTGAAGGAGCTAGCGCCGCGGCTGATGCAGATCCGCAGCCAGGTGGCCGCCGAGCGCGAGTTGCAGCAGGCACCGCCCGAGCTGCAGCCGCTGGAGGCCGGCTTCATCGATCTGCCGCAGAAGTTACTCGACCAGCAACGCCGCCGCGGCGACTCCAGCGAACTGGGCCGGGTGCTGACCGTGGCCACCTACCTCCGCGACCAGGTTGGCCGGGTCGTCGTCTTGGGGGTGGGCGGCTCCCAGCTGGCAGCCCGGGCCCTGTTTGAGGCGCTCCGCTCTTGCCATCACAACGAACTGCCGCCGGAGGTCCGCCTGGGAGTCCCTTGCTTCTACTTCGCCGGCGACAACTTCGACAACGACGCCTTGCAGGACCTGCTCGACCTGCTGCAAAACACCTGCGTGGACCCGGAGCGGCGCGACGAGCGCTGGGCAGTGCTGATCGTCAGCAAGTCGGGCGGCACCCTGGAGCCAGCCGTCGCTCACCGGGTCTTTGTGCGCGAGGCGATGGAATACTACGGCTCGCGCTCGGAACGCCTGCGCGATCTATTCGTGCCGGTGACCGGCCCGTCGGGTCGGCTGCGCGATCTGTTCCGGGCGCTGGGCTACGTTGATGAGACCATCCTGACGATCCCCGACGACGTGGGCGGCCGGTTCTCGGCGTTCACGCCAGCCGGGCTGCTGCCGGCGGCCGTCATGGGCCTCGATGTGCGGGCCCTGCTTTTGGGGGCTGCCGCCATGACCCGGCGTTTCCTGGAGGAGCCGTTCGAGCGCAATCCCGTCCTGCAATACGCCGGGGTCAATTATCTGCTCAGCGAGGAGTGCGGCAAGTCCACGCGGGTATTGGCGGTCTGGTCGAAGAAGCTGGAGGGGCTAGGCCGATGGTACGAACAGCTGCTGGCCGAGAGCCTGGGCAAGCAGGGCCGTGGGCCGACGCCGTTGACCGCGGTGATGACGCGCGACCTGCACACCCGCGGCCAGCAGCTCCAGGAGGGGACCCGCGACCGGGTGATCAACAACCTGGTGGTCAAGACCCCAGTCGGCGTGCCGATCCAGGTGGGCATGGCCGACCACAATGAGGACGGCCTGAACGTCTTGTCGCGCAAGACACTGCCGGACCTGATGAGCGCCGCCTGGCGCGGCGCACAGCAGGCCTACTTCGAGGCGGCCCGGCCGACCGCCGACCTGGTGCTGCCGGCCCTGTCGGAGCACACGATGGGCCAGCTGATGCAGCTGCTGATGCTGGCGACCGTCGTGGAAGCCCGGCTGATGGGGATCAACCCGTATGGCCAGCCCGGCCTGGAGGCGTACCAGCGCCACATGGCAACGGTGCTGAAGAGCAAGGAGACGAACACCCCGGTGCCGGTTCGACCAAACAGCCAGGAGCCGGCAGCCCGCCCGGCCGGCCAGGAATGCCCGGCGTGATTGGGGATCAACGTCACCAGCGCGGCGTCATTCCTTCCCGAGCAGCGCGTCAAGGACCCAGCAGCCGCGGACGTGCTCGCCCGGCTGGCGGCAGTGGGATAGGATGGCGGCATTATCACAGCCGGCCTCTTCCAGCGCATCCGCCAGTCCCGCCATCCGGTCGAAGGCGCGGCTATCGTAAATGATCTGCGCCAGTCCGACTACCTTGGACGTTCGCCAGATGGGATCGGTCATCAGGGGACGAAAGGGGTTGCCGATGATATCGCGGAGCAGGTCCGCCTGAGCGGCGCACTCGGCGGGCTGCTGGGAAAGGGCCACGCCGCCAAGGGCGCTGCGGGCGGCGTTGCCGGCGGCCTTGAACGGATCACTAGCGGCGGCATACCACGCGGCACGCTCGCCGGCCGACCGGCAGGCCAGCCGCGCCGCTCGCAACTCCTCCGGACCCATCAGCCCGTCGGCAAACGCCTCGGCCGCCTCAACCGCTTGACGGCCGAGGTCGTCAATCCAGTGCCAGACGCGCCGGGAACAGGCGGCGGCGAACAGCCGCAGCTTCCGGTCGCCGGCCCGACCACGCAGGAAGTCGAGCATCGGCAGCGGGTCGCTGCACTTCAGCCACTCGGACTCGGTCACAGGCCTTTCTCCGCGATCGCTTCGACCTGCCCAGCACTTGGCACCGGCCCGCGCCGGGCGACGTCTGCCGGATCGAAATCAGGTGCCGCGGCGGTTGCCGAACAGGTGGATGTGCTCACGGGGGCAGTAGCGGAAACCGTGCTTCAAGCACTCGCGGACCAGCCAGCGGCCGCGCTGGTCCACTTCCTCTGCCGTGATACCCTGGGGCATCAGCAGCACCTTGCACGGATCGGTTTCCGGCAACTGCTTCAACAACTCGAGCACCTCCGCCACGTCCTCCGGCCGGTCGATGACGAACTTCAGCTGATAATCGCAGTGTCCCATGAAGGCGCGGATGACATCGGGCCGCAGGCGGAGCGCGTCGTGGCGGGCGGCGAAGCGGCCTTCCTCCCGCTCGCGCGGCGTCGAGTTCGACAGCTTGGGACTGAGGCTGGCCAGGTCGCACGCCACCGGCTTGAAGACCGTGGCCGCTGTCTCAATGGTGATGTGGTAGCCGCGCTGACGCAGACCGGCACACAACTCCTCGATGTCCGGCGCAATCAGCGGCTCGCCGCCGGTAACGACGACATGGCGGGTCGGGAACTCGGCGACGCGGGCCAGCACCTCCGCCGGCGCCAGGGTCTCCCCTTCGGGCCGCCACGAGGTGTACGGGGAATCACACCAGCTGCAGCGCAAATTACAGCCGCTGGTGCGGACAAAGGCCGATGGAACGCCGAGGAGTCGCCCCTCCCCCTGGATCGAGAAAAAAATCTCGGCAATCTTCATGAACTGGTCAGCTCGGCAATCGCGCCGTCGTTGCCATCGCTCGACGGCAAACGGTTTACGTCGATCTCCGCTTTCCGACGCGGCATCAGCTGGGACCAGCTGTTACACTGGGTGTTACGTCGGCTACCCAGGACTGCTTCCTTGACTGCTGCCGCATCTGGACCGACACTTTCCAGCATAGCGGCAACGGCGCGGTCAGTCATCTATCCTCCGGGCCCCCGACCACCACACCAGGCAGTCGCCCCGACCCCCCTACGCGCCGACGGAAGTTCCCACGTCCCTTGACCGACAGCGGCCGCTCCCTCGGCACCACGAAGCACACCGGCAGCTTCTCAGACATACCGGATGGAGTGTGCCGCAGGCGCACAGAACTCAACGACCTGTCCCAATGACCCCATACAACAGTATGGGATGAGCGCGAAGGCAAATGGCATGGCGGTGCCGTTCTTCCTTTCTTGTGCCGATGAAGGAGGACGCCGCCTTTGCCCACAGCGCTGGCTTTCTCTTTGGGAGAGAGACATGGCGCGGCGGAAGAAGGCCCGCCCCACCCGGTCGATTGCGGCGCTGACGGAGTTGGCGAGCAGCAAGATCCGTCCTCCTGTGGGGATTGTCCTCGGCTCGCCGGCGGAGGTCGTTGACCTGGCGGTAGCGCTCAACACCTCCGAGGTCGTCTGCTACCAGATGGATCTCTACCTGGCGGAGCAACTCCGGAACGAGTTGGCTGAGTACGGCCTTGACGCGCAGGTGACGACGGCCCCCGATCTGTGGGACCTGTCCCCTGACTTCCAAACGGTCATTTACCTGCCGGCCCAACGCGGCGAGCGGCAGCTGAAGATCGACATGGTGGAGCAGTCATTCCACATCCTGCGCCCCGGGGGGCACTTCATCGTCTGGTCGCCATACGAATCGGACCAGGCCTTTCCCGGCTGGCTAAAGAAGGTCTTCGGCCGGGTCCATGCTCACGCGGCCGGCGGTGCCACCCTTTTGTGGTGTCAGCGCCAGGGGGACCGGCCGCGGCGGCGGCACGAGGTGACGTTTCAGGCGCGCGTCGGCGATGGACCGTCGCTCCGTTTCGTGTCGCGGCCGGGCGTCTTCTCTTTTGGCCGATTCGATGACGGCGCCCGGGCGCTGGTCGAGACCATGGAGGTCCACCCTGGCGACCGGGTGCTGGACGTCGGTTGCGGCGTCGGCACCAACGGCGTCTTCGCCGCCCAGCGCAGCGGCCCGGACGGCTTCACGGCGTTTGTGGACAGCAACGTGCGGGCCGTGGCCCTGGCCGAACTCAATGCCCGCGCCAACGGGGTGGTCAACTTCCAGGCCGTTGCCTCTGCCCGGGTCGAAGGGGTTGAAGGCGGTTTCGACGTGGCACTGGCCAACCCGCCCTATTATGCCTACTCGTCCATCGCCCGGTTGTTTATCGAGCGCTCGCGGGCGCTGCTGAAGCCGGGCGGCCGATTTTACCTGGTGACCCGCCAACCAAGGTACGTCGTCCCTCTGGTGGAAGAGGTGTTCGGTGAGGCCAAGCCGGTCTTGCGGCGCGGCTACACGGTGCTGTGCGCGGAGGCAGCCGGGTGAAGCAGAACAGTCGCTCTTGTGCCCGCCGGACGAAAAAAGGATAATATCAACATGGTGAGTATCCGGAGGGTCCTCCTGAGTGCAGTAGTGTGGGTGACGGCGGCGGCAGTCGGCGTCGCTGGTTTCCCGCGCTTCCGGTGCGGCTGCGTCCAGGGGCCCAGCGATCCGATCCCCCTCGATCTGGCGGCCGCGGAATCCGGCTGCTGTTGCGGCGGCGGATGCTGCATGCACCACAAGGAAGCCGCTGCGAACGGTGACTGCTGCCAGCAGCCGAAGGTCCCGACCAGCAAGCCCGGGGAGGCCGAGCTACGGGCCGGTCCCGCTGGCTGCACCGGCACCCTGACCCAACCGGACACCCTCGCCCCTTCGCCCGCCCGCACCACCATCGACGCCGATGCCACGGCCAATCCCCTTCTCGCCCCCCAGGCTGCCATCGCCCCATTGCGGCTGATGACGCCGTCTGTCCAGCTATTCGGGGAAGCCGACCGGCCGCCTCCGCCGATTGACCGGGTCATTGTCTTGCAGCACTTCCTCATTTGAGCCAGCCGGGGGCGCGGCGCTGTCGTTCTGCGCGCGGCACCGTGATAACGCTCCCTTCTGTGCGCGCTTCCGGATCGATCACCATCGCGGAGCGGCGCTTCCGTGAAGCGCCGCGGCCTCCTCGACGCCCTTGCAAGGCGTCAGCCAACCGGAGGATGACCCATGCCTGAACCCCTTGCTCCTGTGCCGCCGCGCGGCCGGCCGACGCCCGGCTTCTGGCGGAACGCCTGGCTGGTCCTCAAGACGGTCCAGGCCCGGCTGCGCTTTATCGCCATCCTGGCCGCCATCGGCCTGGTGATCACCTACTGGGACACGCTGCGGGCCTACTACGAAAAGCTGACGCGCCCGCCGGCCGCGGCCCCGGTTGCCGAGCCCGACACCGAGTACTTCTGCCCGATGCACCCGGCCATTGTCCGGGACAATCCCAAGGAGAAGTGCCCCATCTGCTTCATGCCGCTGTCCAAGCGCAAGAAGGGGACCGAGGAGCCGCTGCCCCCAGGCACCATCAGCCGGGTGCAGCTGTCGCCGTACCGCATCGTCCTGGCGGGGGTGCAGACCTCCGCGGTTGATTATCGCCGTCTCTCCAAGGAGATCAGCACCGTCGGCTTCGTCGAGTTCGACGAGCGCCGACTGGCCCACATCGCCGCCCGCGTCAAGGGGCGGATCGACCGGCTTTACGTCAACGTCACCGGCCAGACGGTCCGCGCCGGCGACGAGTTGGCCAGTATCTATAGCCCCGATCTGGTGGTGACGGTGCAGAACCTCCTCGATGCCCGGCGCAGCGGCAACCTGCAGTTGTTGCAAATGGCCCGCGACCGGCTCCGCCTCTGGGACATCAGCGACGGCCAGATCGACGAGATCCTCAAGACCGGCAAGGCCAACACCCATCTGACGATCCGCTCGCCGATCAGCGGCCATGTCATCCGCAAGTATCAGGTCGAAGGTAAATACGTGGACGAGGGCACTCCGTTGTACGACGTGGCGGATCTCTCCACGGTCTGGATCCAGGCCCAGGTCTACGAGGACGAGTTGGCGTTCCTGAAGGAAGGGCTGCCGGTCAGCGCCACCACGCCCGCCTTCCCCTCGCGCGTTTTCCACGGCAGGGTTGCCTTCATCTATCCGCACCTTGACCGCGCCAGCCGAACACTCACCGTCCGCTTCGATATCGACAACCCTGACCATGACCTTCGGCCTGGAATGTACGCCACGGTCACGTTCCAGGTTCCGTCCGCCCGGCTGGAGTTGTTCGAGAAGGCGCGGACCGACGACTGGCGGGACGAGACGGCGGTGGAGCTGTCGGCCCGGGCGCCGTTCGCGCGCGGCGGGCTAGGGGCCGTCCCGGGGCTGCAAGCGCTCCTGCGGGCCGCCGTCCGGGAGGCCGTAGCGCAGCAGGAACTCCTGCCGGCCGTGCCCGAGAGGGCAGTCATTGACACCGGCAGTCGCAAGGTCGTCTACCGTGAAGTGGCGTCGGGGGTCTATGAGGGCGTGGAGGTGGAGCTGGGGCCGCGCAGTGACGATTTCTACCCGGTGGTGCGCGGCCTGGAGCCGGGCGACCGCGTGGTGACGACCGGCTCCTTCCTGATCGACGCCGAGACCCGGCTCAACCCGGCGGTCGGCTCGATCTACTTCGGCGGCAGCGGCGGCTCGAAGAGCGGCGCCTCGGCCGTCAGCGCAGTCCGCCCCTCGACGACGGAGGAGCTGACGCCCGAGGACCGTCGGCTGATCGAGGTGCAGCAGTTCTGCCCGGTCCTGACGAACTCCCGGCTGGGGAGCATGGGGACACCCGTCAAGGTGATGCTGCGGAATCAGCCGGTGTTCCTGTGTTGCTCCGGCTGCCTGGACAAGGCGCGGGCCAATCCCGACCGGACGCTGGCCCGGGCGGCGGAGTTGAAGGCGCGGCCCCGGGAGGCGGCCCCCCCAGTCACTCACGCACCTTCCGAGAACGCGGAGTACGAGGCCGTGGTGAAGGCCAACCTGAGCCGGCTTAGTCCGGAGGACCGGGCCCTGGCCGAGGCGCAGCGCTTCTGCCCGGTGTCCGAGGACCGCCTGGGCAGCCCGGACATGGGGGTGCCGGTCAAGATCTTGATCGAGGGCCGGCCGGTGTTCATCTGCTGCGAGGGGTGCAAGGCAAAGGCCCTCGCCCAGGCCGGCCAGACGCTGGCCACGGTGGAGAAGCTGAAGGCCCAGGCGAAGGAGAAGCGCTGAAAGGCCGCTTGCGGCTTGGCGTCCTTTCTTGCTAAGCCGCAAGCGGCAGGGGAGCGACCCATATGATCGAACGAATCATCGAGTACTCGATCCGCAACCGCTTCCTCGTCCTGATCGCGGCGGCCGGGCTGACCGTCTGGGGCATCTACGCGGTGCTGCACACGCCGATGGACGCCATCCCCGACCTGAGCGAGA
The DNA here is from genome assembly GCA_035575035.1 of Gemmataceae bacterium. Taxonomy (GTDB): domain Bacteria; phylum Planctomycetota; class Planctomycetia; order Gemmatales; family Gemmataceae; genus DATLYH01. The sequence goes on from DATLYH010000300.1 coordinate 12,572, forward strand.
ACCAGGTCATCGTCTTCACCGACTGGATGGGCCGCAGCCCCAAGGAAATCGAGGACCAGATCACTTATCCGCTCTCCCTCAAGCTCCAGGGCTTGGCCGGCGTCAAGACCATCCGCTCGTCCTCGGAGTTCAACTTCTCGATGATCACCATCATCTTTGAGGATCACGTCAACTTCTACTTTGCCCGCCAGCGTGTCACCGAGAAGCTGCTCGGCCTGACCGAGAACGACCTGCCGGCCGGCGTCAAGCCGTACATGGCCCCCGATGCGACCGCCCTGGGGCAGATTTTCTGGTACACCGTCGAGGGGGGTGGGCTCGACCCGGCCCGGCTCTGGGCGCTACAGAAGTACTACATCGGCCCGCAGCTCAACTCGGCCCCCGGCGTGGCCGAGGTCGCCACCGTCGGCGGCGCGCCGCTGGAGTACCAGATCGACGTTAAACCCGAGGCCCTTCGCGCCTACGAGGTGACACTCGGCGACCTGTACGCGGCGGTGGCCCGCAGCAACCTGGCGGTCGGCGGCCGGGTGGTTCACAAGAACAATGCCGAGTACCTGGTCCGCGGCGTCGGCTGGATCCGCGACAAGAAGGACATCGAGGACATCGTCATCCGCGAGAAGCAGGGGACGCCCATCTACGTCCGCAACGTGGCCACGGTGCAGCTGGGCACGCAGTTCCGCCGCAGCGTCTTCGAGAAGGACGGCAACGAGGTGGTCGGCGGCGTCGTGATGATGCGCTACGGCGAGAACCCCCTTGCTGTCACCCAGCGCATCAAGGACAAGATCCAGGAATTGCAGCCCGGCCTGCCCGAGGGGGTCCGCATCGTCCCCGCCTATGACCGCACCCGGCTCATCCACGGGGCCATCGACACCCTCACTACGGTCATGTGGCACGAGATGGTCATCGCCAGCCTGGCGATCTTCCTGATCCTCTGGCACGTCCGCAGCGCCTTCGTCATCTGCATCACCCTGCCCCTTTCGGTCCTGTTCTCGTTCCTGTTGATGTGGCTGTTGCGCGTCTTGGGAATCATCGATATCCAGGCCAACATTATGTCGCTGGCCGGCATCACCATCTCGATCGGTATCCTGGTCGATCAGGCCATCGTCATGACCGAGAACGCCACCCACCACCTGAAGGAGCACTTCGGCAACCGCAAGGTGAGAGGCGACATCCGCGCGCTGGTCATCCCCGCTTGCCGGGTCGTGGGTCGGCCGATCTTCTTCTCGGTGATGATCATGTTGATCTCATTCATCCCGGTCTTCGCGCTCTCCGGCCGGGAGGGGAAGTATTTCCACCCGCTGGCCTTCACCAAGACGTTCGCCCTGATCGGCGTGGCGTTGATCTCGGTGACAGTAGTGCCTGCTCTGATCCCGACGTTTATCAAGGGCCGGCTGCGCAGCGAGGAGGAGAACTGGATCGTCCGCAGCTTCATCAACATCTACAAGCCGGTGCTGACCTGGGCGTTGCCCCGTCGCAACCTGGTCATGTGGGCGTTCGCGGTGCTCTTGATCCTGGCGGCCGGCATGTTTCCGCTGCAAGCGCTGATCGGCCTCGGCGCCTCGGAGAGCGCCTGGCGAACCGCCTTCCTCGCCGTCCTGGCCCTGGTGATCGCGATCACGGTTATCTTCACCCGCGGCCTGCACTGGCAGGTGCTGTCGTTCGTCACGCTGGTGTTGATCGGGCTGTGGGCCTACCACTTCCCGAAGATCGGCGTGTCGTTCATGCCGGCGCTGGACGAGGGGAGCACGCTCGACATGCCGGTGACGGTGCCGCGCGCCAGCGTGACGCAGGCGGCCGACGACCTCAAGGCGCGGGATGCGCTGTTGCGCGGCTTCCCGGAGGTGGAGTCGGTCATCGGCAAGGCGGGCCGGGCCGACACCGCCACCGACCCTGCTCCGCTCGACATGGTCGAGACATTCGTCAACTACCGGCCGAAGGAGCTGTGGCCGCGCCGCGTCCTCAAGTTCAACGACGCCGTACAGCAGACGCGGGCCGTGCTGCGGGCGCTGGAGGAGCGCGGCTACCTACTGGAATCATCTCATGCCGATGACCGCGACAGCCTGATCAACGACGCCACCATGAGGGCCCTGGAGCGCTTCGACGAGACGATGCGCGAGTTGGCCCTGCTGCGCTACCGCGAGTTCGAGCGCGAGCTGGAGCCGATCCTGACGCACTTTGCCGTCGCGGAGACCATCGACCGCATCCGCCGAGCGGGCCGGCTGCACTGGCCCCCGGGCACCGACCCCGACCGGATCGCCGATGAGTTGACCCGCCGGCTCACCGTCGAGCACGGCCAGTGGCTGGCGCGGAATCCGGCGGCAGAAGAGGTGACCCGCCTCACGCGCACCGTCGCCGGCCATCTCGCCACGATGGGGGCGATCGACAGCGCCGCCGATGCCCTGGCGTTCCGGCCGATCAACCTGCGCGATTATCTGAGCCAGGCGATCGAAGTGCTGGGAGTCGAACCGAAGACCTTCGCCGGCGAGGTGCTGCGGGCGGTCGAGGAGAAACGAATGGCCCTGTGGCGCGAGCGGGTGAAGAAGGTCAACTGGGAGCTGTTCGACCACGGCGTGCTCCTCTATACGGGCTACGCGATGGAGGAATTGGCCAAGGCGGCGGACCGGAGCGGACTGCTCAGCGGCGCGCCGCACGGCCCGGAATTAGCTCGGTCTGCCGGCCTCACGCCGTCCAACCCAGGCGGCACGCCCGCGCTGGCCGCCCTGCGCGACGAGTTGGCCCGTCCCTTCGCCGACCGTGTTTTCTTCTGGCCGCGGCAGAGCGGGCCAAAGGGCGACCTGGTGGATGACGAGATGGGCCGCGTTCTCCAGGTGCCGGGCTGGAGCAACATCTTCACCCAGCCGATCATCAACCGCATCGACATGCTCTCGACCGGCGTGCGGACCGACATCGGCGTCAAGGTCTTCGGCCCCGACCTGGAGACCATCGACCGCGTCGGCAAGCAGATCGAGCAGGTGCTCAAGCCGATCCCCGGCGCCCGGGACGTGATTGCCGCTCCGATCATGGGCAAGGGCTACCTGGAGATCGTGCCCGACCGGCGCAAGGCGGCCCGCTACGGCATCAGCGTGGCGGACATCAATGATGCCATCGAGGTTGCCCTCGGCGGACGGGTTGTCACCCAGACAGTCGAGGAGCGTAATCGCTTCCCGGTACGCATCCGCTATGCCCGCGCCCAGCGCGAGGACGAGGAGACGGTGCGCCGGCTGCTGGTCAGCGCAGGGAGCATGGCCGTGCCGACGGCGATGGCTGCTGCGCCTGGAGGCATGACCGGCCCGGCGGCAGGCGGCGAGATGCGCGCCACGATGGCGCCCGCCGTCCCGGATGACCCGCACCAGGCGGCCCCCGAACACGCGACAACGGGCCGGCCGCCGATGCAGGTGCCGCTCGGCGAAGTGGCCGACGTGCGCATCGTCGAGGGGCCGGCAATGATCAAGAGCGAGAACGGCCGGCTGCTCAATTACGTCACCCTGAATGTCCGCGGCCGGGACACGGTTGGCTTCGTGGACGAGGCCCGGCGAGTGGTGGCCGAGAAGGTCCAGCTCCCCGAGGGGGTGCATATCGAGTGGTCAGGCGAGTTCGAGCATCAGGTGCGGGCGGCGAACACCCTGCGCTTCGTCTTCCCGGCCGTGATTGCGCTCATCTTCCTCATCCTGTATCTGACCTATCACGACCTGGCCGACGCGGCGCTGATGATGCTGGCGGTGCCCGAGGCGCTGGCCGGCGGCGCCTTCTTCATGTTCCTGTTCCCGAAGATCATCCACGGTTGGGACGCCCCGCCGATGGACTTCAGCGTGGCGGTCTGGGTCGGCTTCATCGCCTGCTTTGGCATGGCCACCGAAACCGGCATCATCATGCTGGTTTACCTGCGCGAGGCGATCGACAAGCGCGGCGGGCTGGAGAAGATCGGCTCGCTGGCAGAGTTACGTCAGGCGGTGATCGAAGGGGCAGTACACCGGCTGCGGCCAAAGTTGCTGACCGAGGGCGTGGCGATCATCGCCATCGCGCCGATGTTGTGGGCGTCGGGCGTCGGCGGCGAGATTCTGGCGCCGATGGCGCTGCCGGTGCTGGGAGGATTGCTGATCTCCGATGAGGTGGTGGACATCTTCCTGCCGGTGCGCTTCTACTGGGTGCGGCGGGCGCGGTGGCTGAAGATGCACGCGCCGACGGGCCAGCCGTTCGCGGCTTAGCGCCAGGCTCCCAACAACTGACTCGCCATCAGAACCCAAACATCACCGTAGCCATCGGCGTCAGGGTGGTTAGCCCGTGGTCGCCCCGGGCGTAATCGCCGAGGTTGAACCAGTCGCGGGCAAGTTCCACTTCGCCGCCAATCGTGACGGTCCCCAGCGAAATACCGGCCAGCCGGGCGTTCCAGAAGGTAAAACCGAGGCCGGCGCTGCCGTACATGCCGAAGTGCAGGGTCGGGTCGTTGCCGCCCGGGGTCGAGAACTCGATCTGCCGATGCCCGTGGCCAAGGTGTTCCCGGATGGCTTCTCTCACGTCGGGAGGAAGGATCTTGCTGTAGGTCGGTTCGATGCCGCCGACCCGCAGGCCGCCCCGCAGGATGAGACGGAGCGGGCGCTCGGGCCCCTGGTTGAACAGAAAGGGAGGGTAGAAGGTACGGCCCAGGCCGGCGTGGACGCCGTAGCGGTGGAGCCGGTGCATCTGCACCCGCATGAGGACGTTGAATGGGTGGACGTGATCGTCCGGCGGGTCCTGGCCGCGGAACCAACCGGGGATCGGCACACCAAAGTCGTCCCCATCATTGAAGACGTAGCCCAAGCCGAACTCCCCGAAAAACTCCCCGGAAGGACGGGGCAGCCCCAGCGACCGGCGCAGGCCAGCCTGGACCGTCCAGCCGGTGTGGGTCCGCTCCTCAAGGAAACCGCCCCCCACGGTGAAGACCGGCCCCGCCCGCAGATAAATGCCACAACACGGTCCCGGGTCTTCGCCGCCGACGCAGCAGAAATCACCGGGCGGCAGCGGATACGAGTAGGGGCCGACCGGCTCGGGGCCCGGAGGACCAGCGGGATAGGTGACGACGCCCGGGGCGCCGGCCGACTGGGCTTGGGCCGGCAGGTCGGCGAGGCAAAGGAGGGCAGCCAAAAGGCCGACGGCACGGCACACCTGTCCCGCGACTCTGCGGAACCTGGAGCAACCCGGCAGATCCCAACCCGACGGCTTCCCTCGGCACATGGGCCTTGCCTCCCCTTCGGCCTGTCTCCTGGTACGCAATGGCATCTCTCTGCTCTATTCGGAGCGCCCGGAAGGCCGACTTGAGCGGATTTACCGAGAGAGACAGCTTTGACGGTCGGAGGGGATGGATCAGGCCCGCCGCAATTCGACGATGATGCCGCCCAACTTGAGCCTCTGGTGCAGTCGCGAGAACCACAGCTCGCGCTCCCAGCGCAAGCCGCACTCCTCGCAGACCTGGCGCAGCTCCTGGCGATTATAGGTCCGGCAGTGCCACAACCGGCTGCACACGGCCCCGGTCAGGGTGTCTTCGGTGGCCATCAGGAGGAGTTTGCCGCCCGGCCGGAGGACGCGGGCCAGCTCCCTGAGCCCCGGCCGCGGGTCGGGCAGATGCTCTAGGACCCAGCCCAGGACGATAGCATCAAAGGAGCCGTCGGCGTAGGGAAGGCGGGTCAGGTCGGCGGCGATGTGGCTGACGCGGTCGCTGCGGAGGCGCTGCCGTGCCCGCCGGAGCATGCCGGGCGACAGGTCGAAGGCCGTGAGGACGGCATCAGGGTCGGCGTGGCGCAGCAGGAAGCGGGAGTATCGGCCGTTGCCGCAGCCGGCGTCGAGGATGCGCTTGCAGCCGCGCACATCGAACGCCCCGGGTCGGATCAAGCGCCCGGCCAGCGCCTCGTGGCCGGTGATCAATCCGGTGAACGCGGTCAGGGCGCCGGGCAGCCCGTCGTAGTGGTGCCGGATGAAACCGCGGTAATCGAGGAACGACCGCCGTTTCGGCTCCCGCGATTCCAGGACCGCTGTCAGGCCGCGGCGAGGGCGGGTCGGGTCAACAGGAGAAGGGGTCATAAATACCTTTGTAGAGCTTCCTCCGCCCAGCGAGAAGACCCTGGCGCGGACCCGCGCCGGAGCGGCGGACTTTCTGATTGCCTTTCCCCCCCCACTGGATAAGATTGCTCTTTGTCCCGGAGCACCAGCGACGGGGTGACGGCGCAGAGCCCGGAGCGTGAGCGACGGGGATGATGGCGTGTCCCGTCACTGGCGCTCCGGGCTTGTATGAACGTCACCCGTGCCGCCAGCCGTCGGCCCGCCGGCCCAGCCCATCACATCGCCTGGATTGTCAACTCGGGGGAGGGTTATGCCGTGCGCCGCTTTCGGAAGCGTCCGTTCCCGACGAAACACCAACCCATCCGCTGGTCCTCTTGTAACCTGGAACTCCTCGAAGACCGCACCCTCTTGAGTATGTCGCCGGCCGGTGCCGTGGACCTCCGCTCCCTGGTGATCGACCCGGGCGCCTACGATCCGTCCGCGATCCTGGTCCGCTTCCGCGACGATGCCCCGGCCGTTGCCCTGGCCGGCGCTGAGGTCGGGCCGGCCTTGCCGCTGGTGCCCGGTCTGCGGAAGGTCCGGCTCGCCCCCGGCACGCGCGTTGAGGACGTCTTGGCCGCATACAAGGCCGACCCCCACGTCCTTTACGCCGAGCCCGATTACCGGGTGCGCGTGGCCCTGACGCCCAATGACCCGCGCTACGGCGCCCTCTGGGGACTGCACAACACCGGCCAGACCGGCGGCACCGCCGACGCTGATATCGACGCCCCCGAAGCCTGGGATGTCACCACCGGCGACCGCCGCGTCATCGTGGCCGTCATTGACACCGGCGTGGACTATACCCACCCCGACCTGGCGGCCAACATGTGGCGGAATCCCGGCGAGATCCCCGGCAACCGCATCGACGATGACCGGAATGGCTTCGTCGATGATGTCTACGGCTACGACTTCGCCAACAACGACGGCGACCCGATGGATGATTTCGGCCACGGCACCCATGTGGCCGGCACCATCGGCGCTGTGGGCAACAACGGCGTCGGCGTGGTGGGAGTCGCCTGGAATGTCCAGATCATGGCGGTGAAGTTCCTGGACGCCAGCGGCAGCGGCACCATCAGCGGTGCGATCGCTGCCCTGAACTATGCCGTCAGCATGGGGGCGACCATCTCCAACAACAGCTGGGGCGGCGGCGGTTTTGACCAGGCACTGTACAACGCTATCCAGAACGCCGGGGCACAGGGCCATCTCTTCGTGGCCGCGGCCGGCAACGACGGCTCCAACAATGACCTCGCTCCATTCTTCCCCGCCGGCTACGACCTGGACAACATCATCGCCGTGGCCGCCACCGATCCCAACGACCAGCTGGCCTCTTTCTCCAACTGGGGGGCGGCCACGGTGGACCTGGGAGCGCCCGGTGTCGATATCCTGAGCACGGTGCCGCGCAGCGGCCCGCTCGGCGACCCGAGCGGTTACACCTTTCTGAGCGGCACCTCGATGGCCACGCCCCATGTGACCGGCGTGGCTGCCCTGCTGCGCAGCCTGCACCCCGAGTGGACCTATACCGAGATCATCAGCGAAATCCTGGCCACGACCGACCCGGTGCCGGCCCTGGACGGCATCACCGTGACGGGCGGCCGGCTCAACGCCGTCGCCGCGGTCACCGGCATGCCGCCCCCCGACACTACCGGCCCGCGGGTGACCGGCCACAGCCCCTCGCTGGCCACCACCGGCCCTGTCAATAGCCTGCGGCTGACCTTCAGCGAGCCGATCAACCCTGCCACCTTCACCGCCGCCGACATCTCCGCGTTTACCGGACCCAACGGCCCGATCGGCGTGACCGACGTTATCCCGGTGGCCGGCTCAAACGACCGCCAGTTCGACATTACCTTCCCTGACCAGTCGGCGCTCGGCTCGTACAGTCTGACGGTCGGCCCCGCCATCACCGACTGGGCCGGCAACGCCATGGACCAGAACCGCGACGGCGTCAACGGCAATCCCGACGATGTCTACACCGCGCAGTTCACCATCAGCCCGGTCCTGGTCGTCTCGTCCACCGACGTGCCGGCACCGATCTATGACCTGACCGCCACCATCTCGGTGCTGACCATCGACCAGGACGTCACCATCGCCGACCTCGATCTCCAGTTGAACATCAGCCATACCTACGACGGCGACCTGTATATCCACCTGGTTTCGCCGGCGGGCACCGACGTGGCCCTGGCGGTCTTCCGGGGCGGGGCCGGTCGGAACTTCTCCGACACCATCTTTGACGACGAAGCGGCCGTGCCGATCGCCGCCGGCTCGGCCCCGTTCCGCGGCTCGTATCAGCCGGATGACCTACTCGCCTGGTTCGACGGCGAGAATGCCCGCGGCACCTGGGAATTGTGGATCGAGGATTGGGCGTACCTGGACGAGGGATGGCTCAACTCCTGGTCGCTGATCATCACACCCGGCGGCGGCCCACCCTCCCCCAACCAGCCCCCCATCGCCCGCGATGACACCGGACGCGGCGAGGAAGACAACCCGGTCACCGTCGCCGTCCTGGCCAACGACTCCGACCCGGACGGCGACCGTCTGAGCGTGGTCGCGGTGGACAACATGGAGCACGGCTGGGCGGAGATCAATCCAGACAACACGGTCACCTTCTGGCCGGACCCCGACTACTTCGGCCCGGCCGGCTTCACCTACACCATCAGCGATGGCCGCGGCGGCACGGCCACGGCAACCGTGCGCCTCGACCTGGCGCCGGTCAACGATCCGCCGCTCGCCAGCGACGACTTTGCCATCACCGCCCGGAACCGGGCAATCCGGTTCAACGGCCAGGGAGCCAATCCGGCCCGGCTGGAGGCCAACGACCGCGACGTAGACGGCGACATATTGCGGGTCGTCGGCGTTGCCAATGCCTCGGGCGGCACCGCCGTGCTCAATGCGGACGGCACCGTTACCTTCACGCCTGCCCCCGGATTCATCGGCGATGCCTGGTTCGAGTACCGGGTGGCTGATCCTGCCGGACTGACCGCAACGGCCTGGGTGAACGTCAGCGTGCGCGACTTCTATTACGTGTCCACCACGGCCGGCGGCACGGTGTATGACAGTTTCGGCAACGCCCTGACCTTCAGCGACGCCGACATCCTCTTGTTGATGATCGACGGCTACGGCAACTACGAGTACCGCATGTACTTCGACGGCAGCGATGTCGGCCTGACAACCGCCAACGAGGACATCGATGCCTTCGCCATCCTCGCCGACGGCAGCATCCTGGTTTCGACGGTTGGCGCATTCTCGGTGCAGGGCGGGACGATCACCGGCGGCGGCGAAGACATCCTCCGGTTCGTGCCGACTTCGCTGGGCGACCGCACTCAGGGAACATGGAGCTTCTATTTCGACGGCAGCGATGTGGGGCTGAGCGGCACCGCCGAGAACATCGACGCGCTGGCGGTGCTGCCGGACGGGCGGCTGTTGATCTCCACGGCCGGAGCCGTCAGCGTCCCGGGCGTCACCGGCGCTGATGTGGACCTGCTGGCCTTCACGCCGACATCCCTGGGGACCAACACCGCCGGCACCTGGGCGATGTACTTCGACGGCAGCGACGTGAACCTGACCGATGGCAGCGGCGAGGATGTCGATGGATTGTTCGTGAAGCCGCCCACCTCGCCCACCGGTCGGCCGACATTATACTTCTCGACGCGCGGCAACTTCAGCGTGCCGGGACTCGCCGGGCTGAGTAACGATATTTTCGCCTTCAACCCCAGTTCGCTTGGTCCGAACACAAGCGGCACCTATGGCCCGGGCCTGACTTTACAGGGCGACTCCTCCGGGCTGTACGGCTTCAACATCGATGGCATCCACCTGGGCGTGGCGCCGAACCAGGCTCTGGCCGGCCCGCTGAGCGGCAACCCAGGCGGTCTTTCCCTCCGGCTGCCGGGCGATTCCGACGGCGGCCCGCCGCGAGGACTTGCGGAGGTCGCCGCGCCGTCCGTTGTATCCGGATCATCCTTCTTGCGACGAGACGCAGTGGCAGGGGGCGACGGCCGGCGCCTGGAGCGCATCCTGGCCGGCCTGCTCGGCGGCAGGGAACGGTTGGCTGTGCCGGAGGAGGATGCCTCGGCTTCGTCCACGGGAGAGCCGGCCCGGTCGGCCGAGAGCCCGGTCATCTGGGGAATCACGTCGCGGGAGGATCGTTCATCCGAGGATTCGGCAGACAGATTGAGTCGCCGAGGACGAGGCAGGCCGCGCCCGGCAGTATTCGGGGAACTCGGTGGAGAAGCAGCGTCCGAGTCGGCCCGTTGGGTCGCGGAGTATGATGCATTCTTCGCCGGTTATCGGTGATCGGGGGTGATGGCAGCGACCGGGGTCACTTCCGGCTAACGGTGAGCGTCACGACGTTCACCTTGCCTCGCTCGGCGGTGAACGACAGCCCGGACGTGTCGGGGTTGGCGTATCGGGACGGCAGTTTCACCTTCGGCGGCGGCTCAAAGTCGCCCCGTGCCAGCGCGGTGATGCACACCTTGTGGGTGCCTGGTTCGACCCCGTCGTCCCGGCCGAACGTGCTCATGACAAATCGCCCATCCGGGCCGATCGAACCGCGGGAAGACGACAGGCTGCCCGGGACGAACGACTCCACCATATAGTCGTCCAGGTCGCCGGCCGGCCGGCCGTCATCCCACAGGACTTGGCCCTCGACCCGGACAGTGCGCGACTGGCCGCACCCAGCCACAGCCGCGAGGGCGACGGCAAGCACGCCGACCCGAAGGACTGTCGAAAGGTGTCTGGCGTTTAGAGCAACCACTCCGCGTACTCCCAAAGATGGATGCTATCGAATCCCATGAAGCGGCTTGTGCCGCTCACCACACGTCTCCCGGAATCGCGACCCCATCGTTCCGGTCGGCAAGATTGGCCAGGATCGTGACGTTGATCGAGACCTTCAGGGCCTGCACCGAGCCGTCACACAGGACGAACTGGCAGATCCCCGGATGCCAGGAGCCGAACCGCTGCCCGGCCGTGTCGAACCGACCCAAGGCCAGGGGGGCTCCTGGACCTGCCACCGATGTTGACGGCCCTCCATTATCGCCGTTGTAAATGCTGGAATCATAATCCTTGCGAAATCCATCGTACTGCTCGTCCCGGCGGATGTGCTTCTCGCCGATCAGGAGGGTGTTGCTCAGTCCGTCGGGGATATGGGCGAACGTCATCGCGCCGGCAGGGCCGTAGGTGAATGCCCCGGTCCCGGGAGCAGACGTATTCCCACTAAGGTAGTCGATCCCGAACCGCCTGGAGCCGATGCAGGCGGTATAGTCGCCCAGCGCCCCGGGCACGAGCGGCTGCGATGGGTTCCCTTGCAACCGATCGGCGTTTCCGCTTTCGGTCAGCCAGGGACCGTTGGGACTCCGCCGGGTCGGACAGAAGAAGAGCGGCACGATCGTCTCCCGGGCAGCCTTGTTGTCCGGGTGGTAGTAACTCGTCGTTAGGGGCTGCCGCCACAGCCGGTAGGCTGCATCCTGTTCGATGTAGGGGAGGATATGGACGGCCCAGGACGTGCCAGGGTCGGTCGAGCGCGAAGGGGGCAACCTCCGGTAGGCTTCATGGTAGTTATGGACCGCCAGGCCGAGTTGCTTGAGGTTGTTGGCGCACTGGGTCTTGCTGGCCGCCTCACGCACCTTCTGCACCGCCGGCAGCAAGAGCGCAATCAGCACGGCAATGATGGCAATGACCACCAACAACTCGATCAAGGTGAACGCGAAACGTCGGCTGTGAGTCGTTCGGGAACCCATAGACAATCCCCTCATCAAAGGAGAAGAAGAACTACGACCGGGTGCTCAGGCAGGAACCCGGGATTCCACGCCGGGGGCGTTGGATTGAGCCACGGTGTGCAGCGGACGCCGTCCTTTCGTGGGGTGGGCCGCATTACAGGGGGCGACGGCAAGCCCCCCGGTGCTTTAATCCTCCCACGCCGCCCGGCCTCCGTCAATAAAAAACCGAGATCATTCCGACCAGCACGCCGTCCTTGCCGTCCGCCGCGGACGACCCTCGGCAAGGGGCGGCTACGGGGCGTTCGGCAGCGGGCAGGAGAGAAGGTAAGAGGCGAACGCCTGGTTGAACAGCGCCCCGGGCCGCCGTTGCCGCAAGAGGTCGATGGCCTCGGCGGCCGTCATTCCCAGATGCATCAGGATCAGCCCGGCCACCAGGGCCGAGCGGTTATAGCCCAGCCCGCAGTGGACCAGCACCCGCTGCCCCGCGTTCACCAGCGCCGCGCCGAAGTGCGCCACCGCATGGAGCCGCGAGCAGTCGGGCACCTCAGCGTCGTTGAACGGGAAGTAAAGGTAGATGATCTGGTTGGGAACGGTCGGCACGCCGACATCGATGCCGCCGTCCACGTCGAAGATGGCGCTGATGCCCGCCGCCTCCAGCGCCTGCCAGTCATCGATGTCGGGCGAGAGGAAGAGCCGCCCCCGTTCGTCCAGTGGGATCAGGTCCATGTGGCGCTACCTTCGAGGGCTAGGGGCTGCATGCCGGCCTTGCCGGGTCGGGCCGTGGTCTGGCCCCTGCGGCGTCAGCGTAGCAGCGCCGCGATCGGCTTGCCGTGGGTCAGCGGCATGGGGCGGCCATCACGGGCGGTGATGAGGGCGTGCGGGTCGAGGCCCATCGCGGCAAAGAGGGTCGCGGCCAGGTCCTCGGGCTTGACTCCATCCCGCGCCGGATAGGCGGCCTTGGCGTCGGATTCGCCGTAGACGGTGCCCGGCCGGCTCAGCCCGCCGGCGATGATGCCGCAGAAACAGTTGGGGTAATGGTCGCGGCCGTCCTTGCCGGCGCCGGCACCGCTGACGCCGCCCTGACCGACCCGCGGCGTCCGGCCGAACTCGCCCCCCAGGTAAACGACCGTCTCTTCCAGCAAGCCCCGCTCTATCAGGTCCTCCATCAGGGCCGAGTAAGCCTGGTCGAGCCGCGGCAGCAGGGTCTCCTTCAGCTTCTTGAAGTTGCCGTGGTGCGTGTCCCATTCATGATGGCCGTTGATGGTGCAGTCGGAGACGGTGACCACGCGCGCGCCGGCTTCGATCAGCCGGCGAGCCAGGAGACATCCCTGGCCGAACATGTTCCGTCCGTAGCGATCCCGCACCTTGTCCGGCTCGGACGACAGGTTAAACGCCGACTGCCCCTTGCGGCTGGTCAACAGGTCGAACGCCTTTTCCTGAAACTCGTTCATCGGGCGGATGCCGGGTTCCTCGTTCAGTCCGCCCTGATCGAGGATGTGCAGCAGGTCGCGGCGCCGGCCGAGGCGGTCAGGCGGCACTCCCTTCTGCGGTTCGAAGCCGTCCACGCGGAAGCTGGTCGAGTTGGGGTCCTGGGCGATCAGGAGCGGGTCGTAGGCGCTGCCCAGCCAGCCGCCGGCCTGACCGCGGAAGGCGGAGCCTTGGTCGTGCAGCCGGGCCGGCATCATGATGAAGGGGGGCACCCCGCCGGCGCCCCGCGGATCAAGCCGGACCACCAACGAACCGAGGGCCGGCGGATCGCTCGCCTTCGGCGCGAGCTGGGCGGCGTTATCGCTCTGCGGATCAACGCCGGTCAAGAGGTAACAGCCGGCCGGCTGATGGTTGCGGTTGGCGTGGTGGAGGGTGCGGATGATGCTGTAGTGTCGGGCGAGCCGGGCCATCCGCGGCAGGTGCTCGCAGATCTGAATCCCGGGGACAGTGGTGGCGATCGGCCTGAACTCGCCGCGGTACTCCTCGGGGGCGTTGGGCTTCATGTCCCAGATGTCGATCTGGCTCGGCCCCCCATAAAGATTGAGGAAGATGAGCGATTTCGGCCGCGTGGTCCGACCGGCGGCCCGGGCCTCCGCCTCCAGGCGCAGGAGGTGCGGCAGGGTGATGCCGAACGCCCCGATCCCGCTGACGTGCAAGAAGCCGCGGCGCGTCAGTCTGCCAAGGTTCTGCCGTGTCATGAGCATCTTCCCTCTGCGGTTGGCGGCCCCGCCCTAAGCCGCAAACGGCCCCGGTGGCTCAATGCCGGAACAGGAACTCCTTCGAGTTCAGCAGTGTCCATAGGACGTCTTCCCATGCCTGGCGCCGATCGCCGACCTGGGAAACAAACGCCAGCACTCCCCGGGTCTCGTCTTCCCGCGGCGGGCGGGACAGCGTAGCCAGATAGATCTCCGTCAGTATATCGGCGTCTGACCGTTTCATCTCCAGGAGCCGGCCGATGCGGTTGTTCGGATGGACGAGCTTCTCATGAACGGTGGTGCCGTTGAGGAGCTGCAGCGCCTGGGCCAGGTTGGCATCGCCGCCGCGCTCGCACTCGCAAGGCAGATCGCGGGCCGGCTGGCCGAACGTCTTCAGGAATGGATGGCCGACGTCGCCGTCGGGCAGCTGCACCGCCCGGGTGCCCGGGGCCGCTCCCTTGTAGTCCTCCGGCACTTCGGTCACTGCACTGAGGGCGTCAAGGAGTTGCTCGGCCGACAGCAGCCTCGGCAAGGCGTGGGAGAAATACTTGCTGTCATCCCGGTTGAAGGGGTTGCTCCGGGCGCTGAGCTGATAGGTCCGCGAATTCAGGATGGTGCGGATCAGGTGCTTCAGGTCGAAGCGGTGTTCGACGAAGTCCCGGGCCAGGGCGTCGAGCAGCTCGTCGTTGGCGGGCGGGTTGGAGTCGCGGAAATCATCCACCGGCTCGACGATCCCCCGGCCGTGGAGATGGAACCAGACCCGGTTGACGACCGAGCGAGCGAAGAAGGGGTTGTCGCCGGCCGTCAGCCAGGCGGCCAGCACTTCGCGGCGGTCCCGGTCGGGAGGAACCGCTGCCACCTGGCCGCCCAGGAAGCGCGGCGGCACCGGCTGACCGGTGCGCGGATGGAGGACCTCGCCGCTCGGCTCGACCGAGATGATCTCCGCCTCGGGGTTCCGCCGATTGGGCTTCTTGCCCGGCTCGGGGGCCGCTTTGACCCGGGCGAAGAAGGCGGCCAGACTGTAGTAATCATCCTGGGTCCACCGTTCGAACGGGTGGTTGTGGCAGCGGGCGCACTGCATCCGGACGCCGCAGAACAGCTGCGCCGTTGCCTCTGCCAGGTCTTGCGGCTCTTTGGCCACACGGTAATAGTTGGCCGGGCCGTTGCTGAACGTGTTACCATTGGCTGTCAGCAGCTCACGCACCACCTGGTCGAACGGCGTGTTTTTCTCCAGGTGGTCGCGCAGCCACTGACGGTAAACTTCCACCCCTTTCAGACCGAGCACCCGCCGGCTGCCCCGCAACACATCCATCCATTTGAGGGTCCAGAAGTCGGCGTACTCGGGCCGTTCCAGCAGAGCGTCGATCAGTTTGGCCCGTTTGTCCTTGCTCGGGTCGGCGAGGAAGGCCCTGACTTCTTCGGGTGTCGGCAGAATGGCGCACAGGTCGAGGTATGCCCGCCGGATGAATTCCTGATCGGTGCAAAGGTCCGACGGCGGGAGGCTCAGCTTGCGGAGCTTGGCGAAGACATGCCGGTCGATGTAGTTGTGCTCGGGCGGATTGGGCCAGACGAAGCCGTCCCTCGGCTCCAGGTAGCTGAGGCGCACCGTCTGCAAGTGATCGAGATAGCGGCAGAGGACCGCGATCTCGCCGGCCTGCTGGAATTCGACCAGGCCGGTGCCGCTGACCTCGGCGATGGTGTTGTCGCTGGAGGAGAAGACGGTCAGCCGGGTGACATCGCGGACCGTGCCGTCGGTGAAGTGGGCCTGTACCGCCAGCTGCTGCCACCGTGCCGGGGCGTGGAGGACGCGCGGGCCGGGCAAGATTGCCAAACGCTGGACGCCCGGCAGGTCAGGAGGATCATCCGGCAGCCCCTCGGCGAGCCAGCTGCGGATCAGGGCAAAGGGGATGCTGGCGGGCGGGAAGCGCCGACCCCCCTCATGCGGTATCCGGCCGAGTGCCTTGAGGACCATCAAGCTGGAGTCGGGGTCGCCGCGGAAGGTGCGCCGGCCGAGCATGTCGCGGGTGAGCTGGAGGTAGTCGGCAGCGGGGTCGTAGCCGCGCAGGCTGAGGCGGAAACCGTTCTTGCCACTGGGGGTGCCGTGGCAGGCCCCCTGGTTGCAGCCACCCACGCTCAGGGCCGCGATCACCTCCTGGCGGAAGCTGACCGGCCGCGGCTGGTCGAAACCGTTCACCGTCACCGGCACCCGTGCCGTTTGACCCGCCGCCTTCACCACGAGCGCCGTCGAACCCGGCGTGCGCGGCAGGACCAGGCCATCAGCGCTGACCGCGGCTACGTGGTTATTCTCGACGGTCAGCTCGCAGAAGGGGGTGAGATCACGGACTGAGCCGTCGGCATAGCGGCCGGTCACCACCACCTGCTGCATGGAACGCGGCCCCGAGAGGATGATCGCCCCTGGCTGCACGTCCAGCACGGCCGGCTGACCGATGACCGCCGCGCGGGAGGCGGAGTCGTTCGGCACGGCGGCCGGCGCCGGGGCAACCGCAAGCAGCAGGGTGAGAACCGTCAATGATGTACCTCGTTGCATGCGCGTCCCTCGCAGCCAGGTGCCCGGCCGGAAGCGGCTCAGGAACAGCGCGACCGCCCGGTCGGCTTGCCCTTTTTCCCCGACATGGCGGCGGGTGTCCTGAATGCAGCCCTGGGATGGCACGGTAGTTGGCAGGTTGTCGCCGTCCGGGAGTTCGGCGGGCAGGGTAGTCAGCGGGCGGTGGGGTGCTGCACAGGCTAGCCGCGGAATAACCCGTTCTCTTGCCGTCTCTATTGTCCCCATCATCGGGCCGCAGTCAAGCAGAATGTCGTTGGCATATTTCTGCGCCATGTCGCTGGCATATTTCTGCGCATTGCATATACTTCGAGTGAAGGATGCCTCTGGGCATCCTTTGGCGCGGCCAAGCAGGAACGCTGTTACCTACCCGCCTACCCAGGTAGCCGAACTCGCCCGAGTTCGGGCGCCTGCCAGACGCCCAACCCGGACGCGCTGTGGACCTACCTTTGGATGTCACTCGATCTCCCGGTCCCGAGGTCGCTGATGAAACCCCGCTTTGTTTCTCTCGTCATCGTCGGCCTGTTGGCCCTGGCCCTCCCCGCGCTCGCCGCTGATTGGCCGCAGTGGCGCGGGCCCGATCGCACCGGCGTCTCGACCGAGACCGGCCTGCTCAAGGAATGGCCCGAGGGTGGCCCGCCCCTGGTCTGGAAGGCGGCCGGTCTGGGCGGCGGCTACTCGACCCCCGCGGTCAGCAAGGGCCGGATCTACGTGCTGGGCACCCGCGGCGGCGAGGAATATGTCTTTGCCCTGAGCGAGAAGGACGGCAGCCACGTCTGGTCAGCGCGGATCGGCCCGATCGCACGGGCCGGCTATCCGGGGCCGCGCTCCACTCCCACGGTGGATGGCGACTGCCTCTACGCCCTTAGCTCTGACGGCGACCTGGTTTGCCTGGAAACCGCTTCGGGCCGGCTCCTCTGGCAGAAGAACCTCCTTCGGGACTTTGGCGGCCGGCGCGGCGGCTGGGCTTATGCCGAATCCCCCCTGATCGACGGCGATGTCCTGGTCTGCACCCCTGGCGGCGCCCAGGCCACGATGATCGCTCTCGACAAGAAGACCGGCGGCGTCATCTGGAAGTCGGCCATTCCCGGCGGCGACGCGGCCGCTTATGCCTCGGTCGTCATCGGCGAGGTGGCCAATGTCAAGCAGTACATCCAGTTCCTGGCCCGCGGCGTGGTCGGCGTTGAGGCGGCCAGCGGCCGTTTCCTCTGGCGCTACACCAGGTCGGCGAACGGCACGGCCAACATCCCGACCCCGATCTTCTACGATGGCTACGTCTTCAGCGCCTCGGGCTATAACACGGGCGGCGGCCTGGTGAAACTGATTCCGGAGGGGGATACCTTCCACGCCAACGAGGTCTATTTCTCCAAGGACATGGTCAACCATCACGGCGGCATCGTCAAAGTGGGGGACTATCTCTATGGCACCAACAACAATTCGCTCCTTTGCCTGGAGTTCACGAACGGCCGGACCCCCGTCTGGCGGAACCGCTCGGTAGGCAAGGGGTCGGTGACCTGCGCCGACGGCCATCTGTATGTGCGCAGCGAGGGCGGGGCGGTGGCGCTGGTAGAGGCGACGCCCGCCGGCTACCGCGAGAAGGGCCGCTTTCACCAGCCCGACCGCAGCCGCGAGCCTGCCTGGCCGCATCCGGTGGTGGCCAATGGCCGGCTCTACCTGCGCGACCAGGACATCCTCCTCTGTTACAACATCAAGGACCCCGCGGCCCGATAGAATGTCCCAGCGAATCGCCCAACCGAATCCCTTCCGACGTGAGGTGGCAGGATGAAACTCCCCCAACTGGCCCTCTTCGCGGCGCTCCTGGTCCCTGGCTCGCTGGACGCGGCCGACTGGCCGCAGTGGCTTGGCCCGAAACGGGATGGCGTATCTCCGGAAAAGGGACTCCTCCAGACCTGGCCCAAGGACGGCCCCAAGCTGCTCTGGACGTTCACCCATGCGGGCGAGGGATACTCCTGTCCTGTCATCGTCGGCGACCGGTTGTACCTGAGCGGGGCCCGCGGCGATGCGGAGTTCCTCTTCGCCCTCGATCTCCAGCAGGTCCAGGGCGGCGCGCCCAAGGAACTCTGGGCGGTGAAGATCGGACCGCGGTTCGACGGCCCGGGGAAAAGCACCTGGAACGCCGGGCCGATCGCCACCCCGGTGGTGGACGGCGGGATGGTCTATGCCCAGGGCGGATCGGGCGAATTGGTCGGCGTCACCACCGACGGCAAAGAGGTCTGGCGCAAGAGCCTGTTGAAGGACCTGGCCGGCGAGGTCAACCCGATCGGCGGCGGCATCGGCAGCGCCGCAGGCGAGCCGAAGCTCGGCTGGGGTTATTCCTCCTCGCCGCTGATCGACGGCGACAACCTGATCTGTGTGCCGGGCGGCAAGCAGGGCCTGCTGGCCGCGCTCAACAAGAAGACCGGCGCGGTCGTCTGGCAGAGCAAGGAGGTGCCCGAACAGGCCCCCTACTCCTCGCCGATCCTTGTCGAGGTGGGCGGCATCCGGCAGGTGGTGCAGCTGACCTATCCGGGGACGGTCGGCGTGGCCGCCAGGGACGGCAAGCTCCTGTGGTACTACAAGCGGAAACGGCCCTATCCTGATGTCCTTATCCCGACGCCGGTTTTTCACGACAACTGCATCTTCACGACCACCGGCCATCCGCCCGGCGGCCTGGGCACCGGCTGCGACCTGATCCGGCTGGTTCCGGGGACAGACGGCATCAAGGCAGAAGAGGTCTACAGTAACCGCAACGTGGGGGTGCAGCAGGGAGGCGTGGTGCGGGTCGGCGAGCATCTGTACGGCTACGCCGAGAGGCCCACCGGCGGCTGGGCCTGCGTGGAGTTCAAGACCGGCAAGGTTGTCTGGGCGGAGAAGGGGGCGCTGGAGCGCGGCTCGGTGACCGCCGCTGACGGCCGGCTCTACTGCCTGGGCGAGGACCAGGGCACCGTGGTGCTGATCGAGGCGAGTCCCGCTGGCTGGAACGAGAAGGGGCGGTTCTCACTGCCGCAGCAGAGCAAGCTCCGCAAGCCGCGCGGCAAGGTCTGGACGCCGCCGGTCATCGCCGACGGCAAACTCTACCTGCGCGACCAGGAGTTGCTGTTCTGTTACGATATCAAGGAGAGGTGAAGTCATCGATTGCTTGGCGAGCGGCTGGCGTGAGCCGGCCGGTGTTGGCGAGCGGCCGGTGTGAGCCGGCCGGTGTTGGCGAGCGGCTGGCGTCAGCCGGCCGGTTCGGGCGAGCGGCCGGTGTCAGCCGGCCGGTGTTGGCGAGCGGCCGGTGTCAGCCGGCCGGTGTTGATAGGCGCCCGGGGGAGGGCGGGTTGCCTGGTTGATGCACTGGGGAAGAGGCGCGACCCGCATGACCGCTCCGCAGCCTGATTTCCTGGACCGCCCCGCCCTAGCGGACCTCCAGCGCCGGCGGCTTCGGGCGATGCTGGCCGAGGTCCTCCCTCGCAATCCGTTCTATGCCCGCAAACTCGACCGCGCGGGACTGACCCCCGCCGACCTCGATTCCCCCGACGGCTTCCGCCGCCTTCCTTTCACCACCAAGGCGGAGTTGGTCGCCGATCAGCAGACGCATCCGCCGTATGGCACCATCCTGACTTATCCCATCGAGCGCTACCGCCGGTTGCACCAGACCTCCGGCACCACGGCGGGGCAGCCGCTCCGCTGGCTGGACACCCCCGAGAGCTGGGACTGGATGATAGAGTGCTGGCGGACCAAGATCCGCTTCATGAAGCTGCGGCCGGACGATCGGCTGTTCTTCCCGTTTTCGTTCGGCCCGTTCCTCGGCTTCTGGACGGCATTCGAGGCGGCGGCTCGGCTGGGCTACTTCTGCCTCCCCGGCGGCGGCATGAGCAGCAGTGCCCGCCTCCGCTTCCTGCTTGACAATGGCGCTACCGTGGTTCTGGCCACGCCGACCTATGCCTTGCGTCTGGCCGAGGTGGCCCGCACGGAAGGGATTGACCTGAGCCGCTCGCCGGTGCGCATTCTGATCGTGGCCGGCGAGCCGGGCGGCAGCATCCCGGCGACGCGCGGCCGGATCGAGGAGGCCTGGGGCGCCCGCGTCTTCGACCACTACGGCATGACCGAGATCGGCCCGCTCGGCATCGAGTGCGACGAGAACCCCGCCGGCCTGCACCTGCTGGAAACCGAATGCCTCGTCGAGGTGATCGACCCGGACAGCGGCGAGCCGGTCGGTCCCGGCCAGACGGGTGAGATGGTCCTGACCAACCTGGGGCGCTGGGGGAGTCCGGTGCTCCGCTATCGTACCGGCGACCTGGTGCGCATCGACCCTCGGCCCTGCCCGTGCGGCCGATCGCTGCTCCGGCTGGAGGGTGGCATCCTGGGCCGCACCGATGATATGATTCACTTTCGCGGCAACAACGTCTACCCGGCCGCCCTGGAGGGAGTAATCCGCCGCTTCGCCGAGGTGGCCGAGTATCGCATCGAGGTTGATCAATCCGGCTCGCTGCCGGTGCTGCGCATCGAGCTGGAGCCGGTAAGCGAAGCAAGGGCCGACAGCCTGGTCGCGCAGGTGGATCAGGCCATCCGCGACGAGTTTCTATTCCGGGCGGAGGTCCGGGCCGTGCCCCCCGGCACCCTGCCGCGCTTCGAGATGAAGGCCCGGCGAATAACCAGAAAGGACTAACCCCAGCAACACAGAGGACACCGAGGAGATAGAGAGAGATAGCATAAGGAGAGTAAGCCATGAAGCGACTCCGTTCCTCCGTTCGGTTCTTGCTTTTGCTCGTCTTCTCGGTGCTCGCTGTGTCGCTGTGGTTGGTTCCCTTAGCAACGGCCGCCGATTGGTCCCACTGGCGCGGGCCATTGCAAAACGGCGTCTCCTATGAGAAGGATCTTCCCGACCGCTGGTCGCCCGAGGGGGAGAACCTGATCTGGAAGATGCCCTACGGCGGCCGCTCCACCCCCATTGTGCAGCATGGCCGGGTCTACATCATCAATCACACCGGCGAGGGGGTCACCGAACAGGAACGGGTCATGTGCTTCGACGCGGAGACCGGCAAGGTCCTGTGGGAGCACAAGTTCAACGTCTTCTTCACCGACATCGTCAGCGATCGCGTCGGCTGGACCAATCCGGTCGGCGACCCGGAGACTGGCAACGTCTATGTCCACGGCGTGCAAGGACTCCTCTTCTGCTTCGACCGGGACGGCAAGGTGATCTGGTCGCGCTCACTGACCGAGGAGTTCGGCCGGATCAGCGGCTACGGCGGCCGGATCACCAGTCCCATCATCGACGGCGACCTGCTGCTCCTGGGCATGATTAATGCCAGCTGGGGCGAGCAGGCGGCCGGCGGCAACCGCTTCGTCGCCTTCAACAAGCGCACCGGGGCCGTCGTCTGGTGGAGCAGTACCGGCCATCGCGTCAAGGATACGTATTACTCCTGCCCGGTGGTGGCGGTCATCAACGGCGAGCGGCTGCTGATCTCGGGGGGCGGCGACGGCGGCGTCCACGCCTTCCGGGTCCGCACCGGCGAGAAGGTCTGGAGCTACATCTTCGGCGAAGGGGCGGTCAATTGTTCCCCCGTGGTGGACGGCAACCTGGTTTACATCGGCCACGGCGAGGGCAACCCGGAAGGCGGCCAGCAGGGCAAGGTCATCTGCCTCGACGCTTCCCAGGTCAAGGACGGCAAGCCGAAGCTGGTCTGGGAGCGGGCTGGTATTAAATTCAAGTTCGCCTCGCCGATCCTTCATGAAGGGCAGCTCATCATGTGCGACGAGTTCGCCCGCATGTATTGTTTCGACGCCAAGACCGGCAACCGCCTTTGGTTCCGCGACTACGGCCGCAACGCCAAGGGCTCGCCCGTCTGGGCCGACGGCAAGATTTACGTCGGCCAGGTCAACGGCTCCTTCTCCATCCTCCAACCGGAGGGGAAATCGTGCAAGGTGCTCCATACCCAGCGCTTCATCAGCCGGACCGGCAAGGTCGATGTTGAGGTCAACGGCAGCCCGGCAGTCGCCAACGGCAAGATCTACTTCCTGACCAGTGAGGACCTCTACTGCATCGGCAAGAAGGGGGCAGCCGTGTCGTCCGCTCCGCTGCCGTCGCGCCCGCAGGAGGAAGCGGCCGACCCGAAGGCGAAGCCGGCGTGGCTGCAAGTGGTGCCGGCCGACGTGATGCTGCAACCGGGCGAAAGCGCAACGTTCCAGGCATATCTCTACGATGCCAAGGGCCGGCTCTTGCGCGAGACCAAGGCCCAGTGGTCGGCGGCGCCAGCCCTGCCGCCGCAGCCGCCGCCCGGCGTACCCGCCAAGCCGCAGACCGGCCCGATGCCGCCGCCCCTGCAAGGTGAGATCGGCGCCAACGGCACGCTGACGGTGAGCAAGACGGTGCCGGCGCAGTTCGGCCGGGTGGTGGCCAAGGCCGACGGGCTGGAAGCCTATGCCCGGGTGCGGGTGGTGCCGCGGCTGCCTTACGAGCAGGACTTCGAGAAGGTGCCTGAGGGGCGAACGCCTCCCGGGTGGGTGAATGCCCAGGGCAAATTCGCCGTCCAGCAGAAGGGGGACAGCAAG
Organism: Gemmataceae bacterium; assembly: GCA_035575035.1. Taxonomy (GTDB): domain Bacteria; phylum Planctomycetota; class Planctomycetia; order Gemmatales; family Gemmataceae; genus DATLYH01. Next base: position 35,629 of record DATLYH010000300.1, read on the forward strand.
GTCCTGGTCAAACTAGCGACCAATCCCAGCCCGCTGGTAGCCCGGGCCAACGCCTATATCGCCGCCCCGACCTTGACGGATTACACCATCCAGGCCGATGTCATGGGCGGCAAGAAGGGCAGCGACATGCCCGATGTTGGCATCGTGGCCAATCGTTATCACCTGGTGCTCTGGGGCAACACCCAGCAGCTCCGGCTGACCTCCTGGGACGCCCTGCCCCGCGTGGACCGGACCATCGCCTTCGCCTGGAAGCCGGACGTCTGGTACACGATGAAGCTGACGGTCGAGGTGCAAGGCAACAAGGCGGTCGCGCGCGGCAAGGTCTGGGAACGCGGCCAGCCGGAGCCGAAGAATTGGACGGTCGAATTCGAGGACCCGATCGGCAACCGCGAGGGGAGCCCGGCCCTGTACGGCAACGCCACCGGCATCCTGGAGAACGAACCGGGGACAGAGATTTATTACGATAATGTGAAGGTGATTTCCAATAAGTAGTTAGGCGAAGCGTGGGAGGCCGTATGGCGGAAGACGATTGCCCTTGGGACAGCCTGGACAAGTTCCGCGAGATGCTGGCCTGGGCTCGGACCTGCGAGTACCGGCGGCGGTTCGGAGCTGAGTCGCAGCTGTTCCTGCGATCCATCCGGCAGGACGCTGTCCCGTATGTGTTTGACTACTACGAGGGCCAGCCGTTCAACCCGGACGAGGTGGAGCTAGTAGAAGAGCCGATGGACGTGGCGCGCTGCTGGGTGGGCGACCACAACATCGTCACCGGCGAGTGGTACTGGGAAAGCACCTCCCCGCCGCCGCGGTCCCGGCGGTGGGTTTGCGGACCGCGGTTCACCGTCTGCGAGGCGTGCTATGCCAAGTACATCGTCGGGAGCGCCTAACAACTAGCAGAGCGTTGGTAGCTTTCGCCTCAGAGGGACGTGAGATGATCCAACGAGCAGCAACAACCCTCGCGCAGCTGTACGAGGCGGACGAGACGGCTTGGCTCGAAGCGATGGCCGAGCTTGGTACACGGTCAAAATGAACCCGCGAGTGTTCCTCGACGTCGATCCACGAACACTACGTGTACCCGGCTCGCGGCGGTCGGGAGCCGATCCCGTGAAGCTCCAGCGACAGATCGCCCAATTCGGCAGTTCGACCCAGGGAATGCCACCGCTGGAAGTCAGTCGCGGCACCGATGAGGAGTTAGTTATCAACAACGGGGTCACGCGGGCGACGCGGATCGCCAAGTTGTCACCCGGAGCGACTGTCCGTGTCGGGGTCATCGACGATCTGCCGATAGCTGTGGGATCGTTTCCGTCCATAGGAGATTTGATACCATGAACGTCTCCGTAGCCGAAGAATTGATCGAGGCCATGTCCGAGTTGCGATTGCTGTTTCCGGACTGGCGCATGGGTCAACTCGTTGCCAATTTGGTGACAGCCGCGGGTGGTACGGATGACCGTGCGATTTGGGATGTGGAAGACGAGCAACTCCTCGCGGCCGCTCGCCGTCTCATCGAGCGCAATCGCGGCCGCGGGACGGTCCGCACCGAACCAGGTACTGTGCCTAACCGCGGCGACAGTTAGCTGATTCCAGGGGTTAAGCTCCCTCAACCGCCGCGGCAGGCGAGCTAGGTCGTCAAGCCAATGAAGGGGACATGAGATGATCCAACGAGTTGCAACGACCCTTGCGTCTTGCCCCGCCGCGTGCCCGTACACGCTGGAGCAACTGCTGTCGCCGGAGTTCCTGACTGAGTAGGGATTAACACTTAACGAAGGAAACCTAGCCATGCTCTGCTGCCCCCATCTCCGTCGCGGGCTCTCGGTGCTGGCCACCCTGGTGGTGTCCGGCGCGGTGCTGGCGGTCATCATCTGGTCGGGCCGGCCGGGCGATGCCGGCGCTCAGGCGGACCAGGCCAAGGCCGAGGGTGCCCGCTCCTGGCCGATGTTCGGCGGCACGCTTAGCCGTAACCTCGTTAACACCATCGACCGCAATATCCCCAGCGAGTTCAGTGTTGAGGAAGGCAACTACAAGAATATCAAGTGGGCTGTGGACCTTGGCTCGAAAGCCTACGGCGGCCCGGTCATCGCCGGCGGCAAGATCTTCATCGGCACCAATAACAATAACCCGCGGAACCCCAAGATCACCGGGGACAAGGGCATTATCATGTGCTTCCGCGAGTCGGACGGCAAATTCCTCTGGCAGGCGGTCCACGACAAGCTGCCGGCCGGCCGGGTCAATGATTGGCCCGAGGAGGGGATCTGCTCGACACCGTTCGTGGAGGGCAACCGGCTCTATTACGTCAGCAATCGCTGCGAGTTGGTCTGTGCCGACACGGAAGGATTCGCTAACGGCAACCAGGGCGTGCAAGATGAGAAATATAAAAGCGACATCGACGCCGACATTATCTGGCGGCTCGATATGATCCGCGAACTCAATGTTTTCCCTCACAACCTGGCGGTCTGCTCGCCGTTAATCGTCGGCGACCTGATCTTCGTGGTCACGGCCAACGGCGTAGATGAGGGGCATATCAATATCCCGCAGCCAAAGGCCCCCAGCTTTATCGCGGTTGATAAGAACACCGGCAAGGTGCGGTGGACCAGCAACTTGCCGAGTGTCAAGCTGGTCGAAGCCCAGGAGAGTGGCAAGCCGGTAGATATCGAGAAGCTCAAGAACCAGGGCCTGATCCTGATGCACGGCCAGTGGTCCAATCCGGTCTATGCCGTGGCCAACGGCCGGCCGCAGATCATCTTCCCAGGCGGCGACGGCTGGCTCTACTCTTTCGAGCCGCAGACCGGCAAGTTGATCTGGAAATTCGACTGCAATCCCAAGAACTCGTTCTATGTCCTGGGGCCCCGGGCCACGCGCAACGACTTTGTCGCCACACCGGTAATTGTGGACAACAAGCTGTATATCGGCGTCGGCCAGGACCCCGAGCACAGTGAAGGGGTCGGCCATCTGTGGTGTATTGATATTACCAAGCAGGGGGATGTTTCGCCGGTTAACGATAACTTCGACCCCAAGGCGCCGGAGAACAAAAACTCCGCTCTGGTCTGGCACTACGGCGGTTTCGGCGATCCGAAGAAGATTGGCCGGCCCTACTACTTCGGCCGGACGATGTCCACCTGTTGCGTCCACGATGGCTTGCTTTATGTGGGCGAACTGGGCGGCTACTTCCACTGCCTCGACGCCAAGACCGGCCAGAAGTACTGGGAACATAACATGGAGGCCCCCATCTGGACTTCACCTTACTATGTGGACGGCAAGGTCTACATGGGCAACGACAAGGGGGTGCTCTATGTCTTCCAGCACGGCAAGGAAAAGAAGATCCTGAACGAGATTCAAATGGAGGGCAACATCCGGGCCACACCGGTGGCGTGCAACGGTGTGCTCTATGTGATGACCGAGAACGTGACCAAGCTATATGCCATCACCAATAAGAAGTGAGCAATCCGGCGAGCGGGGGCGTTAGTTCCCGGTGCGCCAACCAACCGGGGGACTGACGCCCCCCGCCAACCGGAGGGCTAACGCCCTCCGCTCGCCCTCGGGGGCTGACGCCCTCCGCTCGCCCAACCTGTTGTTCCTGGAGAACGGAAAGAATGAAGCCGAACCTCCGCCTGTTTGCTCTTGTGATAGTCATGATCGCGCCGGTGCTGTGCGGCCTGATCATGGTCCGCGCCGACGACCAAGCCCCAGCCCGGCCGGCCGGCGACTGGCCGATGTTCGGCGGCACCCCGCAGCGAAACATGGTCAACTTGACCATGAAGAACCCGCCGACCGAGTGGAGTGTCGAAGAAGGCAAGCGGAAGAACGTCAAGTGGGTGGCCGACCTGGGAAGCATCTCCTACGGCGGCCCGGTCGTGGCGGGCGGCAAGGTCTACGTTGGCACCAACAACCGCAATCCCCGTAATCCCCAGATCACCGGGGACAAGGGCATTCTCATGTGCTTCGATGAGAAGACCGGTCGGTTCCTCTGGCAGGCGGTCCATGATAAGCTTCCCAACACTGATGAGAATGATTGGCCCGAGCAGGGGATCGCCTCGACTCCTGCGGTGGACGGCAACCGTGTCTATTACGTCAGCAACCGCTGTGAGTTGGTCTGTGCCGACACGGAGGCTTTTCTTGATGGTAAGAATGACGGCATCCAGGATGAGAAATACAAAGGGCCGACCGATGCCGATATTATCTGGCGGCTCGACATGATGAAGGAGCTTGGCGTCTTCCCTTGCTTCCTGGCCAACTGCTCGCCCTTGGTCGTTGGCGACTTGGTCTTTGTTGTTACCAGTAATGGCATCGATTCCATGCATAAGGTCTTGGCACCGCAAGCACCGAGCTTTATCGCGGTGGACAAGAAGACCGGCGAGCTGAAGTGGAAGAGCAATCTTCCCGGGGACAGGATCATGGAGGGCCAGTGGGCCAACCCTGCCTATGCCGAGGTGGGCGGCAAGGGGCAGGTGATCTTTCCGGGGGGAGACGGCTGGCTGTACTCCTTTGAGGCGGTAACGGGCAAGCTGGTCTGGAAGTTCGATTGCAACCCGAAGAAGTCAGTCTACAAGCCGGGCGGCGGCGGCGACCGCAACTATCTGGTCGCCACCCCGGTGGTATACGATAACAAGGTGTATATCGGCGTGGGGCAAAATCCAGAGTTCCTTACCGGCGAGGGGCATTTCTGGTGCATTGATATTACTAAGACGGGTGATGTCTCGCCGGTCAACGATAACTTCGACCCGCAGGCGCCGGCGAACAAGAACTCCGCCCTGGTCTGGCATTACGGCGGGTCGATCCGGCCGAAGCCGCCGCGGGGGCGCAGCTACCATTTTGGCCGGACGATCAGCACCGCGGCGGTCCACGACGGCCTAGTCTATGTCACAGATGGCGACGGCTTCTTGTACTGTTTCGATGCCCGGACCGGGCAGAAATATTGGGAGCATGACTTTCTGGCGGGAGTATGGAGTTCGCCCTGCTGGATCGACGGCAAGGTTTATATCGGCACCGACGACGGCACCGTGTACATCTTCGCCGCCGGCAAGCAGAAGAACCTGATCCATAAGATCGACATGGGCGAGATGGTGAAGTCACCCGTGGTGGCGGCCAACGGCACACTCTATGTGATGACCAGCAAGCAGTTGTTTGCGATTGCAGGTAAGTGAACCCGATCGGCGTGGAATGGTGAAGAAGCGATGGCGGTAGGAACGACAGATCCCTGGAGTCTGGTGCCGGACCAGCCATACGTTGATCCGAGTGAGCTGGCCGATGCCATCGTGGCGCAAGTACAGCGCGGCGACCTGGATTTCCGGACGCGCCTGTTGATCCGCGACAGTCTCAATGCTTTGCGGGATTACTGGGGACAGCGGCGGTTGACCGCCTGGTTGGCAGCCACTCCCGTTCAACCTGAGTTGGAGTCGATCTGGCGCGAAGACCTGGGACGGGTAGGGTTTCCCTTTCTGAGGGACCAGTGCATGGAACCAACCCGGCCCGAGCACATTCGCCAACTTCTGCGCGACCTGGGTTCCCGGCTGCAACGGCCGGCGCGGTTGGCGCTGGGGGGGTCGGGGGCACTAATCCTGCAAGGGTATCTATTACGCCGCACGCAAGCTCTGGATGTTGTCGATGAGCTGCCTTCCGAAATTCGTGCGCTGGGCCCCCGGCTGAAGGAACTGGAGCAGCGTTATCGCCTGCAACTCGGATACTTTCAGTCCCACTACCTGCCGTCGGGCTGGGAGCAGCGCGTTCATGCACTGGAACCGTTCGGACTGCTCAACGTCTATGCCGTTGACGTTTATGACGTTTTCCTGAGCAAACTGTGCCGCTCCCGCGAGAAAGACCAGGACGATTTGCGAGTCGTCGCACCGCAGCTTGATAAAGAAACCCTGGTCCGCCGTCTCAAGGAAACTGCCACCGGTCTTCTATCCCAGCCAGACCTGCGTCAGAAGGCCGAACGCAACTGGTATAGCCTCTATGGAGAAGCCTTACCCTCATGAGCACTACTATCTCCGCCGATCTGCAAGCTAAGGTCCGTCAAGCGCGTGAGCGTCTCGATACTCACGTGCGCGAGATCGTCGAATGGCACTTCAATCCCCAGACCGGCACCCCCTTCTGGCTGGAGAAGGCGAAGGAATTCAACTTCGATCCGCGCAAGGATATCAAGGGTTTCGATGACCTGAAACTCTTCGGCCACTTCGAGGATGACTGGCTGCGCGGCGGACCGGTGCGGCGCTGGGTACCCAAGGCGTACCAGAATAAGCCGATCTACGTCTTCGAAACCGGCGGCACCACCGGCATTCCCAAGAGTCGGGTCGTTATCGAGGACCATTGGATCGACTATGAGTTGTTCAGCGACACACTGCCGGAGAAGTATTTCCCCAAGGGGTCTAACTGGCTGATGCTCGGCCCGTCTGGTCCGCGGCGGCTGCGCCTCGCCGTGGAGCACCTGGCCCAGTATCGCGGCGGTATCTGCTTCTGTGTCGATCTCGATCCCCGGTGGGTGATCAAGCTCATCAAGAAGGGTTGGATGGAACATCTCAAGGCCTACCAGGACCATGTGATTGATCAGGCCATGACGATCCTATCGGCCGGCCACGAGATCAAGTGCATGTTCACGACGCCGAAGCTGCTCGACGCCCTGGCCAACCGCCTGGAGAAGGAAGGATCAAGCATCGCCCAGGTGGGCATCACCGGTATCTTCTGCGGCGGCACCGAGATGACTGCGCAGTGGATCCGCTTCGCCATCGAGGAGTTACTCGGCCCCGGCATCTACATCGCGCCGACCTATGGCAACACGCTCATGGGTCTGGCTGTTGCCGACATGCCGACCCCCGAGACCGGCTATAAGATCACCTACTATGCCCCGCAGCCTCGTGCTGTGATACAGGTGGTAGACTTCGATGATTATGAGAAAGAGGTTGCTTACGGTCAGACCGGCCGGGTGATGCTAACGACGTTAACCAAGGAGTTCTTCGTGCCGCGCTTCCTGGAACGGGATGAGGGCGAGCGCGAGCCGCCGTCGGAGAAGTACCCCTGGGACGGCATCAGCGGCGTCCGTCCGTTCCGCGGCTTCGCCGCGACGACGACGGTGGGCGTGTA
>DATLYH010000301.1:0-10867 GCA_035575035.1 Gemmataceae bacterium
GGGGGTGAGGGGGCTGGTGCGCTGGCCGCGCTTTCTCCCGCGGAGATGCCGACCCTGCCCCCCGACGAAGGGGTGGCCGTCGGTCCCGCGCTGACCCCGATCCGTTCGTTCGGCGACTACGAACTGCTGGCCGAGATCGCCCGCGGCGGCATGGGGGTCGTCTACAAGGCCCGGCAAAAGGGGCTGAACCGGCTGGTGGCCCTGAAGATGATCCTGGCCGGGCGCCTGGCCGGCGACGAGGAGCTGCGGCGCTTCCGCACCGAGGCCGAGGCCGCCGCCCGGCTGCGCCACCCCAACATTGTCGCGGTGCACGAAGTCGGCGAGGTGGATGGCCAGCTCTTCTTTAGCATGCAGTTCATCGACGGGCACACCCTGGCTCAGCGCCTGGCCGACGGACCGGTCCCCGGCCGCACCGCCGCCCGTTACGTGTGTCAACTCGCCCGGGCCGTCCATTATGCCCACCGCCAGGGCATCCTGCACCGCGACCTGAAGCCTTCCAACATCCTGATCGACGCCGACGAGCAGCTATACATCACCGACTTCGGATTGGCCAAGCGACTGGACGCCGGCGACTCGGCCCTCACCCGGACCGGCGCCATCATGGGCACTCCCAGTTACATGGCCCCCGAGCAGGTCGCCGGCAAGGTCAAGGAGCTGGGACCAGCCTGCGACGTCTACGGGTTGGGAGCCGTGCTATACGAGCTGCTCACCAGCCGGCCTCCTTTCCGCGCCGAGACGCCGACCGACACCCTCCTACAGGTACTGGAGCGTGAGCCGGCGCCGCCGCGCTTGCTCAACCCCAAGGTCGAGCCCGACCTGGAGACCATCTGCCTGAAGTGCCTGGAGAAGGAACCGGCCCGGCGGTACGCCAGCGCCGACGAGCTAGCCGCCGACTTGCAGCGCTACCTGGATGGCGAAGCCATCCACGCCCGCAGTTACAACCTGGTGGCGCGGTTAAGCCGGGCCCTCAACAAGCCGAGCCACCGCGAGGCCGACCTGCGCATCTGGGCCTTCCTGCTGTTGCTATTCGCCGGACTTTTCTTCTTCGGCCACCTGGTGACGTTTGCTCTGATCCGAACGGACCAGCCGGACTGGCTCATCTTCCTGTCGCGTGCCGGGGCCTTGCTACTGGGCGGTGTGGCGCTTTGGGTCTATCACCGGCGAGCCCCGCGGGCGGCCACGCCGGCCGAGCGCCAGGTATGGCTGATCTGGGTCGGCTACCTGCTGGCTTACGGCACCAGTAACCTCGTGGGCCGCGCCCTCATCCATACCGGCGTGCTGGCCGCGGGGCCGGCCGCCCCGACGGGGTGGGATGAGGTAGTCCGCTATCCCGTCGCCGCCACTCTGAGCGGGCTGGCCTTCTTCGTTATGGGCGCCAGCTTTGGGGGCCGGTATTACGTCATCGGCCTGGCCTTCTTTGCCCTGGCCTTCCTGATGCTGCTGCGCCTGGAGTGGTCCCCGGTCGCGTATGGTCTGGTCTGGGCGGTGTGCCTGGTGGCCATTGCCCGGCACCTGCGCCGGCTGGGCGCAGAGGCCGGACGCTAGTATCTCGTCAAGCAGCCCCCTTGTCGATGGCCGTACCGGTTGGTAGCCGGCGCTGAGCACAGCAAAGTCCCAGCCCGCAGCGCCGAGGCTTTGAAGACTCCGTCTCAGCCACCCAACCGCCGGGTCAGTTCACCGTTCGTCCCAGCGGTTCGGCCAGGCGGCGGAGCGATTCCAACAGCCGTTCAAAGCCGGCGAAGTCGAGCGACTGGGCGCCGTCGGAGAGGGCATGGTCGGGGTCGGGGTGGACCTCGATCAGCAGCCCGTCGGCGCCGGCGGCCAGGGCGGCCAGCGCCATGGGCGGAACGTAGTCGCGCTTGCCGGTGCCGTGGCTGGGATCGACCAGGATCGGCAGGTGCGACAGCTGCTTGGCCGGCGGGATGACCGACAGGTCGAGAGTATTACGGCTGTGGTCGGAGAAAGTGCGGACGCCGCGCTCGCAGAGGATGATGTTGTAGTTGCCGCCGGCCATGACATACTCGGCGGCCATCAGCCACTCCTCCAGGGTGGCCGCCATGCCCCGCTTAAGAAGCACCGGTTTACTGGACCGGGCGACGCGCCGCAGCAGGCTAAAGTTCTGCATGTTGCGCGTGCCGATCTGGATGATGTCGGCCGTCTCCTCAACGGCGTCGGCGTTGTCAGTGTCCATCAACTCGGTAACGATGCCGATGCCGGTCTGACGACGGGCGCGGTCGAGAAGCCGCAGCCCTTCAAGGCCGAGCCCTTGGAAGGCGTAGGGGCTGGTGCGCGGCTTGAAGGCGCCGGCCCGCATTAGCCGCACGCCGCGCTTCCTGAGAAACTCGGCGGTGCGCAGGATCATGTCCTCGTTCTCCACCGCGCAGGGGCCGGCGATCAGGGTGAAGTAGCCGGGACCGATAGTCGCCTGCGGCAGCCGGACGTAGGTGTCGTCCGGGTGCATTTCGCGGCTGGCGAGCTTGTACGGCTTGGTGACGCGGATCAATTCCAGGACGCCGGGGAGCACCTCCAGCGAGCGCGGATCGACGGCGTTGATGTTGCCGGTGATGCCGATGGCGGTGCGCGTGGCGCCGGGCAGGGGGTGCGGCGTCAGGTTCATCCGCCGGACTGCCTGGACGACAGCCTCGATCTGCTCCGGCGTGGCCTGGCGGTGCATCACGACGAGCATACGACCCTCGCTGGCGAACAGGGGCGTTAGTCTCCCGATGAGACACGCACTACCGAGGGGCTGACCCCCGCTCGCCTTATTGTAGCGATGCGGAGGGCGCCGAAGAGGTCGCGCAGGGCGGCGGGTGCGCGGACAAGACCGAAGGGGAGCAGTGGGGCGAACAGCAGGCCCCAGTAGCAGTTATACGGCTTGCCGATAATCGCGAAGGCTGCCGTGTAAGCGAAGGCGGTCAGCCCGACGCGCGCCGCCGTCTCCCCTCGCCAGCCGGCCAGCCCCAGCAGCGAGAACACCAGATAAAAGGCGGCGACCCAGGCCGGCAGGCGGAACAGCAAGACATTCATCCCACAGGCGGACAGAAGAAAACGGGCGCCGCCGAACTGCACCCAGCCATCCGCCTCGACGCGATCGGCAGGGGTGATGCGGCGCAGCACCTCCATGCCGTGATAAACCATGAACACCGCGTAGAGCGCCAGCCCCACCGCCCAGAGGACCGCTTCCCGCCGCCGCCCTTGCCGGAATGCCAGGAAGGCGGCGATCAGGGCATACGGCAGCGCCAGCTCGCGGAAGAACAGGGCCAAGAGCCCCGTCGCCAGCCCGAGGTGCCATCGGCCCAGGGCGTAGCCGCCGACCGACAGCGCAATCAACGCGGCCGCCCACAGCTCCTGCGCAAAGAAGGCGTCGCCATCAACACACCACAGAAAGGCACCGACCATCAAGACCACGACGGCTGTGGCCCGGCCCCTACCCCCTTCCCGCCGCTCCACAGTGTAAGCCGTCAGCAGCGCCGCGATCACGATGGCGATCAGAAGGACCTGTCCCCCGAGCGGGCCGAGTGCCGCGCCGAGCACCCAGGCATAGGTGGGCGGACGCCAGTTGAAGACCGAGCCGGTCGGGTAGCCGCGCCGCCGCAGTTCGTCGCCGGCCGCATCGTGGTAATTCGCGCCGGCGCGGACCCGCTCAGCGATCCGGCGGTACAGCCGCAGGTCCTCGCCGCCGCTGCCGCCGGATGAAGTGATCGGCACAGTCGGCCGATTGAGGTATGCAGCCATGCACCAGGCCAGGGCGGCAGCGGTGACGGCCAGGGTGGCCAGGGCTTGTGGGCGAGTCCGGCATGCAAAGCGGGTCGCGGAGATGGCTTGATCCATACCACACCCTACCTCGCCCCGGCGCGGAAGGCAAAAGCAGCCGCCACTTCCAAGCCCGCGCCCGGAATGCTATCATGCGTCTCGGTCCAGGCGAACCACGAGGCGTCCCGATGTCTGTCGAGTTGCCCAATGACCTGCCGGAAGCTTTCCGGTCGCTCGGCCCGCCTGAAGCGGAGTTCGCCGTCCGCGGCTCCTCCGTCTTCTGGCGAGTGGTCGGCATCCCAGTGGCGTTCCTCGCCGGGCTGGCGCTGCTGCTGGCCGTCATCTTGGTTCCCCCCAAGGTCCGGATTCCCAGCCGGGTCAAGGTTGGCCTCTTCGGGCTGGTCCTGATGGCCGGGGCCGTGCTTCTGGCCTTCCGCACCTACCGCAGCCGCGAGCTACGCGTGCTGGTCTACCCGGAGGGAATGCTCTATCTGCGGCCGGACCAGGCCCGGGCTGTCCTGTGGGACGAGATCGACACGGTTCGCCACACCAAGGCCGAAGGCCATCTCATGATCTTCCTGTCCTCTTCCGAGGCGATCACCGTCAGCGGCCCCCGGATCGGCGAGCTGCACTTCGACGACTGCCTCCCGCAAATCGGCGAGCTGGCCGGCCTGATCCGGCGGCACACGCTGGGTTCCCTGCTCTCCCGCGCCGTGGCCGCCTACGAAGCCGGCGAGCCGGTCGTCTTCGGCGAGATCCAGATTAGCCGGGAGGGGATCACCAAGGGCGGCCGGACACTCTCCTGGCCGGACATCAAGGAGATCCAGTTTGAGGAGGAAAAGGTTACCGTGACCCGGCAGGGGAAATGGTTGACCTGGCTGACCGCCTCGGCCGGCGAGGTGCCGAACTTCCACGTCCTGCGGGGCTTGCTGGAGTACGCCCGGAAAACCGAGGGCGAGAAGCGGGCGTAAGGGGCGTACCGGTTGGCATAGGGAGGGAACTTGCTGATCCAGGGGAGTCGGGCGTGGTGGCGGGGGTGTCGCAGCAACCGGCTCCTCCGTTGGGCCGGGGTGCAAGGGAACGCTCCTCCGTTGCGGCTGCTCCGGGCGCTGACCGCGACGGTTTGACAGCCTGTCCTTTATACCCTACTCTTCCCATCAGAGAGGTTGTGGCATCAGCTCCCGAGAGGTTGCGGCGTGGACGCCCTACCCCTGGAGGGCGTTTCTTCTCCCCCTGCCCTCCCTCCCGGCGGCCCGCCTTATCGTCCTCGAAACGGCAAAGTCACCGAAAGGTGGCGGCGCAAAGCCATGGGCCTAAGGCAGCTCGCCCTCACTCTCGCCCCTTTCCCCTGCCGCGGGGGAGAGGAGCAAATGCTTCTCTTCCCGCATGGGGGAGAGGAACAGGAGTGAGGAGGCTGTCACGGTTGCCAGGTTACCGAAAGGATCGACAGCGGCCTGGAGTCGTCCCCTGGCCGGTGCCCAGCGGTATCTGTCATCCGGAACGGAGAGGCTCATGTTCTTCTTCCGCAGGTTCCATCCCGCCACCCCGCGGCCGCCGCGCCGCGCCCGGCTCCAGATCGAGGCGCTCGAGTCTCGCCTGGTGCCCTACGCGCTTTCCGGCAACCAGTGGCCCCATCCCGAGTTGATCACCATCAGCTTCGTGCCGGATGGGACCAACATCAATGGCTACGCCAGCAATCTGTTCGCCACGTTCAATGCCAAGTTCGGCTCAGCATCAGCCTGGCAGAATGCGATCCTTAAGGCGGCCCAGGTGTGGGCCCAGCAGGCCAACATCAATTTTGCCGTCGTCGCCGACAGCGGCGCCGACAGCGGCGCCGGCGACTACCAGCAGGGCGACCCAACCTTCGGCGACATCCGTATCGGCGGCTACAACTACGGCTGCCCGACCCTGGCGATGGCCTACATGCCGCCGCCGGTCAACAACTACTCCATTGCCGGTGATTTCACGTTCAACACCGGCCAGGTGTGGAACCTCGGCACCAACTACGACGTCTTCACCGTCGCCATGCACGAGTTCGGCCATGCTCTCGGCCTGGGCCACAGCACCAGCAGCTCGGCGGCCATGTACTCGTCCTACAACGGGGTCAAAAACGGCCTGAGCAGCGACGACATTAACGGCATCCGGGCCATCTACGGCGCCCGCCCGAACGATGCCTTTGACGCGGCCGCCTCCAACGGTAGCTTCTCGGCAGCGACCAACATCACCAGTCTGATCGACTCGACTTCTCTGACGGCGCTGGTGACCGGGCTTGACATCACGACCACTGCCGATGTCGATTACTACCAGTTCACTGCCCCGTCGGGGGGCACCGGCCAGGTCACCGTAAACGTGCAGAGCCAGGGACTTAGCCTGCTGGCGCCGGTGCTGAAGGTGTACAACGGCGGCCGGAACCTGCTCAAGTCGGTCTCCGGCCTGAACCAGTACGGCACCACCCTCACCGCCACGGTCAGCGTCACCGCCGGCCAGACCTACTACGTTTTGGTGGACGGCGCCGACAACACCGCGTTCGGCACCGGCGCCTACGCCTTGACGCTGAATTTCGGCACGGGGCCTTCCCCCACTGTGCCCCTGCCGAACACCGCCACGCCGAACGGCAGCCCGTTGAGCGGCGGCGGCGGCTTCGCCGAGGAGGACCACGACGCTTTTACCAAGAGCGACAGCAAGACCACAACGCGCAACATGAACCTGGTCCCCGAGGAGGACCATCACGACCACGAGGCCTTCCATACCTACGAGGCCGAGATGTCCCCCGGCCGCTCGCCGCAGCAGGCCCCGGTCCCTGGCTACCTATTCACGATTGGGGCTGACGCGGAACAGGAGGACCAGGAGTGGGTTCGCCGCGTCGATGAGGTATTCGCCGGCGGGAATGGTCTGCCGGCCCCGGCGCGGATATACAACAGGGCCGGGCCGCTCTTGGGGCAGGGGTACAGGTCCGCCGGCGCTGCCTGGGAATTACGCTTGGCCGCGTCGGGCGAAGAGGAGGGCTCGGGCCTGGATGCCCTCTTCGCGGAGGCGCTGAAGAACCCCCTGGGACCCGAACGGTAATCCGAGGGGCGTCGGGAAGAATACTTTGGGGGAAGGTAGCATCGTGTCGCTGAAGCCACGAATCAGGCACCGCCCGCGCCTTTCGGTTCATCTGGGTATTGAAGCCCTTGAGAGCCGCGACCTCCCGGCCATCACGGCCTGGCCCGGCCTGGTCCAGCCGCTGGCCGAGGCCGAGCCGAACGATACCCTGGACTACTCCCAGGACCTGGGTGGGCTGACAGGCGGGTCGCTCACCGGGGTGGCCGGCGTCATCAGTGCGCGTCCTGACGGCGGCGATGTGGATTGGTATCGCTTCAGCCTGGATCGTCCCGCCGCGATCAACCTGGCTCTTCTTCCTCCCGAGGAAGGGGGCGAGGCTGTCGGCGTGCTCACCCTCTACAATAGCGATCCGGAATACTTCAATGACCCGTTCAGTGCCCTGGGCCACCGCCTCCTGGCTCAGGCGGAAGGGGCGGCCCAGCCGGGCGGCGTCTGGATCAGCCGCCCGCTGGCCGCAGGAACCTACTATGTCGCCGTCTCGGGTGCGGGCAATCGCCACTTCCACCCCTTCCTGGCGGGGAGCGGCTACGCCGGCGGCACCGGCCCCTATGGGCTCCTGATTGCAACGACCGACCTGGCCCCCAGCAGCGGTCCTGTCGTGCTCGCCGGTGATCCTGCCGCCGGTGCCACTGTCCTTCACTCGCCTCTGATGATCCGCGTCTCCTTCAGCGAGGCGATCGATCCCTCTACGGTTTTCCTCGACGACAACGTGCGGCTGACTTTCAGCCCGGACAGCACCTTCGGCGATGATAATGATTATCCGATCTCCTTGCTGGATGCCGGCCTGAACCTGAGCACTGCCGCCCGGGAGCTTCAGTTGGCCCCTGCCCGGGCCCTCCCACCTGGCTATTACCGGCTGTTCCTGCGGGGCAACGGCGCAGGGGAGCTACCGGCCCTGGCCGACTTCGACGGCGATTCCCTCGGGGAGGATGCCGACCACGAAACGGGACAGGACTATGTCCTCTCCTTCAAGGTCACGGGAAGCGAAGGGATTGCCGGGGACGATACGGCCGCCACTGCCCACACCCTGGGAGACATCACCCATTCCGGCCTGGTGCAGACAGTGGGATTGATCGGCGATGACCCGGCGTATGATCCCGGCAGTGAAGACCCCCGGCTTTCCAACCGCGCTGCCGATGTGGACCTTTATCACTTTCGCCTCAGTGGACCGGGGCGATACGCCTTTACCGCCGAGATCTTCGCCGGCCGGATCGGCTCGCGCCTTGACCCGGGCGTCAGCCTTTTTCGGTGGGATGCCAGCGACGGCCGACTTCATCTTGTTGCCGCCAATGACAGCACCCTGAACGGCACGCCGAGCACCAACGGCCTGGTGCCGCTGCTGGACGACGCCGTCCTGTACGCTGGGTTGACCGCAGGAGATTACTACCTGGCCGTCTCTGCCGGCCCGAACACTCCGGAGGCCGCGCTCGGCCGGGCGCCCGGCGTCGGCGATGTCTTTGACCCCAACGACCCGCACAGCGGCGCGATTGGCTGGGTGCTGGGCCACTATGTCCTGAACCTGGCGGTCCGGCCGGACAACGAGCCGCCCCAGGTCGTCGCCGTCTCGCTGGAGCAAGGGGCAGTCCTCACCACCCCGCTGACCCGCTTCACCGTCCAGTTCAGCGAGCCAGTCAACCTGCAACAGTTAGCCTATCAGGCGTTCCAACAGACCGCCTCGGGCCAGGTTGCCTCCGTTTACATCGAGGACGCCTCCGGCCGCCGCTATCTGCCGCGGATGGAAGCCTACGACCCAGCGGCCAACCAAGCCCAGTTCCTCATGCTCGACCGCCTGCCCAATGGCGCCCACACGCTTCATCTGTCCGGGGCGCTGGGGTTGACGGACCTCGCGGACAATCCCCTGCGCGGAGACGGACCGGCCGGCGACTATGTGGTCCGGTTCACCGTCCAGGACCCAACAAGGGAAACGGCGGATACGGCCACCCTCTGGTCGGACCGTGAGCCCAACAGCGATCCGACCGCTCCCCAGGTTCTGGGTCTTCTCTTTCCCCGCGAGCTGGAGGCGACTGTCATGTTGACCGGGACCATTTCTCCGGCAGCGGGGGGAGGGGGCGACCGCGCCGACTATTACCAGTTCGAAGTCCTGCAACACCAGAACTACATCTTTGTTCTCAAGGGAGACGACCTTCCCGCCGGTGTGCGGCTGACCCTCCTGGACAGCCAGGGCAACCCGGTGCCGGCATCGACCCGGGAATCGGGCGACGATCTCAGGACCCAACTGGACCCGGGTATTTACGTGATCGGTATTGTCAGCGAGAGTTCCGACTCGGCCTCCTTCTCCTTGGGGGAGAGCAGCGGAGAGGAGGGGACGCGCGAGGCGGCTTATCAGCTAAGCCTCGCCCTCGGCGGAGCGGGCGACAATGCCCCGCCGCTGACGTCCGGGCCGGCGCCGGCAATCCAGCTACGCCTGGCGAACGCCCCCCTGCCGGAGACGCCCCCGCCGGTTCCCCGGGTCGTGCTCCCTCCACAGGCCGAGGGGGCAGCGAGTGATACGGTCGTGTTCGCTGCCGGGCTGGGGACCACGAACCCCGGCCCGCGGCTGGCCGCTGCACCGGGCGTTCCCCTGGTGTCGTTGCTGGTACTGGGCGATCGTCCGCTCGGCGGCGTCGGCGACAGCCTCAGCCTGCCGGTCTCTTCCGCGCGGCCCGTCCTGACCCTTCAGATGTCCTCCCCTTCGTTGCTTGCGAATCTGCTCCAGCTCGCCATCCTGACCGATCTGGGAGATTACGGCGGCAGTGAAACGAACGACCTGCCCGGCGAGGCGGAAGGACAGCCTTCGTACTCGGACCTGACCCGCCACATCGTGGAGTGCTTGCAGCATCTCACCCGCTCGCTCCAGTACGCCGTGGACGCCGCCCTCAGCAGCGATGGCTGGTGGAACTACCTTCTGGTGGTGCCCGAGCCCCCGGCATCTCCGCCCCTGCTTCCGGAAGGAACCCATGACAGCGAGGCGGAGCACGAAGCCGGCGGTCCGCTCAGCGATTCGTCCTCCGAGAGCGCCTTGCCTCAGGCGTCAAGCGTCGGGAAACCGGAAGCAGAAGGCGAGGACCAGGGCTCGGAAGTCGGCGGTCAACCGCCGCGCGACGAGGAGGCGGGACCGGCACCGCAGGACGAGGCTTCTCCTGCTGAGTCCTGTCTCCTGACGCCTGACGCCGGTTCCCCGACCCCCGCCCTGTGGGGATGGGAGCTGGCCCTGATCGCCCTGGCGCTGGGGGGCGTCTGGGCCCTTCAGAGGCCGCCCGCCGCCGAACCCGCCCGAGTTCGGGCTCCTTGACATTCCCTGAAATCGGGCGACTTCGGTTACGGCTCAAGCGCGAGCAAAGGCATGGCTAAGAATCCTTCGGATGCGGTGTTCGCTCTGGGAGACGGCTCGGGCCTGCTGGGGTCGGATTTCGCGGAGGTCCGCAGCCAGAAGCGCGAGTTGCTCCGCGAGCATCAGGCCCGCTGGGAATCGGGCGATCCCGTCGGCCTGGAAGAGATGCTGAAGAACTGGCCCGCCGATCCCCACTCTGATCCCGACGCCTGTAGCCTGATCTTTCAGGAGTTCCTTCAGCGACGGCTGCATGGCGAGGAACCCAGCCTCCGGGAGTACGAGCAGCGCTTCCCGGAACACCGAGACTCCCTGGCCGCGCTGCTCTCCCGCCACAACATGCTCCACTCGCTCGGCGGGGCGAGCGGCCGTCAGGGCTGCTCCCTGCGTCTGCCTGAGGTCGGCGATGAGGTGTTTGGGTTTTACCTGCGCCGCGAGCTTGGCCGAGGGGCGTTCGCCCGGGTGTTCCTGGCGGAACAGTCCGACCTGGCGGATCGGCCGGTCGTGCTCAAGGTCTCCAACGCCGAGGGGAGTGAGCCGCAGACCCTGGCACAACTCCAGCACACGCACATCGTGCCCATTTACTCGGTTCATGAGGATGCCCGGGCGGGCCTGCGGGTCGTCTGCATGCCCTACTTTGGCGGCGCCAGTCTTTCCCGGGTACTGGAAGAGATGTGGCGG
>DATLYH010000302.1:0-2872 GCA_035575035.1 Gemmataceae bacterium
CGCCTTCCGCCTCGACCTGGCGGCCGGCCTGACCGTGGCCGCGGTGGCGGTGCCGCAGGCGATGGCCTACGCCACCATCGCCGGCCTGCCGCCGCAGTACGGCCTGTACACCGCCATTGTGATGACGGCCGTCGGCGCCCTCTTCGACTCCTCCAAGCAGCTCATCAACGGCCCGACCAACGCCATCTCTATCGCCCTGCTCAGCGCCTTGGCCCCTCTGGCCGACCCGGCCAACCCCGAGCGCCTGGTCGCCCTGGCCGTGATGATGTCGCTGCTGGTCGGATTTATTCAGACCGGTATCACGTTGCTGCGTCTCGGCGACCTGAGCCGGTACGTCTCGCAGGCGGTGATCGTCGGCTTCACGGCGGGGGCGGCGGTGCTGTTGGTGCTCGACCAGTTGAAGAACCTGCTCGGGCTGCCGGCCCGCGGCCAGCCAGGCGACCACTTCCTCAAGCGCTTCTGGCTGACCATCTCCCACCCTGGCGACATCAACGGCTGGACCGTCGCGGTCGGGCTGGGGACGATCCTCCTGGTGGCCGGCCTGCGTTGGCTGGGGGACCGGCTCGGCCGGCGTCTGCCGGAGTTTTTGCTGGCGGTGATCGTCATGGCGGCGGCAGTCGGGGTGTTTAGCCTTGACCAGCGCGGCGTGCAGGTGGTCGGCGACATTCCGGCCCGGCTGCCGTCGTTCGGCGTCCCCTCGGCCGACTGGGCCGAGGTGCGCGGCCTGGCGGGCAGCGCCCTGGCCATCGCCTTGCTGGGTTTGCTGGAAGCGCTCGCCATGGCCAAGGCGATCGCGGCCCGGACGGGGCAGAAACTCGACATCAACCAGCAATGCCTGAGCGAGGGACTGGCCAACCTAGTCGGCAGCTTCTTCCATTGCTTCCCCGGCTCCGGCTCGCTGACGCGCTCGGCGGTCAACCAACAGTCCGGGGCAGTGACGCAGTGGTCGGGGGTCTTCGCGGCGGCGGCGGTGGCCGTGACACTGCTGCTGTTCGCTCCCTTGGCCTCGTACATCCCGTATGCGGCCCTGGCCGGCATCCTGATGGTGACAGCCTGGCGGCTGGTCGATCGGCAGCAGCTGGCCTACCACCTGCGGGCCACGCGTTTCGACATGGGGATTGTTCTGGCAACGGCGATCTCGGCCGTCGTCGTCTCGGTTGAGTTCTGCATCCTGATTGGGGTCTTCCTGTCGTTTGTGCTCTATGTGCCGCGGGCAGCCCGGGTCCATCTGACCGAGCTGACCCTGACGCCGGAGCGGGTGGTGCGCGAGCGGATGCCGGGCGACGTGCCCTGCGGCCGGATTCTCATCTTCAACCTGGAGGGGGAATTGTTCTTCGGCTCGGCGCCGCAGCTGGAAGGGCACCTGGCCGCCATCGACCAGCGGGCACGGGACGGAGTGCGCGTGGTGATCCTGCGGCTGAAGCGGGCCCGCAATCCCGACGCCGTTTGCCTGGCGCTGCTGGAGGGCTTCATCCACCGGCTGGAGGGGCGCGGACTGGTGGTGCTGCTGTGCGGGGTCCGCCGCGATCTGATGAAAGCGCTGCGGGCCACCGGATTGGCCGAGCACCTCGGCCCGCAGCGCATCTTCCGCGAGTTGGCCCACACCTGGTCGAGCACCCTCGATGCCGTGCGCCACGCTTATGACCTGCTCGGCGACGACCTCTGCCCGACCTGCCCGCGCCGCGAGCAGCCGGCCAACGGCAAGGAGGCGTGGTACTACATGATCTAAAGCAGACACGCAGCGTGTGCCGGCTCCTTGGTCAACCCCGCCCCCGGGCCTTGTCGCAGAGGCGCTGGAGCAAGGCCCCCATGCTCGGGTAGCGCGGCTTTTCGAGTTGCCGTAGGAGCTGGATCAATTCCGGCGGTGCGTGATTGGCCTTGGCCCGCTCCAGGACATCTTCCTTGCTGGCGGGGAAGTGCAACCCTTCCAGCCATTTGGTGGCCACCTTGCGCAGGTGCAGCCGCAGCAGGGCGTTCTCCGGCAGCGGCGGGTCTTGACAGGGGACGCCGGTGAGTTGCTGGTATACCTCGCGGAAGTCGGTCGTGAACCGGGCCCCATTCCGCATCAGCTGCTGGATGTAACCGATGAGGGCCTGCTCATCTGTCCGGGAGAATTCGTTGTTGTGGGGAGCGACCACTTCCAGATACCAAAGGATGTCGTCCCAACTCTGCGCCCAGCCGCCGACGTTGGCCATCAACTCGCGGAGGTCGTTGGAGTCGCCGTAGTACGCCTGGGTCTGAATCTTCTGCGGCATAACTTCTCCCTTTCAGCGGTGCCTGTTTGGCGAGCGGCCGGTTGACACCGGCCGGTTGACACCGGGTATGAACCGGCCGGTTGACACCGGCCGCTCATCCGCGTCCCTCACTCCTGCTCCTTTCCTCCCGCGGGAAAAAGGAAAGGGGTGAGGGACTGCGCAGTCCCCACCAGAGGTTCGCAAGTCCTGTGCCGTTCCGCCGGGCTTTCCACCCAAGCCCCTGCCGGCACGAGACTTGCACATCTTCCCTTGAAGGAACCAGCGGGCTCATCTGAGCCGCTTCCACCTTACCTTTCTTCGGGCAGAGAGGGGAGCAAATTCTTCCGCCTACTCCCTCGAAGTGAGGAAAAAGAGGCGGAGAGAAAGGATGAGGAACCATGAGACACCAACCCACTGAGAAACCCTTTCGCGTCGGGGTCTTCCGCACGGTGGGTCAGGCCGACCGGGCCGTGAGGAAACTCCTGGATGCCGGCTTCACCAAGGATCAGCTCGCCGTGGTCTGCTCGGACAAACACCGGGAGCAGTTCTTCCACGACCTGCCGACGCCCGACCCGGCCGGGTCGCACACCCCGGAAGGGATCGCGGCCGGCGGGGCGGTGGGGGCGACGATCGGCGGG